>JAYUKJ010000887.1:0-28278 GCA_043764555.1 Saprospiraceae bacterium
TAAAATTACGATTGAAGACATCTATCAAAAAGGAACGTTCCGCGCACGCGGTGTCCCTGGATTCAATTTTTTGAAAGACGGAAACACGTATTCAGCGCAAGACAAAAACAAAATTTTACGCGTCGATTTGGCAACGGGCGCGCCCGTCGGCACAATTTACGACGGCAAAGAAGCCTTTGAAGAATATACTTTTAGCGGCGACGAATCCAAGATTTTGCTCGGAACTGAAGGCGAACAAATCTATCGCCGCTCGTCAAAATCAGCGTTCAAAATCTGGGACGGAACGACCTTGACACCGCTTTACGCGACGTCGAGACAAAACAATCCGACGTTTTCAAAAGATGCCACAAAAGTCGCTTTTACGAGCGATAACAACTTGTTTGTCAAGGACTTACAAAAAAATAAAGTCACGCAAATCACCAAAGACGGCGTTAAAAACAAGGTCATAAACGGCTTTGCGGATTGGGTGTATGAAGAAGAATTTTCGTTTACCCGCGCCTTTGAATGGTCACCCGATGGCTCAAAAATTGCGTTTTTAAGATTCGACGAAACGAACGTTCCTGAGTATCATTTGGACTTTTTCAAAAATGGTCCTTATCCCGATACTTACAATTATAAATACCCAAAAGTGGGCGAAAAAAACTCGGTCGTAACGGTTTGGGAATATGATGTAAAAAAGGGCAAAACCAAGCAAATTCAGACGGGCGAAGGCGAGTATTTTCCACGTTTGAAATACACGCCAAACAACGATTTAATTGTCTTTAAAATGAACCGTTTGCAAAACGAATTGACGCTGTTATTGGCGGATTCTAAAGGCAAAACGAGCGTTTTATTGACCGAAACCCGCCCAACTTTTGTTGATTTAGAATTGAACGACGACATGGAATTTTTGGCAGATGGTGGCTTCATAAAATCGAGCGAAACGGACGGTTGGAACCACATTTACCGTTACGACAAATCGGGTAAAATGACGCAACAATTGACCAAAGGCGCGTTCGATGTGCGTGAAATTTACGGAATTGACGCCAAAAACGGCGAAATCTATTACCAAGCCTCAAAGGAAACGCCGCTGCAAAAAGGCGTTTACAGCGTTAAAACCGACGGCACGAAAGACCGTTATATTGTCGGCGGCAGCGGCTCAAATGATGCACAATTTAGCGCGACTTATGACTATATGGTGGTGACGCATTCAGGCTTAAATGACCCGCCAAATTATGGCGTTGTTGACAAACAAGGCAAGGTCGTTCGGGACATTGAAACGAATGAAAAATTGCGGTTAAAAATGAATGAATTTGACTTTGTAAAAAGCAATTTTTTCAAATTTAAAACGTCCGAAAATGTGGAATTAAACGGTTGGATGATGCGCCCGCGTGATTTTGATTCTACGAAAAAATATCCCGTTTTTATGACCCAATATTCAGGTCCGAATAGTCAACAAGTCGTGGATTCTTGGGGCGGTGCCAATTATTTATGGTATCAGATGTTGACCCAAAAAGGCTACATCGTTGTCTGCGTTGACCCACGCGGAACGGGCGGCAGAGGTGAAGACTTTAGAAAAATAACGTATAAACAACTCGGTCATTATGAGACGATTGACCAAATTGAAGCCGCAAAATGGCTCGCAACCCAGCCTTTTGTGGATGGCAAACGAATCGGTATTTTTGGTTGGAGTTACGGCGGATATATGTCGAGTTTGTGCATTTTGAAAGGTGCCGATGTCTTCAAAACGGCAATTGCCGTGGCGCCCGTAACGAATTGGAAATGGTATGATTCGGTTTATACTGAGCGTTATATGCAGACGGAAAAGGAAAATGCGGCGGGTTATGCCGACAATTCGCCCGTCAATTTTGCGGATAAACTCAAAGGTAATTACCTTCTGATTCACGGCACAACGGACGATAATGTGCATTTTCAGAACTCAATCGAGATGGCCAACGCGCTGATTGCGGCGAATAAACAGTACGACACGTATTTTTATCCGAATAGAAATCATGGCATCAATAGCGGCAATGCGCGGTTGCATTTGTTCAATAAAATGACTAATTATATTTTGGAGAAACTGTAATTTCAGAAAAAAAGGGACCCCTCAGTATAAAAGCCTTTTTTCACTGTTTTTTAGAATTAAAAACAAAAAAAGCCGACGTATCCTCAATGGGACACGTCGGCTTTCTTGTTTTATAACTTATTGATTAACAGCTATTTATCTAAAATAATAAGCGGCGTTTAAACCAAGAAACCGATTGTAAGCCGACCAATTATCACGATTTAAAACGTTTTTAAACCCATAATCGTAACGCAAAGAGAAGTGAATCTTAGGCGTTAAATGGTAATTAATGCCGCCAATTGCGGCAAAATCGAAACGGTTTAAACCTAATAATTTAGCATTACTTGAACCGTCGGCGGCTACAAAATTTTTATCTTTATTTGAGCCACCATTTTGAAAAACAAACAACGTAGAATCCGAAGAAGTTGACACTTTAGCGCTCAATAAATAAGCAGTTTTGATGCCGCCCGACATCGACCATTTTCTATTGAATTGGTAACTAAAATGTATTGGTAACTCTAAATAATCCAAATTGTTTAAAGCCAATTTTTTTGCAGAACTGAGCGACGTTGGATAAGGCAAAGCAGTCCCTAAATTATTGCGCAATTCTACTTGATAATACACCCATTTATCCCCATTATTTACAGTCGTTTTTCGGTAATTAAATCCTGCATTAATTGACCAATTTTTCTTTAAATATTTATGCGCAATAAACCCAATTTGACCGCCGTCCATTTTTAAGGCCCCCTCAGTATAAACGCCCGCCGAGACGCCAAAATGCACTTTTGAGGATTTAAAAGTAGAGGTTACAATATTAAGGCTAATAGACCTTGCTTCAAAAGCATAAAGCGGCTTAATTGCTTGAATGAAAAAAATCGAATCGTAAACGCTAATTAATTGAGGTTCAAGTATTTTCAAATAATTAAAAGAACTCGTATGACTATTTTCGCTTAAAATAGCTGCATTTTCACTTTTATACTGAGGGGTCCTATTTTCGTAAGTTTTAGGTTGAATGTTTGAAGGTTGAAGCACTTCATTGTTTAATTCAGCATTAATTAACCCATTATCTAAAGCTGTTTTTTCATTTAATTCAGCATTAATTGAAGCGGTTTTTAGCGCTGTTTTTTCATTTAATTCAGCATTAATCAAAGCAGTTTTTAAAGCTGTTTTTTCGTTTAATTCAGCATTAATCAAAGCAGTTTTTAACGCTGTTTTTTTATTTAATTCAGCATTAATCAAAGCAGTTTTTAAAGCTGTTTTTTTATTTAATTCATCAGTAATTAAAGAAGCATTTAAAGCCGTTTTTTTATTTGATTCAGCAGTATTTGAAGCAGTATTTAATTTTTCATTTTCAATTTTTAATTTAAAATAAACGCCACTACCAAACAGCATTAAACCGCCCATTAAAAACAGCCAAAACACCAAGCCGCGTCGCTTTTTTTCGGCAACGGGCAAGTCGCGGTCGAGCAGTTTCTGCATTTCCGACCAAGCTGAATTTTCAAAATTTTTATCGAATTTATTCTCCATTATCCTATTGTAACTAATTGATTATCAATTTTTTATAGCGAATACGATTGTTTTTCCAACAAGGTTTTTAATTTATTGCGGGCTTCCGACAAATGCCATTTTGAGGTTCCCGTCGTGATGCCGAGTTGTTCGCTAATCTCGGCGTGCGTAAAACCTTCGACGGCATATAATTTAAAAACTTGGCGCGTTGCGGGCGGTAAATAATCGACTAAAACCAACAAATCTTCAAAAAATAAATTTGAAAAGGCCCCCTCAGTATCGCGGCTTTTTGGTTGATTTTCAACGGGAAATTCATCAAAAATTACGTTTTTTAAATAATTATTATTGGCTTTGTAATAATCGGAAACGGCGTGAAAAACCAAGCGCCTAATCCAACCTTCAAGCGAACCGCGCCCTTCAAAAAGATTTATTTTTTTGAAAACCCTTAAAAAACCGTCATTCAGAATCTCCAAAGCACGGTCTTTATCGCCATCTGTATAACGCAAACACATCTGCATCATCGGCGTGAAGAACCGACGATACAAGAGTTCCTGTGCCTGTCTTTCGTTGGCAGCACAGCGTTTAGCTATATCTAATTCGTTGAAAATCAAATGATTGTGGTTTTAAACTACATATTACAAGCTATTTTAAATATCTAAACAACAAGACAACAAATTGAGTGCAAAAGGTTGGGTAAAATTATTTCATCCATCAAATTTAAGGAATTAAAATAGAATTATCGCAATAAAAAAAGGTGCAAGCAATGACAACGCATTACTTGCAACCTTCTACAATGGACATTTAATTTCGTATGAAAATTTTCTTTTAATCAACGTTTTTTACGCCGACCGCCTTTGGGGTTCGGAATCAAAGCACCCGCCGCGTCGAACGTAAAACGGGTATTGTCCGCCAAACGAACGCCGTAAATAAACGTGCCATCAGGCTTCGTTACTTTAATAATCGCCACAATGTTTGCGACCGTCGTATTTGCGTTTAAATACGTTTTAGCCGCCGTTGGCAAATCAGCAAACAGAATCGTGATAAATTGATGACGGTCGGTTGTGGTCGTAATTAACGCGCCCGCAGCGTCAAAATGCAAGTGTGTGCGGTCTTTTAAGCGCACAGCGTACTGAAAAGTGCCGTCTGGAAGCGTGATTTTGACGATTCTCACGATTTTTGACGTGTCCGAATTTGTCAACAAATACGTCTGAGCTGCCGACGGTAAAGCCGTAAAACCGATGCTGTCGCCTTTCACACGACCGGGATGCGTGCCTTGTCCGCGTTTCCAGCACCGCGAAGAATCGCGCGGCGAATGTGTAGAATCAGGCGGCGGTGCGCTCAAGGTAACGAGTTCGTCAACGGCAACGATATTGGCGTCGCTTACGATGTTGTCGAGGTCGTCTTTTGTGCAAGCGACCGTGAATAAAATAGCCGCAAATGCAAGGCTGCTAATAAAACTTTTGATGCTGATTGTCATTAGATAATTATTTAAAATTGTGAGTTAAAAAGTTAATAATAATTGGTTGATAGTTGTTGGCAAAATGTATGGATAATTAATGGAAAAAGCAGTGGCTAAATCCAAAGGAATACACCTTAGAAATGCGTTATTGATAATGAAATTTTTAAAAGAATTTTGCGAAAAAAGAATGGTTAAAAAACCATTGATATTGGGCCTTAACAATTTAATTGTCAACTATTTACGAAATTGGAATCAAAGCCTAATTGCTTATTGATTTCAATGTTTAAGGCACGTTAAAAGTAGTTTCTATAAACGGTTATTTTTATTAAATTACTGAATGAAAAATCTATTGTAATAACGCTTAAACGCTTTAATTATTGTCAAAAAAAAACAATTAAAAATTAGAATAATAAAGGTGAATTAACGAATCAATAAGGGTGCTTTTATTACTGCTTTTACTAACTAATACAAGGTTTAATTTAAAGGGGTTGCCTGTGAATTATTTTAATTAAAATAAATAAAAAAGTGCGTTTTTTTTATTTAAGAAAATGATGAATATTTTTTATCATAACTATTTGATTATCAATTAATTGAATCAAAAATTATTCATCATTTTTCCTTAAAAATTTTCTTAAAACAAATACTTATTTAAAACGAAAAAACATTTACTTAATTGCCTAAAAAACTGTCAATTAACTGTCAAATAATTGCCTGTTAATTTAATAATAAAAAAAGCGAGAATTAGACTGTAAAGCGACCTTCAAGTTGCGGAAATGTATGAACAATCGGACACTATTTTAAGTTAGCCACGACCCAGAATGTCGCGTTACGTTAAAATACTGAGGGGGCCTTACAAAGCGTATTTCAGACCGAAATGACTGCTCCAAGTTTGCTTATTCGTGCCGCCTTTTTGTCCGCCAATATTAACCGACCAAGACAAGCGGCGGTAAAGATTGCCTTCGATGCCCGCGCGCAAACCGACGGAAAAAGGCTTGTCAAATTTAGCGTCATTCTGCACTGAAATCTGCGCAACGGAGACGTTATTTTCTTTAAAATCGAATTGAAAATCATCATCTAAACGCGTCTGATACGCCAAGCCAAGTCCTATAAAAGGTTGTAAACCAATGAATTGTCTCAATTTGTAATCGGCACCAAACCGCAACTGCACGGAACGCGTATTTTGCTTCACACCGACTAAATCAAAGGTCGATGGCACGCGCGGTTTGTTGGCGGGTGGCGGGCCGTTCGGGTCAAATTTTCCGTGTTTTTCGCTCCAAAAATCGGCGTCAACCGACAAACGAACGGCGCGGCGGAGGTTGTAAATAAGTCTCAAATTTGCGCCAAAACTTGCGCGTTCATCACCTCCGCGCTCACTTTTATCGCGCGAACCGCGGTGTTCTTCATTCGTTAGGAATAGCGTATTTGCCGCAATTTCCCAACCATTTGGCGCCGTAGAAATAGGCTTAATAATGGCGGGTTTTGATGTTACAACAAAGTCAAAAGCAGCATCATTTAACCAATTTTTGGCGCGACCAATTGATTTAACGGCCGTCAATTCTGTATTTGGTAAGGCATTGAATGCCGTTTTTAATGCCTTACTAAATTCGTTATTTAAAACGTTACTTTCTTTATTAATTACACTTAAATTTTCTTTAGTAATTGCAATTAAATTAGCGTCATTTTCTTTTTTATTTTCTGCTAATTCATTTGCATTAATTGCGTTTTTATCACCGTTTAAATCCTTATTTTTAACGTTGTTTTTTGCTGCATTTTTGACATCATTTTTAACGTCGTTTTTAACGCTATTTTCAAGCGTTTGCAAACCCGTTTTTGTTGTATTTAATTCGTTTTCTTTATCTTTAAAATTAGTTTTTAAAGATTGCTTATTATTGGATTTTTGATTCAATGAAACAGCTTCATTTCGGTCATTAATGCCGTTGTTGTTCTCCGCGAAATCGCCCAAATCAAAACGTAATTTTTCTTTTTTATTTGCATCACTACCCAACGTTTTTTCTTTACTTGGCACTTCAATAAAAACAGTTTTAATAAGCGTATCGTGTTGAATAACAGCACTTTGTGGCGTTTCAATCTTATTTTTTTCAACTTTTGCAAGCGTCATCAATTCTGCATTTTCTTGATGTAAAGCGACGACTTCTTGCTTAACTTTTCCCAATTGCGACATTAAAAATAGCTGCGAAGCCAAAAGCAAAACGGTTGCCGCAATCGCCCATTTATGCCACGTCAAGAAGCGCGGCGACAGTGCCACGGGCGCCGCAATCGGCATCAATTTGTCGAGTTCTTGCTCGGCAGCGAGCCAATCATTGGGGCGAAAATCGAAGGGCAATTCATCACCGATTTTATCCTTAAATATATTGTCGAAGTCTTCTATCATACTCTAATTTTTTTATGTTTTTTAAACGTATTTTCAAACGTATTTCAAACGTATTTTCAAACGTATTTGCGAATTCATTCGCACACGTAACTGCAAATTTATTTGCAGTGTTAATTGTAGTTAATTGTAGTTAATTGCTGTTAAGTGGTACGACATAATTATTTAGTACGATACTTTTTTTGTCGCATAGTTAAACATAGAAGTTTTCACATAGGAACACATAGGATTTTATAGAAAAAACTATGTGTTCCTATGTGAAAACTTCTATGTTTAACTATGCGACAAAAAAGCGTCGTGAATTATATGTTGTTAAATAATTTTGTCCAAGCACTTAACTAATTGCTTTTTTATTTACCACTGCGAATGAATGCGCAAATACAAATACACGTGCGTGTGAACAAATGCACAAATATTTTGCTTAAAACCTAATTTACTTTGCGCATACTGAGGGGTCCTATTTTTATGTCTTCTTCTCCTTCCTCTTGGGCGCGTTGGCTGTCAAGCATTTCTACGAGTCTTTTCCGTGCTTTAAATAAATTCGATTTAGACGTGCCTTCCGAAATGCCAATCATTTCCGAAATTTCGGGATGCGAATATCCTTCAATCGCGTATAAATTGAAGGCCAAACGGTACGATTGCGGCAGTTTTTGCACGAGTTTTAGGATGTCTTGCGCCGACAAACCGCTCAATATTTCGGCATCAAAAGGCTGTTCTTCGGCGTCTGAAATCGGTTGCGCGTCCAATCTTTTGACCGTAAATCGGCGGTAATGATTTATGGCACAACGCACTAAAATCTTATTAAACCACGGTTTAAAGGGAAATTCACGGTTAAATTTGTCCAAATTCTGCATCGTTCGCACAAAGGCATCGTTCAATATTTCCGACGCGTCGTCCCGATTGGGCGCGTAGCGACTCGCCACCGTCATACCGTAGTTATAAAACATACGATAGAGTTGCGCTTGGCTCAGTCGGTCATTGGCTTGACACCTGTCTATGAGTTCTATAAAAGTTGAATTGTCCATCGATGCTTAATACACAAAGGCGTATCAATGCGTTGCCTTCTCGTTTCTATTTTTTTTAATGAAAAAAGGACCCCTCAATATTTTGACCAAAAATGCAACTATTTAGGCTTGGAATCTATTCTAATGCTTCGACTTTTCCACAGATTTCACTGATTAACACGGATGATTTATAATAAAATCCGTAACTGCTTGTCTGCACGACTATGCAGCTACGGATTTGCGAATTTTACGAATTTACGGACTGAAATGTAGTCGTTTGAATCCGCAAATCCTTTAAATTCGTAAATCCGCAGCTAAAAAATAGTATAAGTAGTTCAACACATATAATCGACACTTTTTGAAACACATAGACACAATAGGATACATAGTTTTAACTAATTGATTTTCAAACATCTATATGTGTTCCATGTGCCTATGTGTTCCATAAAAAAAGTAGCGATTAAATATGTTGACCTACTTAGCTAAGTAATTACAAACTCTTAATAAAAGATGGCTAAAACATTTCTCTCCGCCGAATGGCGCAAATTAATCATGGCAAATTACGCGATTAATCCCGAAATTCTGAAAAAATACGTACCGCCGCATACGGAATTGGATTTTTACAACGGCGTTTGCTACGTGAGTGTGATTGGTTTTATGTTCTTAAAAACCAAACTTAAAGGCATTCCGATTCCCTTTCACCGCAATTTTGAAGAAGTAAATCTGCGTTTTTACGTCCGACATAAAGACGCCGACGGCAACTATAAACGCGGTGCCGTTTTCATCAAAGAAATTGTGCCGCCGTCCAAATTTGCGCTTGCCATTGTTGCCAATGCTGTTTACAATGAGCCTTACGTAACGATGCCGATGCGGCACGAATGGACAGCGACTGCCGACGAGTTGCGGGTTAATTACGGGTGGAAAAAAGGTAAGAATTGGTACTCAATTGACGTGATTACGGACAATAAAACGACCGAAATCGCCCTAAATTCGGAAGAAGAATTCATAACGGAGCATTATTGGGGCTACACCAAAATAGATAATTCGAGAACGTCTGAATACGGTGTCGAGCATCCGCGCTGGCGCATATATCCCATAAAATCGCATACAATAAAAATGAATTTTGAAGACTTATACGGCGCTGAATTCGCGTTTCTAAATGAAGAAAAGCCTGTATCTGTTTTGTTAGCCGAGGGTTCAGAAATCGCCGTCAAGGATGGCAAAATACTGAGGGGTCCTCTTTAGACTTTAATTTAAAATAAAATGTATTAAAAAAAAATGTTTAAAATAAATGCAAAAAATTAGGTGCATATTAGAAATTGTTTCTACTTTTCGTCGTCAAAGTTGACAATGAACGTTCAATAAATTTTTTTCACTTAAAACAAAACAGTAAACTATGAGTCAGTTGACTGAAAAAATCGACCTCTACAACGCCGAATTCGGTAAGTTGGATTTAGGTGTTAGCCCCGAATTGGTGGCTGCGGTAACAAAAAAAATGGGTCCCGTTATCTATAACGAAGACTCGAGCCGCGTTTCTTGCTCCGACCCAGAAGAATTGGCGCGGGTAAAAAACAACTTCCTAATCAAAAAACTCGGTATGACCGACGGTCCTGAGTTAGACGCAGCAATTGCCGACGTTTGCCAGCAATTAGGTTCGTCAAATCGTAACAAATTCCGCGCAATGTTCTACACGTTGCTCGTTGTTAAGTTTGACCGCGTTTCTGATTACATGGGCTAATTATCAACGTCTAAAAAAAAAGGGACGGCAGCGAGTTAACACTCGTTGCCGTTCTTTTTTTTTTGAAATACTTGTTTACATTTGTCGCTTAAATTAGAAAATGAAAATTATTGATAAATTCCTCATCCGTTCGTTCGTCGGACCGTTTATTATTGCGTTTTTTATCGCACTTTTCGTCTTGATTATGCAGTTTTTATGGCTTTATATCGACGAAATGATGGGCAAAGGCTTGACGATATTCGACGTTTCGGAGTTGCTTTTCTACCTCTCGGTCGGTTTCGTCCCGCAGGCATTACCGATTGGCGTCTTGATTTCGACCGTCATGGTGATGGGCAATTTGGCGGAACGCTACGAACTGTCGAGCTTCAAATCGGCGGGTGTTTCGCTCTTGCGCGTGATGCGGCCGTTGCTTTGGGCGGTCGGAACGATTGCCATTTTTTCATTTTTCACGTCCGAAATTCTGATTCCGTGGGCAAATTTGAAATTCTATTCGCGTTTTTATGACATCCGCAAATCCAAACCCGCGTTGAACCTCGAAGCGGGTGTTTTCAACGACGAATTCGCCGCTTTCACGCTCAGAATCGGTAAAAAATACGGTGATGGCAGTAAATTGGAGGAAGTTATGATTTATGACAAAGGCGTCAGCACCAATTTAGTGAAGCAAACGCTCGCCAAAAAAGGCGAAATGTTGAACTCCGCCGACCGTCAATTTATTGTTATGAATCTCTACGATGGCATCCGTTACGAAGAAACAACGGGCAACGGCGGGCAACAATCGGGTAAAAATCCGTTCGTCCGCACCAAGTTTAGTTCATGGCAAACCATTTTCGATTTGTCGGAATTTGACCGAAAAGAAACGGATGAAGGACTGTTCAAAAACAACCAAAAAATGCTGTCAAGCACGCAACTTATTGGCGCAATGGACTCCATGAAACGGATTGACCGCGTATCTTTTGACGATTTGAACCGAAATATTCGCGAGCTAATAACGCCTTTAAAGAACAAACCCGTTGCCGATTTGCCACCTTCATCGGGAACGGGCGCGTTGCAAACGGTTGAGAATACCCCCTCAGTATCAAGCCAAAAAATGTCCGAAAATGTGGTGGTTAATCCAATAAAAAAAGAAGATTCAATACGCACCGCATTGATAAAAAAAGGAGAGAAAAAGCTGTTTCCAACATCAGAAAAAATAAAAAGACAATTAGATTCTATTAGCAAAGCAACGCTCGCGGAAACGCCTTTGGCAAATGCGGCAAATCCGATAAATATAAAAAAAGAGTCATTCAGAAATCAGGCTTTAGGTGCCAATTTCTACGATATTTTACCGTCAACGAAGATGAGCGAACGTCCAAGTTTAGCGCAACGCGCGGAAAATTCGGCGCGCAACGTTCAAACAAATATCGAAAATACGATACGTCAAGCGAAGACAAATAACGACCAACGCGGTAAATTTGTTTATGAACTGCACATGAAATACACAGCAGCCGTCATCTGTTTGGTCTTTCTTTTCATCGGCGCACCGATGGGCGCAATTATCCAAAAAGGCGGTTTTGGTTACCCAATTTTGGTCGCAATTGGCTTTTTTGTCCTCTACATTATTGGCACCATTTATTGCAAAAACATGAAAGATGCCGACAATTTATCGCCCATTTCCGCCGCTTGGTTGCCCGTTTTGTTTATGTTACCGATTGCTTTAATGTTGACTTGGCGCGCCGTAAACGATTACAAAATGTCGCTCGACGGAACGGGTAAAAAGTTAAAAACAATGATTGAAAATCTGTTAAAAAAACTGCCTAATCGACCCGTTAAAGCAGCTTAATGGACGTTATAATGATAAAAAATAATTAATTTATGCTCAAGATAATTCAACAAAACAAGCTGTATTTCACTACTTATTTTGTCCTTTTTTTAACCTTTTTTGTTTGGCAATTTCGGCACGATATGCTGGATGCTTTTTTTATTTTTAGCAACAACCGCTCAGATTTTGGGGACGCTTTTTTTAGAAATTGGACACGGCTTGGCGAAGAATATCCGTTCATCATTTTCGCCATTTTCTTCCTGATTATTGGCGAAAAAGCGTGGACTTGGCAGTTTATTGTCGGTGGATTTCTCCTTTTGGGCGTGTCTCAAGGTCTAAAAGAACTGTTCTCTGTGCCGCGACCCATTATTTTTATTGAGGCTTTAGGACGTCTCGCGAACATCAAACCCGTTTTGGGCGTCGAAATACTGAGGGGGGCAACGAGTTTTCCTTCGGGACATTCGGCGGGTGCTTTTTGCGTTTGGTCTCTGTTAGCTTTTCGATTTGTGGGCAATCATTTTGCGCAAATTGTGTGTTTGTTAACCGCTTTTTTGGTCGGTGTTTCACGCGTTTATTTGATTCAACATTTTCCCGAAGACGCTTTGTTTGGCTCCGCAATCGGCTTGACCATCGCGACAATTGTGCATCATTATTTGAAAGAAAAAGAAGTAATTGGCGTCAACAAAACCAAAGTAATTGCTGTTCACACAATTAAACCTGAATAAAATTAAAAGTAATTTATGACGACTTATAGCCAAATTCAAAAAGGCAAAATAATCATTGCCGAACCCTTTATGCTCGACCCGCATTTTCGGCGCTCGGTCGTCGTCGTTGCCGACCATGTTGCCGACAACACGATAGGTTTTATTATGAATAAAAAATTGGATGCACGGCTCAATGATGTCGTCTCTGATTTTCCGAAATTCGACGCACCGCTCTATTACGGCGGCCCCGTGGCAACGGATACCATTCATTATTTACACAACGTAGGTGACTTGTTGGAAGGCTCAAAACGCGTGTCAAGCGGCGTTTATTGGGGTGGTGACTGGCAAAATTTGAAATTTTTGATTGATGCCAAATTGATAGAACCCAAACATATTCGCTTTTTTATCGGCTATTCAAGTTGGAGCGAAGGGCAATTGCGGGAAGAAATTAATCAATATAACTCATGGCTTGTTGGCGAAATGCACGCTAATTATTTGTTCCACGCCCAGCCAAATACCCTTTGGCGAACCGTTTTGCAGCACAAAGGCAACGCATTTTCAATCATCGCCGATATGCCCGAAGACAATCATTTGAACTAACGGATGAAGAAAAAAGCCTTATAAAACATGATGTTTTATAAGGCTTTTTTATTTAGTTTAGTTCAACTGAAACCGCCATTTGATTCAGCAATCATCGTGAAAACGGTCAATTATACCAATTCTTCGACGCGCTCATCGGCAAAAGTCGGTGTTGACAGACCTTCCCATTTTTCAACAATAACGCGCGTCATGTCTAAAACCAAGGCTGCCGAAAGGTCATTATCCAAACCATTTAAAATGGTTGAAACGACACTTTTTAAGGGCATATTCGGATTTATTAAGAACAATTCATAAGTCTTCTTTTTGGCTTCAGTTTTCGTTATTGCCTTATATTTATTCGGAAAAGCCTTACTAAAAGGTGTTCTCTTTAAATAATCGTGAATATCCTCAAGCTGTTGAGCAAATTCTGGATCTTCAATCCCAATTTTAGTAGGTGTTATTGTTTCTTGAATATTTTCCATTTCTATTTTAGTTAAATTTTAAAGATAATTCAAAACTTTCATACGTTTTCGCAGGAGAATAAATTTCTATTTCTGCATCATTTAACCCTTTAACTTGAAAATTACCATTAATCGTAGTGTGATGCCGTTGAAAAACAATATTATATAATTTTTTCCTCTTTTCATCCACAGGTTCTACTACAACAATAGCATTAGGATATTTTTCAAAAAAATCGTAAGTTATTTTAGCGACAGTTCCAATAACTTTCACAACATCGTGATTATTTGTCATCACTCTATCATTAATATCTCCGTTAAGCCAATCGCCAAAAGCTAAATTCCATTTTCCGTCGTTGTTAAGCGTGAAAATCACAACTTTTACTATCACGCCGTTAATACCTTCACTTCTAAAAACATACGCTAACTCATCACGAACTTGGACATAAGGGTAAGTATCTTTAATCATTTCGTTTTCTTTTTAGTATTTTCAGTAATGTTTGCCTTAAATTAAATAACAAATATAATCGCTTTTTGTAAAAACAACTCAAAATCAAGCAATTTTATCCCAAAACAAGCTAAAAAACGCTTTTATACTGAGGGGTCCCTTTCCCATCATTCAAAGTGAATTTGAAGCATTTTTTTGACATTTTTCTTGTGCAATGATATGTTTACAGTTACTTATTTCTCAAATCCAAAGCGCGCAATTTTGGCGCCCGCAACCACGCAAAAGCAACTACAACCAAAGTCATTGTGCCACCAAAAATCACGGACGGCACCAAACCCATCAACCGCGCCGCGGCACCCGACTCGAAGGCACCTAATTCGTTAGATGAGCCAATAAACAGCGAATTGACGGCAGAAACACGCCCGCGCATCTCGTTTGGCGTGAATAACTGAACGATTGTGCCGCGAATAACCATGCTCACGGTATCGAAAAATCCCGTTCCTGCAAGCATAAACAGGGAGAAATAAAAATTGGTGGAAATGGCAAATAAAATGGTGCAAATACCAAATCCCGCGACGGCAACTAAGAGCAATTTACCCGCATTTTTCACGGGCGGATTGTAGGCCAAATAACCCGCCATAATCACCGCACCGACCGCAGGCGCTGCCCGCAAAGCGCCAAATCCTTCTGGTCCAACTTCTAAAACGTCTTTGGCAAAAGCGGGCAACAAAGCAACCGCGCCACCGAACAAAACGGCGAACATATCTAAGGCAAGTGCGCCCAAAATCACTTCATTTTTAAAGACGAAATTGAGTCCTAATTTGACGGACGTCAAAAAATTATTAAAATGGGACCCCTCAGTATTAAGCGCATTTTTAAGCATTTGGGCGTCAATTTCGGTTGCTTCATGACGGCTATTAATGGAGAAAAATAAAGCCAATCCAACGACCGCCAAAACGGCAGCCAAAAGGTAGCAAGACCAAGCGCCTTTTGAGAATGCACACAGCAATCCGCCAATCGCCGGACCACCAACGGCCGACAATTGCCAACCCATCGAAGACCACGTTGCAGCGTTTGTGAACAATTCTTTTGGAACCAATTGAGAAGAAAAAGAGGACTGGGCGGGACCAAAAAATCCACGCACCAAACCAATGAGTCCAACCAATAAAAAAATGGACACAACACCTTGATTATCAATAATGTACGAGAATTTTGTACTCAATAAATACAGGGCAAAAGCGCACATCGAATAAAGGAAAACGCAGGTTAAAATGATTTTTCGACGGTCGAAAATATCGGCAATGTAGCCACCTAAAAGCGTGACAACCAAGAACGGCAGGAACTCAGCAAGCCCAATCATACCGAGCGAAAAAGCGTCTTTTGTGAGTTCATAGACTTGCCAACCGACGGCGGTTCCGAGGATATTGACGCCCAAAGTCATGCTGGTTCGGGCGATAAAAAAATTGCGAAAATCGCGGATTTTGAGGACTTCAAAAGGCGAATTTTGTTGGGTTTCAGACATAATTAATTGGTTGTTTTTAATCGAATTTTAGCAGAATTTTTACAGGCTGCACGACTACAATATACTAACAAACTTTAACACGAATTTTACAAATTGCATGAATTTCTCTTTTCGCGTTTCCTAATTATTTAAAAGGTAAAAAACGGCTAAATTTTCCGCTAAATCCGCTGATTAATTCTTTTGATTTATTTAGAAAAACGCGCGCTTCGGGTTCTTCCAATTTGAATAAAACGAACAGAAATCCGAAAAACAGGACGATATTAATGGCAATCATTTGATAGACCGAATAGCCTAAATTGTCTTTAATTAATTCACTCAACAGATAAACGCTGAGCGACAAAGCTAAATAAGTTAAAATACGTTTTGTTCGATACGGCACGGGATAATAATGTTGTCCGAGAAAAAAACTTATCGCCGCCATCGAAAAATAACAGATGAGCGTTGACCAAGCCGCGCCCTCATAACCATAAATTGGTATCCATAAGTAGTTGAGAATGAAGGTAATAAGCGCGCCAACGATGCTTACGAGCGCGCCAAGTCGGGTTTTGTCGGTGAGTTTATACCAAATCGATAAATTGTAATAAGCGCCGAGAAACAGATTAGCCATCAATAAAATTGGCACCACTTTCAAGCCTGAATGGTAACTAACGCCAATAAAACCTTTGAAAACGTCCAAGAATAAAAGCACCGTGACGAATATGGTGGCGCAAATAATCATGAAATATTGCATCACTTTGGCGTAAATTATTTTGGATTCTTCACCTTTCGCTTGCGCAAAAAAGAACGGCTCGGCGGCAAATTTGAAGGCTTGAATAAAGAGCGTCATAATGATGGAGAGCTTATAAACGGCGCCAAAAATGCCGATTTGATAGTCGGCTGTCGAAGGGTCGGGCAGCAATTTTTTTAGTAAAATACGGCTCAATGTTTCGTTAATCATGCCCGCCAAACCCATGAAAATAAGCGGATACGCATAACTAAATAATTTATGCCAAAGCACTTTGTCGATGCCAAGACGCAGCATTTTAAACTCATCTTTGAAGAACGGCAAGACCACAAAACTCGACACAACGTTGGCAATAAACATCCATCGAACCGACAAATCAAGCGGTTGACCGTAGCCTTTTGATGTTAAAAAAGGAATAAAAATGTAAAAAAGAAGGTTCAAACCAATGTTGACACCGATGCTCAAAAGCCGCAAAGAGACAAATCTAAACGCTTCATTTTTTTGTCGAAGCCAATTGAAAGGAATCGTTGCGATGGCATCTGCGGCAAAAATCAGCGCAAAATAGGTGAAATACACGCCTTTCCCCGCGAATCCCGCCGATGATGCCAATGATTCTGAAAATAAAAATATCAATAAACTAAAGCTCAATGAGGACACAATGAGCGACCACGCCGTGGTTGAAAATACTTTTTCGGGCGATTCGCCTTCTTTTTGAGAAAAACGGAAAAATGCCGTTTCCATGCCATACGTATATAGTACGCCACCGAAAGTTGCAATTGCGTAGAAATAGGTCGAAACGCCGTACTCGGCGACGCCTTCCGTGCCGACAAAAACGCGGGTATAAATGGCAACTAAAAGGTAGTTGAGAAACCGTCCGACGATGCTTGAAAGTCCATAAACGGCGGTTTGTCCCGCTAATTTTTTTAATGCAGACATTATAATTAATTAAAAATTAAGAATTAAAAAATTAACGTAGTAACCGTAATTCGGGGGCAATTTTAGGTATTTTAAATGGAATGTGCGGTTATATTTGCCGCCTTATTTGAAAACTTGTCCACAGATGGATGCGGATTTATTTTTTAGGACCCCTCAGTATAAAAGGCTTTTTTAGCCACGGATTACGCAGATTAACGCAGATTCTCTAATTAAATGAATTTAATTCATCATTCATAACTCATCATTCATAACTCATCATTCAATTTATGCTTGTATTTAATCCAGCCATAAAAACCATTGTTTTTGATTTAGGCAACGTCATTATTGACCTCGATATTGAGCGCACGTGGTCGTCTTTAAAGCATTATTTAGGCGATAATTTCTTTGACACATTAAAAGAAATTTATCCCAACGGCGACGTTTTTATTGATTTTGAAATCGGTATTATTTCCGAAAAAACGTTTTTTGAAACGCTTCAATTGGCGTCTGAACAACCCCTCAGTATTCGGGCGTTAACGGAAGGTTGGAACGCTATGTTGTTGACCATCAATCCAGAACGCTTTAAGATGTTATTGCGTTTGAAAGAAAAGTACGCCGTCTTTTTGTTAAGCAACACCAACGAAACGCACGTTAATTTCGTCGATGGTTATTTGCAAACGGTCTTTGGTTTTTCGATAAAAGAATTCGATGCGCGCTATTTTAATCGCGTCTATTATTCGCATTTAATACATCTAAGAAAACCAAATGTTTCAATCTATGATTACGTCATTAATGATGCTCAAATTAAGCCTTCGGAAACCTTATTTATCGACGACAATGCGGACAATATTAAAGGCGTTCTAACGGCGGGTTGGCACGGCTATTTGCACACAATTGGAGAAGAAATAGTGGAGGTTATGGCGGTTTATTAATTGTAGTCGGGAAATTTATTTCCCGCTAATGAACGCACTAATTGAGCCATTTTATGCTAAAAATGGGGCTTATACTGAGGGGTCCTCTTACGTTACAAAAAGCTGATTTTGAATAGATTACAACTTTTTAAAGCGCGATTTTTTTTCAAAAATCATTACAGAATCAATACTTGTAGAATTAAATTTTAAACAGATTTTAATTAAAAACAAATGGCGAAAAATACATTTTTCGGCGACGTTAAAACAACAATAAAATGAAAATATTAAGCTATAATGTCAATGGCATTCGGTCGGCAATTTCTAAAGGATGGGTCGATTTTTTGGCGGAAGGCGGCTTCGATATTGTCTGCGTTCAAGAGACTAAAGCGCAGCAAGAACAGGTCAATTCGGAAGCCATCGAGGCTTTAGGCTATCACCATCACTGGTTTTCGGCGGAGAAAAAAGGCTATTCGGGCGTGGCTATTTTCTCGAAAATCAAGCCTGATAACGTCGTTTTGGGTATCGGACACCCGCTTTACGACGGCGAAGGACGCATTATTCGCGCCGACTTTGGCGATTGGTCACTGCTCAATTGCTATTTCCCTTCGGGAACGAGCGGCGACGAACGACAAGCGGTGAAAATGTCGTTTCTAAAGGATTTTCACGATTATATTGTCGAATTAAAAAAGACGCGCCCCAAGTTAATCATCGTCGGTGATTACAATATTGCGCACACGGAAATGGACATTCACAGTCCCAAAACGAATCAAAAAACGTCGGGTTTTCTGCCCGATGAAAGGGCGTGGATGACAGCTTGGTTTGGCAACGGATTTGTCGATGCTTTTCGTTTGAAAAATCCAGATATGGTGGAATATTCATGGTGGTCAACGCGCTTCAATTCACGGGCGTCAAACAAAGGTTGGCGCATTGATTATCAATCCGTTACGACTGGTTTGAGCGATAAAATCGTCGAATGTCGGCAACTTAATGACGTGGTTCATTCCGATCATTGTCCCGTTTTGTTGGAGATTGATTTGTAGGGAATCTGCGCTATTAATGGGTTAAAAAGTCCTATATTTGTCAAAGAAAAACGTCTTGAAAGTCACCCTTTCAGGACGTTTTTAATTTCATAAGGGTCTCTCAGTATTTTTGCTAAAAAAATAAAAATAACGTACCTTTGCAGATGAGGTACTCTATTTTACGCAGAATACCTATCTGCACGCTTAATTAATTAATTTTAAAATGAAAAAAGAGAACAGTAAAAAACAACTTAGCTTTTCGACAATTACTTTTTTAGACATTAAAAAAGTGGTGACAATTCGTCAAACAGTAGAAGATGAACCTTTTGCTGATTGGTTTGAAACACCTACTCAATATGATAAAGAGGATGTTGAGTGCATGGAGAAACTAATAAAAAAACACCGTAATTCTTTAGCCAGTTATTTGGGAGAAGAATTAAAAATGAAGTTCATTTCAACTATCCTAAACCGCATTGATTTTACTTTTGACACGGTGAAAGATTGGTATGAACGCCCTATAAAGACCGTCATTAACGGTTGGCAAATCGGCGGCATCACCGATTTCTTAGTCGCTACTGGCGATAAAGAACCAGAAACACCATTTTTTTTCATTCAAGAATTTAAACCTACAACAGGTTCAACGCCCGACGACCAAGTTTTAGCTCAGATGTTGGTTGCTTTAGAATTAAATCGATTACCATTAATACGCGGTGGATTTATTATGGGGCAATCGTGGAAATTTGCTATTTTGGAGAAAAAAGAAGACGACAGTTTCCACTTCTACACCTCTATGTCCTTCGATAGCTTAAAACTTGACGAATTAGTATTAATTTATAAGCATCTTAAAACAGTTAAAGAGAAATTTTGTCATTGAGCGTAGTTTACAGCTTTATCATAAAGACAAAAAACGTCTTGAAAGTCTCCCTTTCAAGACGTTTTTTTATGACAGAGAGACCCCTCAGTATAAAGCCCATTTTAGGCAAAAAAATTGCCCTATCCTGAGGAGGAATAGGGCAAGTGAAATTTCAGATTCTAAATTTCTGCTATAATTTATGAAATTTCAGATGCCAAATTTTAGCTATGATTCGACATTTGGCATCTAAAATTTGACATTAATCTACGTTGTCGTGGAGGAAAGAATTGCCCGATGTTTTCAATTCATCTTGCTCATCAATTGTCCAACTCGAATTGGCGCGCTCGTAAGAATGCGGCACGCTGTCGAGCTTCACACCACGGCGCAAATACGCAGGTTCGTTCTCCATTTCGATAATCGTTTGCGGATTATTTAATTTCATGGTGTTCACATTGGAACGCAAACGTTCGCGGCGCGCTTGCTCTTGCTGCATCCGACGGCGACGGTCTTCTTCAAGGCGTTCGCGGTCTTCCTGACGCGGCTCTTGTGGCTGCGCTTGAAAATGGGGAGTAGGCTGCGGTTTGGGCCTTGATGCACCCCGAGATGGCTCAAAATCAATTGTGTTAGTCCCCTCAGTATTGTCAAAGCCAAACCCGAAAAAATCCTGCTTCCTATCTTTTTTCACGACGGGTTCATCGTCCAAAGAGACCATGATTTTACCTTCGTTTTTGACTTCTTTCAACGGGTTCACCGTGCGGCTTTCAAAACCCGTGGCAATCACCGTAACGGCAATTTTATCACCCAAAGTATCGTCGTGGCAATTACCCCAAATGAGGTTTGCGCCTTCGCCCGCTTCTTCTTGAACAAATTCCGTCACGCTGAAAATTTCGTCCATCGTCACCTCCTTCGTTCCCGAAGTGATATTAACGAGGATATGTTTCGCGCCTTGAATATTCGTTTCTTCCAAAAGTGGCGACGACAAAGCTGAATCGACGGCTTTCAACGCCCGATTTTCGCCTTCCGCAATACCAATGCCCATAATTGCGACGCCCGAACCCCGCATAACGGTGTTCACGTCCTCAAAGTCAACATTGACGTAACCGGGAACGGTGATGATTTCCGCAATACCTTTGGCTGCGGTCGTCAAGATGTTATCCGCTTGCGCGAACGCATTTGACACCGACATATTACCATAAATTTGACGGAGTTTATCGTTGGAAATAATGATAATCGTATCCACGTTTTTACGCAATTCTTCAAGACCATCATAGCCTTGAACAACCCGTTTGCGTCCTTCAAAAGTGAACGGCAAAGTGACGATAGCCACGGTCAAAATACCCATTTCTTGCGCGGTTTTCGCAATAATTGGCGCTGCACCCGTGCCCGTTCCACCACCCATACCCGCCGTAATGAACAACATCCGAGTAGAATCTGAGAGGTAGTTTTTGATGTCTTCAATGCTTTCAAGGCACGCTTGCTTACCACGTTGCGGTTGCGAACCTGCGCCCAATCCTGCCGACACTTGCAAACCCAATTGAATACGAACGGGAACGGGACTCAAATCCATTGACTGAATATCCGTGTTGCAAATCGCAAAATCAACGCCGATGATGCCTTGTTTATACATATGCGTCACGGCGTTCGAGCCGCCGCCGCCAACACCAATGACCTTTATAATGGATGGTTCTTCCTGTTTGAAATTAAAAACCATGTTGTTTCTTTTTAGTAGGAATTAAAAATTACGGTTTTAAGTTGTTGAATTCGGCATTTAATAATTGATTAAAACACGTTATCTGTAAGTAAAAATGCTTAGAAACACGCAGTAATGCGTTATTTTAAGCAAATTTCATTAAAAATACTGAGGGGTCCTATTTCAACTAAAAATTAAAAAAATGTGCATTAAAATAGTCCATTCCAATCAATCAAAAAAAATTATTTCAAATCCACATCAGGCTCGGCTTCGAACCATTCTTTGGTTTTTTTGAAAATGCCTTCAAGCCATTTACCGCCCTGCTGTTGCGAACGCTCGTCTGCGCGAACGGGTGCAGAAGCGACTTGTTCAACCACCAATTCAGGTACTTCTTGAACGACAACTTTTTCCTCCACAACAGGATGCAAACGCAACTGTTCTTCTTGGAAAGCAATGCCATTCAACAACAAACCAATTGCCGTTGCGTAAATTGGGCTTGCCACTTTCTCTTGGTAGCCGTGCGCCAAATGCTCAATCGGCACACCGATGCGTGTACTCATGCCCGTGTGAAATTCGCACAATTTTTCAACATCGCGCAACATCGCACCACCGCCCGTAAGAACGATGCCGCCAATCAATTTGCGCTCATAACCCGAACGGCGAATTTCCCAAACCACATAGTCGAGAACCTCTTCCATACGTGCTTGTATAATACGTGCAAGATTTTTTTCCGAAATCTCTTTATAGTCGCGTCCTTTGATGCCAGGAATCGTGATAATCCGATTTTCGACAACTTCCTCAGCGAGTGCCGCGCCAAATTTGACCTTCAATTGTTCCGCTTGATGTTGCATCACCGTACAGCCTTCCTTGATGTCCGATGTCATAACGTTGCCACCGAATGGAATCACTGCCGTGTGGCGAATGATGCCTTCCTGAAAAATTGTAATATCTGTCGTACCACCGCCGATGTCAACTAAGGCAACGCCCGCTTCTTTTTCTTCGTCGCTCAAAACCGCAATTGCCGAAGCAATCGGTTCAAGCGTCATGCTTTCAACCTTCAAACCCGTGCGTTCTACGCAGCGGTGAATGTTGTTGGAAGCGGAGATTTGGCCCGTGATGATATGGAAATTCGCTTCCAAGCGAACGCCGCTCATGCCAATCGGGTCGGTAATGCCTTGCTCGTTGTCAACGGTATATTCCTGTGGAATGGCGTGCAAAATCTTATCGCCTGGCGGCAATACGAGCTTGTACATATCCGTAACGAGCTTTTGGATGTCTTTTTGGCTGATTTCGGTGTGGTCATTATCGCGGGTAAGGATGCCGCGATGTTGCAAACTTTTGATGTGCTGGCCCGCAATACCGACGTGAACACGCGCGAATTTGGTCTTTGCCATCCGTTCGGCAGAAGAAATTGCCTCGATAATCGCATTAACCGTTTTCTCGATATTGGTCACAACGCCGCGCATAACGCCTACGCTGTCAACCTTCCCAACGCCGAGAATTTCAAGTTTGCCGTACTCATTTTTACGACCAGCCACCGCACAAACTTTTGTTGTGCCGATGTCGAGCGCAACTACCAAATCGGTAGTTGTCTTTAAATTTTGCTCATTCATAACGGTAAGATTTTGGTTCGTTCCGACGTTTCATAGCTTATCGGAGCGACTGTTTAAATTATAGCGTTCAATATCTTGTCTGTTTCTCGTAATAAAGTTTTTGTATCGTTTGAGTCCTAAAAGTTCTTTAAGTAATTATTATTTTTATATAGAAATCGAGCATTCAATTGAATGGCAATTTTATGTAACGTATTAAATATCAATCTTTTATCGTTTCTACTTTTGCAAAAGTAATGCCGAGCGGAAACTTTGCACACTATTAAATTCCTTTTTTTTCAGATGAGGAAAATAACTATGCGCAATAATCTGAAAATCAGTAAGTGAACAGCAGAGATGTCAGAAAAAATTATCTGAATATGGATGGGTATTGTCCTATTCAATAGTGTTGTTTTTAAAACTTGAAACAAAACTATGCATAAAACTTTCTTTGTCAAATTTTTTTGGTGATAAAATTGTGATTTTAATGAAAATATTTATCCACACCCATTTTTTACAATTATTAAAAACAAACAATATACACCTTATAATTGATGTTTTTTGCTCATATTAGCCCACAAAACAGTGTTTTTTTACATAATATAAACAAAAAACTATTCGATATTTTATTTTACTTTTATGAAAATTAGTTAGCGGGATTTTTAAGACGAAAAGCAGTGTTTCGATTGATAATCAGATTAAAACAAATATTTGTTTTAAATAAAGTTTTGATTTAAAACATATATTCTATTCAACATCTGAGGTATTCATATTCTTCTCAAGTTGTATGCATAAAAATGAGTGTTTAATTATTCACACAAAGCTAATGAAAAAAAAAGTATTTAGAACAGCAATGAGCGAAATTTACTTATCCACATTTTTTTTTAGATTTTTTTTACGTTTTTTTGAGATTTTTTCTCGAAAATACTGAGGGGTCCTTATTCTTTCAAGTTGCTTACACGCACAATATTGCGTTACTTGAAATTAATCAAAGCCTTTTGTAACTTTGTCAAAAATTTAATATCGGTATTATGAAAAATCTACCTATTGGCTTACAAACCATGCCGAAGTTGAGAGAAAAAAATGCTGTCTATGTCGATAAAACGCAGATGGTAAACAGTCTGATTGACAAAGGCGTCTATTATTTCCTGTCGCGGCCGCGTCGTTTTGGCAAATCGTTGTTGATTTCCACGTTCAAAGAATTGTTTTTGGGCAACAAAGAACTGTTCAAAGACACGTGGATTTATGACAAATGGGATTGGTCAAAAACGAATCCCGTGCTGCAATTTTCGTTCGACAAAATGGGGTTTCGCGAACTGGGCTTAGATGTCGTTCTGAAATTAGAAATCAATAAAATGGCTAAATCATATCAAATCTCGTTAATTGAAACCGATTTGAAAGGTCAATTCAGAGAATTGTTGGAATGCGTCGCGGCTAAACACGGGCAAGTCGTGCTATTGATTGACGAATACGACAAACCCATCATTGATTTTTTGGAACAAGAGCCTTTCGCGCAAGCCACTATAAATCAAGGTATTATGCGTGAGTTTTATTCTGTATTGAAAAGTTCAGAGCCTTATTTACGTTTTTTCTTTGTGACGGGCGTGTCGAAGTTCGCGCAAGTCTCCATGTTTTCTGAATTAAATAATTTGAGAGATATTACGATTCATCAAGATTATGCAACGCTAACGGGTTACACACAAGGTGAATTGGTGCAGTATTTCGATGACTACTTGCAATTAGCCATGAAAAAATTTAATTTGAGTCGCGAAGAATTGCTCAAAAAAATGGGAATTTGGTACAATGGTTTTAGTTGGGATGGCATCCATAGAGTGTATAATCCGTTTGGAACGCTCAATTTTTTGGATGAACGGATGTTTAAAAACTATTGGTTTTCGACGGGAAATCCTAAATTTTTGATTCATCAAATGAAAAAACACGTCCGATTTGACATTGAAAATACCGTCATTGACAGCTTTTTGTTGAACAAATACACCATCGAAAACCTCGATTTAGTGCCTTTGTGTTTCCAAACGGGCTATTTGACCATAAAAACAATGGACCACGCGACGGGTGAAATGGTTTTGGATTATCCGAACAAAGAAGTCCGCGAGAGTATGTATCAGTTTATGATTATGGAAATTTCAAATCCTGAAAGTGCTTATACGGGCATGACTATGAAGGATTTAAACAGTGCGTTTTTATCTAATGACTTAGAAAAAGTAAAAACCATCATCAATGCCTTGCTTGCGTCTCTGCCTTACGAAGTCTATAAAAAACAATCCGAAGGCTTTTATCACGGCTTGTTGCATCTGATTTTTAGCTATCTCGGGGTGTTTATCGAAAGCGAACCGCATCTCTCAAACGGGCGGGCGGACGTCGTCGTGCAGACCCCTCAATATGTGTATATTTTTGAATTCAAATTCAATAAAAACGCCGAAGAAGCCCTTCAACAAATTAAAGATAAAGGCTATGCGGATAAATACCGCGCATCGGGAAAAACAATCCTCGGCATCGGCGTTAATTTCTATAAAACCAAAAAGAAAATCACGGGTTGGCTAACCGAAAATTTGTAACCCACTTTTTCATTTTTCATTCAAAAAGGACCCCTCAGTATAAAACGCAAAAAAGCCTTGAAGACACGCGTTTTCAAGGCTTTTTTACGTTTTATACTGAGGGGTCCCTTAGTTCAATTTTTTCAACCGCTCTTTTATTTCGTCGGGCGACAAGGCTTCAAATTTTAAGTCAATCGGCGCGGAGGACGTTATAAAATCGTGCATGGCTAAGTACGATTGTCCGTTTTCGATTTTCATAGCCACAATAACGGCGGTGGCATTTTTAGCCACTTGCTGAAAATTAATTAACTGCCCAACTGCGCCTGAATTTTCAATAACTATGCGTTCTTTTTTCAAAATCAATTTAGCATCAAAAGAAGGCGATTGAACGTCTTTAAGATTAATGGTCATCAATTTATCTGCGCTAAACCAATAGCTATCGCAGTTTAACCACCCAAACTTGGGCGAATAAAGCGCATTATTCAGTACAATTTTAGTTTTATAGTCTTTTTCATACTGCGCCCTATTTTTAGCAGCAATTATCTCATACTCACGTCTTTGGACAATCTCTAAACTATCCTTTATCCGCTTATCTTCTTTCAATTTAACGATTTTCATCTCATAATTTCGATTCCAACGGCTGCTGTCTTGCTTCTGTAAATCTTCAAACGTTTCGACTTTATAAAATTTATAAACGTCATTAAAAGCAAGCCTATGAATTGAAAATTTATCTTTTCCGATAATATTAGGCGTTTGACACGCGTAAACACCCATCGCATTGCCCGCGAAATGCGTCGAACGGGCGCGATACCGCTCTTTGGGATTCACAACTTTTCCAAAAACGGGAAATTCTTCATACAGAGAATCCGTATCTGTCATGTCCAAAACATAACTCAAAGGCGCCATCGTTTCAAGTATGTTTAATTCAGGAACATATCGATAATTTATGTAAGTAGAAGCGCCTTTTTCATATTCTTCCGAAGGGTTAAATTCACCGTCAACTGTCGGATTCAAAGCCGTCCAATTCATCGCCCCATTCCTATCCATCCGCCGTTCGCCCGAAAACAATTGCATCCCTTTTAGCTTGCTTTCAGCGCTCGAAAACTGAATATCCATCGGCTTTTTCAGCGTCAATTCTTTACCATTTGAGTAGGCTTGAACGTAAATCATACCGCCTGTTTGGAGCAATTTATCGCCCGATTTGGTCGTCAAATGTTCAGCTAAAATGCTCGCATAATCGTAACATTCCTTTAGCTTTATTTCAATCGGCGTACCTTCCGCAATGCCCGCAAAAGCACCGCTCGGAAAATGCAATTGCGTTCCTTTTTCACCTTTAATAATGGTGTCTCTATTCGATTTAATGGTGAACGTTTGCGGTGTCAAACTCAACTCTTTGTACAGCCGCATGATGCTGTAATTTTTACCTTTTTCGAAAGGAGACGGCTTGCTGCTTCTTGATTTTGCCGTTGATATTTCAATTGATTTATTCGCTAAATCAGTTGAAATATCCACGCGCCGATGGTGTCGTTTAGCGACTTCGGACTTATCATTGTCCGTTAATTCTGATTTATCAACGGTCGAAATAATGATTTTATCGGCCGAAACACCTTGTTGAATCAAGTAGTTTCGGACGGCTTCGGCGCGGCGTTCCGACAGATTTTGGTTGTGCGCATCCGAGCCATCAGCGTCGGTGTGTCCTTTCAAATAAAGCGTATATTGCGGCATTTTACGCGCAGAATCCGCCAATTCACGCAAAATCGCTTGCGCTTGCGGACGTAAAATCGCTTTGTCGGAATCAAAAAATACGCTCTTTTGAGCCATATTTTGTCCAAAAAGTGCCATTATACTGAGGGGTCCCGTGAGAAAGAAAACAAGCAGTTGTTTCATTGAAATTGAGTTAAAGTTTGATGCGTTAAAATTAACGATTGCGAAACGCCTATCCCTTTTTTAATATTTTAAAAGCATTCATTTTAACTAAAAAACGCTCAGTCAAAATAGACCACTTTGATAGCGACATTAATAATTTGTAGTCGGCAACTTTACTTGCTGCGAAGTGATTGATAATCAAGCTATCACACGCGACAACTAAAGTTGCCGACTACTTCACAAACGCATAAGCTGCCAACTACTTCAGAAAAAGCCTTTTGAGCAACACGCTCAAAAGGCTTTTTTTAACAAATATACTGAGGGGTCCTATTCACCTCAAAATTGTAATTACTTACCGTGACTCATTTTAGTTACGGTAAGTAATTATCTCAAATTAAACACCAAGCGTCCAAAATAATACGCACCGTTGAAACCAAACTGTTGCACCCGCCGCGAATACGGAAAGCGACCGTATGACACGTTTTCGGAATGCGTCTGTTGGTCGGG
>JAYUKJ010000888.1:0-28215 GCA_043764555.1 Saprospiraceae bacterium
TAATTTTTAAATTAAGTCTATGTAATTTTTAAATTAAGTCTATGTAATTTTTAAATTAAGTCTATGTAATTTTTAAATTAAGTCTATGTAATTTCTAAATTATGCTTATGCAAATTCTAAATTTAGCTTATGCAATTATTAAATTTAACTTATGCAATTTCTAAAATAAATCTATGCAATTTCTAAATAGTGCGTATATTTGTCTCAAAATCAATCAATTATGATAGAAAGACAAATTGCTAAAGCTATCCATGCTTTAAAAGATAAATTCCCCGTTATCGCACTTACGGGACCACGACAATCGGGCAAAACAACGTTGCTTAAAAACACATTTCATGGCTATCAGTATGTGTCGCTCGAAGACCCAAATATGCGCGATTTTGCTCAAGCAGACCCTAAAGGTTTTCTCAAACAATACCCTGAACAGGTGATTTTTGACGAAGTGCAACGGGTTCCACATTTGTTTTCTTATATTCAAACTTTAGTTGATGCGTCTGGTCAAATGGGGCAATTTATCTTGTCGGGTTCCCAAAATTTCCAATTGCTGCAAAGTATTACGCAGAGTTTGGCGGGTCGGGTCGCGCTTTTTAAACTCCTTCCTTTGGATTTTACAGAACTTGCGCCGCATAATTTGTTGCCCGATGAATATCCTGATGCCTTAGTGCGTGGTTTTTATCCCGCTTTGTTTGACAGAAATATCCCTTCTACCGTTTTTTACGCCAATTATTTGCAAACTTATGTCGAGCGAGACGTCGTTGAACTAACTAATGTTAAAGATTTGCAACAGTTTCGTGCATTCCTCGGACTTTGTGCGGCGCGTGCAGGTCAATTGCTCAATCTTTCGTCTTTAGGAAATGAGTGCAATATTTCTCAACATACGGCAAAAGCTTGGTTATCTATTTTGGAAAGTAGCTACATCCTCTTTCAGTTGCCGCCTTACTTTCAGAATTTCAGCAAACGCATCGTGAAAAGTCCTAAATTGTACTTTTACGACACGGGTTTGTTGTGCCATTTATTGGGTATTCGAGAATCAAATGCGTTTATCAATACCGCTTTCAAAGGCAGTTTATTTGAAAATTTAATTATTGCAGAATTTTACAAGCAAAATCTGCATCAATACGCGCACAAGGATTTCTATTTTTGGCGCGATTCCAACGGCAACGAAGTGGATTTTGTGATGCCAAACGCCACAATGCTTGATATTTTTGAGATAAAATCGTCGCAAACGATTATGTCTGACCAATTTAAAGGCTTAGATTTTTTACAAAATATTGCTCCGAATATTGGTACTAAAACGCTCATTTATGGCGGTTTAGAAAATCAAGCGCGGACAAATTATACTGTGAAAGGTTGGCAATCACCTTTGTTATGACGTCAAATCTCATAAACCAACAACCCATTTTTCATACGCGGCTCAAAAAACGTGGATTTCGGCGGCATCACACCTGCATCATCGACAACCGCTTTTAAGTCGTGGAACGAGACGGGGAAAAGACAAAAAAGGGACCCCTCAGTATAAGCGGCTCCCGAAGCCGTTTTTTCGATGGAAGGGAGCGATTTTGTGCCGTCGATGTATTTTAAACGGGCATCGGTGCGGATATTTTTAACGTCTAAAATAGGTTTCAAGATTTTTTCGTTCAACAAATGCACGTCGAGATGCACCAAACCTTCGGCAAAATCTGCCAAAATCTCCCGTTTCCACGTCAATTTAAACCAATTTCCGTCGTTTAACCGCAGCGTTATGTCAAATTTTCGAGTAGGCAAAGCGGCTTTATTTAAAGGCATAACATTGCAAACGGTTTCAATTCGGGTCAAAAAATCGTCGTTCGATAAGCCATTCAAATTGCTAATTAAGCGGTGGAAAGCGTTGATTTTCAACTCATGGTCGGGAAAAAATGCGCAAAGTAGCTTGTCGTTTTTGTCGTTTGGCGCCCGCTCATTGAGGGCGGCAAAGCTCGCAGAACGGTGGTGTCCGTCGGCGATATAGGCGTTTGGAATACGTGTTTCAAAAATTTGTCGAATCTTTTTCAAGACCAACCCCTCCGTAATTTGCCAAAATCGGTGCTTTTCGCCGCCAAGTTCCATGACAAAAAACTTCCGATGTCGGTCGATATAATCGGCAATCAATTCGTCAAGCGGCTCGACTGCGGGATAGGTCAACAGTATCGGTTTGATAGCTGCCCCGCGTGTTTCGAGGAGTTTTCCTTGCAAATCTTCGCTCGAAAGGATGGTTTTTTCGTGTTTTTTGAGATGCCCGTCGCGGTATTCCGCAATATCGGCACAGGCAATAATGCCCGTAAATTTCCAACCTTCGACGGTTTTGATTTGATAAATGTACATCGCCTCAGCATCGGTTGACTCGAAAAGTCCTTCGGCGGCGTAGTCGTGGTATCGGTATTTGACGGTGTCGAAAAAGTCGTTGGAACGCGGTACTTTTTCAAGATTCGGGCGCATGGCGCGAAATGAGCGTATTTTCATGAGCAAGACGGCTGTTTTGGTTGGATTTTGATTTTGATGTCCTAAAATGTTCGACAAAAATAGAAAAGCGTTCGTAGATTTTTACATCTGCAAACGCTTTTGCTTAAATTATTAGTCAATAGTTATGTCTTAGTTCGTAATATATCTTAGTTTACAATTGCTTCTTGTTCCATATCTAACAGTTTTTCATTTTCCTTTCTCTTAATAATCGCTTTGTAATAGTCTGATAAATCATCATAAGTTAAACATTCTATCTTTTTTGAATCTATAATCGTTTTTTCTGAGCGCCATTTAAATCGGGATTTTTCTGTCCGATTTCTAAAAAAACCTGTACGACCAATAATTAATATAGCTTTTATAGTTGGGTTATGTGCTGAAAATAAATGCTCTATTTCTGTAGCATTATTTTTCTGTCCATCTATTTTCCAAAACCAATCAATAAATTGACTAACTCCACCTTCAAATCTATCCGAAAATTTTGGTTGACTCTTTGGTTTGTCTTTGAGTATACTGTTTTTCTTAGCATCCTCTAATTCGACAAGGCAATATGTATTTATTTTACTACTGCCAAATCCTAAGTCGCAGAAGAAGTCTCCCCAAAGTCGAATTTCACAATCAACTTCGTCTATATCCATGCCTGACATACCTACAAGGTCTGCCATCATCAGGATTAAAACGGGATATTCTTTGAAAATAGGCTGTATATCTGCCTTTTCTTCAAGTTCTACTTTGCTATTCAGCAAATGTTCATAAGCTGCGACAGCTTCTTTTTGCAGCTTAAAGCTGTAACTCGTAGTGAGTTGTTTCATACTTGTTTAAAATTTAGGCTCTTTGACAATTTTAGCGGCTACGAATAATTTTACTTAATATTTTAATTTGTAAAATGCTGGTTTGTAAACATTTACGAAATCTTAAAGATTTCGTAAATGTAATCTCCGCCAAAATTGTCAAAGAGCCAAAATTTAATTAATAAAAAAATTATGCAGCCGCAAGACTCTGTGATCTTGTGTGCGTGAAAACATCAATGATATTAAATATGTTATCTTGGATCTTTGCCATTACTCGGATGGAGTGGTTTATTTTGATGGCATAAAAACCATCGCCCAAGTAACGCACTTTAGTGATGTCGGGTGTTTGTGCATCATATTTAGATACAACGTTATTCAAGACATATAGAATCTGCTTCTGTTGGTCTTGAGTAAAATTGTTTAAAGTCATTGTTCCTGTTCCTGAAAAATCTATTGTGTACATGATTGTGATGTTTTGAAATGACGAAATATTTTGCAAATATAAATGAAATGTTTTAAGTAGAAAAACTTTTTGTATTTACTTAGGAAGTTACTACTTTAGATTTAAAACTATTTTTTAATTTTTACCAAAGGTAATACTTTCTATTTAATTCACAATAGTAGAAAAAATAGGGACCCCTCAGTATCTTGCCCCAAATTTCGTAAAAAAGTATCACGGACGTTAGTCTGTGACGTAAAACAGCTTAATCTTGCCCACTCAACCTGTCCAAAATCAACCGTCTTTCAACGACGTTTTTGCTGCACAACGCGCCACTTTGAATGCTGCACAGCTCGCTGCCGTCAAGCATATTGAAGGTCCGACTCTCGTCATTGCGGGTCCGGGGACGGGCAAAACGCACATTTTGGCGACGCGAATTGGCGAAATTTTGACAAAAACGGACGCTCAAGCGCACAATATCCTGTGTTTGACTTTTACGGATGCGGCGGTGCGGGCGATGCGCGAGCGACTGACTTCGCTCATCGGTGCGGAGGCGCATAAGGTGCGGATTCACACGTTTCATTCGTTTTGCAATCGGGTGATTCAAGATCATTTAGATTTGTTTGGGCGCCAAGATTTGACGGCGCTTGATGAACTCGAACGGCGGCAATTGGTGCGGACTTTATTGGACGAATTGCCGTTTGACCATCCGTTGAAAAAGGGGCGTGGGTCCGACGTTTATTTCTACGAAAATCATCTGGCGGACTTGTTCAAACTCATGAAAACGGAGGCTTGGACGACGCCTTCGGTGTCGCGGGCAATTGACGAATGGTTGGAGAATTTGCCGAATAATGTCGATTTTCAGTATAAAATCACGAAAAAAGGGCTGTTTTCTAAGGGTGATTTGAAAACGGACGCGGTGGAAGATGAGACGGAAAAGATGGCGCGTTTGCGGTCGGCGGCGCAGTTGTACATGGCGTATGAAGGCAAAAAATCGCTGTTGAATAGATACGATTTTGATGATATGATTCTGTGGGTGATTGAGGCTTTTGAACGGATGCCGTTTTTACTGAGGGGGTATCAGGAGCAAATTTTGTATTTTATGGTGGACGAATTTCAGGATACAAATGGCGCTCAAAATCAATTGTTGACGCAATTAGTCGGGTTTTGGGAGCAACCAAATGTGTTTATTGTCGGCGATGATGACCAAGCTATTTATGAATTTCAAGGGGCGCGATTGAAAAGTTTGGTCGATTTTTATGAGTCTTATCGGTCGGATGTTGAAGTTGTGGTTTTGAAAGACAATTATCGGTCGAGCCAAAACTTGTTAGATTCGGCGCGTAAAGTGATTGAAAACAATGAGTTACGCATTGTTAATAATTTGCAAGGCTTGCAGTTGGATAAAAATTTGATGGCGCGTGGACAATCGGCGGCTTTGGATAATTTGCCGAAGGTTGTGGAATATCCAAATCGGTTGCAAGAATTGGCGGACGTCGTGCTTCAAATTGAAGATTTGATAAATTTCAAGCATCCTAACGTCGGCGAGGTTTCAAACCTCGCCGACGTTTCTGACGTTTCTAAGTCCGAAAAACCGTCGATTGCGATTATTTATGCGCGACATCGGACTGCCGAAGCGTACATTCGACTGTTTGAAAAACGAGGAATTCCGTACAGCGTTCGGCGAGCAATTAATGTGTTGGATGAGCCGTTGATTCAGAATTTGAGGACGCTTTTGGAGTATATTTCGGCAGAAAATAAAATGCCATTTTCAGGTGAGTATTTATTGTTTAAAATATTGAATTTCAGCTTTTTAGATATTGCTCCGAAAGATGTTTTAAGGTTTTCAATGGCGTTTAATGCCGTAATTTATGCCAAAAATGCCGCTTATACTGAGGGGTCCTTTTTGGAATTAAAAATTAAAAATGAAGAATTAAAAACTGCTAACGACAGCGAAAATACTCAAAATACTGAGGGGTCCTCTTTGGAATTGAAAACGTCATTGCGAGGCACGAAGCAAACTAATGAAGAATTAAAAGTGGGCGAGATGCTCCCTTCAAACCTCAAACTTCAAACTTCAAACGATGCGTCCCCTTCAAACTTTAAACTTCAAACTTCAAAGTATTGGCGTTTGGAATTGGGGAATAATCGGGCGACGGTTGATTTTTCTAAAAAAATGGAATCGTGGATTCGGGCGGTCGGCAATGAGCCGTTGCCAAATTTGGTGGAACGGGTGATGAATCAAAGCGGTTTGATGTCGTGGATTTTGCGGGACAATGAGTTGATAAAAAATACGCAAATTGTGAATATTTTCTTTTCTTTTGTTCAACGCGAGTTGGAGAAAAAACCACGCTTGTCGCTTGCTGAATTGCTCCGAACGTTGGATTTAATGGACGCAAATGGCATTAGATTAGACTTACAAAATTTTTGGAGCCGCGATACAGAAGGCGTCGTTTTGACAACTTCTCATGCCGCAAAAGGCTTAGAATTTGACCACGTTTTTGTCGTTGATGCCGTCGAATCGGAATGGGAAAACGCAAAAACGGCGAGCCAAAACCGTTTTAAATTGCCCCCAACGTTAACATTTACGGCAGAAACGGACGCTACGGAAGCCCGTCGCCGTTTGTTTTATGTGGCAATAACAAGGGCTAAAAAACACCTACACGTAAGCTATGCACAAACTGATGAACGCGGACGAACTTTGGGCAAAAGCCAATTTGTGAGTGAGATTTTGACAACTTCCACGTTTAAAACGGAGAAAATTAGCGACGATGTGCTGCTAAAAACGCAAATCGCGCAATTGACCGAAGGGACTTTGTTGCCAAAAGAATTGTTTGAAGAGAATTTTGTCACGGAGGTTTTGAAAGATTTCAACTTGTCGGTTTCGGCTTTGAACGCCTATTTGGATTGCCCGTTGAGTTTTTATTTTGAAAGCATTTTGCGGATTCCGAGTCAACCGAGTCCTGCGTTTCAATATGGCGAAGCGATGCATTATGCTTTGCGTAAATTGTTCGGTGAAATGTTGCGTTCAAAGGACAAAACGTTTATGACTTTAGCCGAATTTATTCGTGTTTTTGACGTCGATTTTTCAAGAAGAAAACCATTGCTTGACCCACTCGAATATGACCGACGATTGTCAACGGGACGCCAAAGTTTGACGCAGTTTTATGAACAAATGGTGGGAAAAATGTCGAAAAACTTAGTCGTTGAAAAATCCGTTTTTGGACACATCAATGACGTTCCCGTTCGCGGTGTGATTGACCAAATAACCTTCCGAGAGGACAATTCTGCCCACGTTATTGATTTTAAAACGGGCAAGCCGAACTACGATAAAGTCCGTCGCCCAACCGAAAAGAACGTGATTGGCGGCTCTTATTGGCGACAATTGGTTTTTTATAAATTGCTCTATGAAAACCATCGAGCCAACGTTGTGCGCGTCAATACAGGCGAAATAAGTTGGATTGAACCCGACGGGCGCGGCGTTTTTAGGTCAAAAACCCTTGATTTTACGGCAAGAGACGGTGAAACTTTGAAAACAATCATTTCAGATGTTTGGGCAAAAATCCAAGCCCGCCAATTTGACGGTTGCGGAAAAGCGACGTGCCCATGGTGCAATTTTGTCCAAAATAACTTCGCGCCAATGAGTTTTAGGAATGAAAAAAGCGAGGAGTTAGACGATTTGTAACGGTATTTCATTGAAGTTTCGTCGTATTTCATGATTTATATAATTGTTTTTAAAAAATACAATTTTAAAAAATGTAATAAATGTGCTGCAAAAACGTCATTTAGAAGTGGATAGTTCATTAACTTTGCATGAATGATGATTAGATGAAAAAAACCTTTCGTTCAAAAAAATGTTGAAATGCAAAGTATTCCACAAGAAATAGTCCGTAAGTATAGTGGCAGACCTCCCGCAATAAATAGGGTGATTGAAACTCTGAAGAGGCATAATTATTACGTTACACTTCGTCCAATAATGGGTGACGCACCGAAGAATTTTATCTATGTTTACGAATTTCGGAATGGTAAATGTGTTCGAAATGATACTAAAACATGGATTCCATACATTGCAAAGGTTGGTCACAAGTGGTATCCTGTTGAAAGCATAACAGAATATTTGCTTAATCGAATAGGTGAAATTTTGAATTTGGAGATGGCAAAATCTCGCTTAGCAATAATTAACGGGCAACTTCGTTTTTTGAGTCGATTTTTTTTGGATGACAATGAACAGTTAATACACGGTGCTGAAATTTTCTCAAACTACCTTCGTGACCCAGAATTAGTCGAACAAATTGGCATTAGAAAAGAAGAACAATCGTGGTTTACTTTTCAGTTTGTTGAGGCTTCTATAAAATCCAGTTTTCCCGAACAAGCTGATAATTTCATAGAATCTTTTGTTAAATTATTGATTTTTGATGCTTTGACAGGCAACAATGACCGCCACCACTTTAATTGGGGCATCGTAACAAGCGTTATTGAGAATAAATATAAAACGCGTTTTTCTCCTATTTATGATACTGCACGTGGTTTGTTTTGGACTACAAGCGATGCTCAGATTGAAGTATGGGGTAGAAATCCTCAACAGGTGGCGCTTCAAATTCGAAAGTATGCAGAAGGTTCAAAGCCCCAAACAGGTTGGGAAAATCGAGATAGTATCAACCATTTCCAATTAATTGAGTTACTTGCTAAGGAAAAACGTTTTGTTCCTCTTGTTGAGACGATGCGGCAACAATGTAACGCAGACAAAATTTTTCGTCTTATTGATTCTGAGTTTGTCTTTTTAATGACATCTCAAAGGAGAAATTTAATTAAAATATATATTCAAACACGTTTTGAACGTTTGCAAAATATACCTTTGCGTTGAAACGTACCATTATATTTGCTTCTACCATCAAAGCTTTTTTATTAACAATTTAAAATTTCAAAACTATGATACAGAAGTTTGTCCAAAGAGTAAAAAATATCTTTCAAACAGAAGAACAAATACCCCTTGAAACGCCTAAAAAAACCAACGCGCGTTTCATATTGATGTATCAAGATTTACATATTGGCACACTCGAACTTGAGGAAGGTATTTGGCTTTTTAGTTATGCTGAGATGTTTCGGCAACAAAAATTAGAGAAAAAGATTAAGCCTATTGTGAATTTTCCCGATGTTACGTGTGTTTATAAAAGTGCTGAATTATGGCCTTTTTTTGCTACGCGTATTCCAGGACTTAGTCAACCACAGGTGCAGGCAATCGTTAAGCGTGAACATATTGATATGCATAATACGGTAGCGCTTTTGCAGCGTTTTGGGCGTGAAACGATAACTAATCCTTTCTTACTTACACACACTTTAGCTGTTGCATGAGGTGTTTAGTAAGTCAATTTTTAATCAATAAAGTTATCACTGGCGTTAATTTTCTTCTAATTTGACGTAAAAAAGCCTTTTGTCAATGACAAAGGGCTTTTTTAGTGGTGTTAGGACTTTTATACTGAGGGGTCCTCTTTTTTGATTTTTTACTAAATTTAAGCTGTTTCTAAAATGAAGTCTGCTTCAATTTTAAGCACATTCCGCAATTTTTTGGCTAAGTCCATGTTTACGCGGCGTTTTTTAGTCAAAACTTCCGATAAATGCGACTCTGTGATGTCCAACATTTTAGACATTTCTTTTTGCTTAATATTTAATTGCATCATTTTCAATCGAATCATTTGTTCCAATGTCTGTGGGGGATTAATTGGAAACACAGGAATTGCGTCTTCATAAGCCTCAACTAATGCAGATAAACGCTGTAATTCATCGGCTTCTTCGGGTAATATCGCCACAAAACCACCTTTTTGAGTCGCTTTTTGAAGGTATTTTTCTATGGTCGTCATGACGTTTATGTAATCGTCATGCGTTTCTATTGTCTCTTTCATTGTGTTAAAAATTAAATATTTACAGAATTATATTGTCGCGGCATCAACTTTATCGTGGTCGCTGTGCGTGCCAATAAAACGGATAAATACAGTCCGCTTGTCAAAGAAAATCATAGCTATCAAACGGTATTTATTGCCTTTTATATTGAAAACAAAATGGTCATTGCCAACATAATCAACATAATCAACGGAGTTAAATGATTGCTTAATGTCTTGAAAAGCGTTCCAATTTGCTTTTTTTGCAATTTTGTACCAATTCACAAGTGGTTGATAAACATCAGGATATTCTAATCCAAAAAGGGTTAGCGTTGATTTTTTGATGATAATCATGTGTGAGTTTTCTATTTTGATGTGTAAAGGTATAATTAAATTCTAAAAATAGAAATTAAATTATAATTTTTAGAATTTCTAAATCAACTCCCTTAATTTGAATTTGACTTTAATTTTTTGTCCGTTTCTTTTCAAAGTCAAATGGATGGTCCTGCCAATTTTGCTTTGCAATTTATAATTCATTGAAGTTAGGGTGTAAAAACGATTGGGAAGCCAATTTAATTTTATAATTTCATCGCCGACTTGTATGCCTGATTGGCTTGCGGGCGAATTTTCTAAAATATCTTGGACGAGAAATTGTTTCAAATCAGACCCGCTTGCGATTAAGGAAATGCCGCTTCGGTCGTAGGTGAAGGCTTGCTTAAAAAAGCGATTGGTTTGGACGTACATTTTTTCCTTGCCGAAGTCAATTATGAAATTGAATCGGCTTAAAATTTCACTGCCCAACAAGCCATTTCTACCATTGATGAAGTTGGAATCAGACAATTGCAACAATTCGTGAAAATTGCAAACGGGCGCTGACAGTCGATGACTACCGATTTGTACGTGCCTAATGCGCCCCACGACGCCTTCTATTTCTCCACCAAGACCCGTTCCGATATTGCCTCTGATGGTTTGCGGCGGTAGCGTTAGTCCAGGCGTTGAATAGGTGTGGAGGAGCATTGCGAGGGAAGCACCCGTGTCAATCAAAAGTTTGAGAATGACGGTTGAATCGGACTGGATTTGCGCTTTTGTTGTCAAATAAGGCTTAGAGCGCGTGATTTCAATGGGCAATTCATCGTATTTCCGATGGTCAGAAGGCTTAAATACTGAGGGGTCCCATATGGTCATGATTTGTTTTACGAAATCAAATTTTACGACAAATCCTTTAAACGCCTCCGCGCCAAGTACGCCGTGAACGTCCAAACCTGCAAAACGGTCGAAGTGCAGATAATCATCGTCGAGGACGAGAATATCTTTTTCAAAGGTTACATTGGTCAATTTTAAAGACACTTTGCGGGCGATGTGTGCGATAATTTGGGTACGCATATCGGTTCCCATGAGCGTTATTGTGCGCTCATAAGGTATTTGAAGGAGGCTTGTTAGTTCCTTTTTAGTCAAGATTGTATGCTCGGCGCCCGTGTCAACGATGAAGCGTAGGGGTAATACATTTTGCAGTAATACCTTGACAATGATGAAGTTATCTTGTCTTTCAAAGGGGATTTCTACTTTTTTAGCCCCTTTTGCCATTAAAACGCCAGGCATTTGGGCATGATGGCTTGTCGAACAAAAGAAACAAAATAAAATAATAAGTATGTTTTTTTTTCTTATCATGAGGAAATGATTTTAATAGACGCAAAAAAGGTGTAAAATACTGAGGGGGTAAGTTGCACATTAGAAATGAAACGACCACGTTTTTTATCCAAACAGCATAGGTTTTTCAATAAGATGTTGCGACAACATTTTTTTTTATTGTATATCTTTGGTAATTCGATAGTTCCACTACTTTTGTCCTACCATTATGGAGGTATAGGTTGCAAAACTTAAAATTAAATTTGCAGAAGGCGTTAAAAAAAAAAATATTGAAAAGTAAATACAAGAAATACAAACATATTTCTACTTTTGCATCGCACTAAGTGTAAAGCGCACACACAGAGGTTCGGGATGTTTAAAGGATTAAACACTTTGCACCCCTTTTCACTTAGAGAGACATTCATTAAGATATCAAACATAACAATTCCTACTTTTACGAATATTTTGAACATACCATTATACTACACAATCTTGCGCGTACAAATACTATTGCAGCTTATCTACTTTTTATTGTAACCATCTCGTGTTCAATCGAACTATAAGGAATAACTTTATTATCCTTCACTAAAGAATATTTTTTTCAAATCTTTTTTTTATAACTAAACAACAAGAATGTATGAAAATTAAGGTCAACTTTAAGAGTTTCATGCTGTTGGCAATGTTCACAGTCATGAGCAATTTCGCGTTTGCCCAACGTACCATTACTGGTGTCGTTAAGGATGCAGATAGCGGAGAGACACTTGTAGGGTCATCTGTTGTCGTTACTGGCACAACGAAAGGAACACTTACCGACTTGGACGGTAAGTATGAGCTTCAAGTTCCAGCCGATGCAGCATCGCTCACGTTCTCTTACACGGGTTATTCCAACTTGACGATTGCCATTGGCGCGTCAAAAGTTGTGGATGCCAACTTGAAAGGCGGTTCTATTTTGGAAGCTGTAGTCGTCGTTGGTTACGGCTCGGTTAAAAAATCGGACGCAACGGGCGCAGTTGTTGCCCTTGACGAAAAGAGCTTCAACCGTGGTGTCTTGACATCACCAGAGCAATTGATGCAAGGCCGTGCAGCGGGTGTTCAAGTTTCACAGAATGGCGGTGAGCCGGGTGGTGGCATCACTGTGCGTGTTCGTGGAACATCCTCAGTAAATGGTGGTAACAATCCACTATTTGTTATTGATGGTGTGCCGCTTTCTACTGACAACTCAACCGCAGACGGTCAATCGGGCGGATTCGGTTCTTCGTCTTCGCGTAACCCATTAAACTACTTGAATCCGAATGATATTGCAAGTATTGACATCTTGAAAGATGCCTCCTCTACTGCTATCTACGGTGCGCGTGGTGCAAATGGTGTTGTATTGATTACGACGAAAAAAGGCAAGAAAGGCGCGGGTTCATTTGAGTACGGCTATTCATTGGGCGTGAGTCAAATTACTAAGAAGTACGATTTATTGAGCGCTTCAGCTTTTGCTGCGGCATCAATTCCTGCCAATAACTTAAAAGGCAATACAGATTGGCAAAACGTTGTTTTGCAAACGGGCTTAACCAACAATCACAACCTTGCTTATGGTGGTGGTAGTGACAAAGGCTCTTATCGTTTCTCTTTGGGGTACATGGATCAAAACGGCATTTTCAAGCAATCTGGTTTCCAGCGTTACAGCGCTCGTTTCAACGGCGACCAAAAATTCATTGATGATCGATTGACTGTTGGTGTAAACATTACAGCCTCAAACACAATTGATGCAGCTGTGCCAATTACGAATGATGCAGGTTTTGGTGGTGACTTGTTGGGACGTATGCTTGTGTCTAATCCTACATTGTCAATCTACAAGTGGAATACTAAGACCACTGCAGATTGCGATACTTGTGAAATCAATCAACCAAGTAGCAACAGTGAGGCAAACGCTGCTGCCATCTTACGTTACACAAAGGATATTGCCAACACAATTAGAACAACGGGTGATGTTCACGCGGAATTCAAAATTATTGATGGTCTGACGATTAAAACTGTTGTTGGTTTTGATAAATCTCAATCCCAACGTCGGTCAGCGACTTCTCCATTGCTCAACAATGGCAATAATAAAGACGTTGGTGGTCGTAGTTTCTACTCTAACGTAGCTTTAAACAACTCATTATTTGATACCTACTTGAACTACAACAATAAATTCGGAGATATTGATTTCTCTGGTTTATTAGGTTATAGCTATCAGAGCAATGGTTTCCAAAATGACCGGGCAGAACTAATTGGTTTTCCAACGGATTCCGCTTTTCTCAGTACCATAGATTATCAACTTAACAATGCAGGTGCAGCTGGCAAATCAATTGTTAAAAACTCGGCAAGCTACAAGGATGAAATCCAATCGCAGTTTGCGCGCGTTAATTTTGGTTACAAAGAAAAGTACTTGGTGACAGCTTCAATCCGTAGAGACGGTTCAACAAAATTTGGTGCTGACAATCAATACGGTATTTTCCCCTCGGTTGGCGTAAAATGGCGTTTAATTCAAGAAGATTTCATTCCTAAAAACATTTTCTCTGATTTAGGGTTAAGATTAGGCTATGGTGTTACGGGTAACCAAGACATCCCGCACAACCTTTTTTCTCAAAGAACGCGTTATGGAGATGCAACTTTTGATAACAGCAAAATCAACCCAGGTGGCATTACTTTCCCTGCTGGTAGCATTGGTAATAATAAGTTGCAGTGGGAGTCAACAAAACAGCTAAATTTTGGTTTAGACTTCGGTTTCTTGAACAATCGCCTTACTGGTACTGTTGATTACTACAAGAAGAACACAGATAAGTTGTTGATTAAAGTTAAAGGTGACGGCTCTGCAACAGGAGATGGTGTTTGGCTAAATTTACCTGCTGATGTTGAAAATTCAGGTATCGAATTATCTTTAAACTTTGTTGCGGTTGATAGCAAAGACTTCCGTTGGACTATTTCAGGAAATATTGCAAACAATAAAAACATCGTCAACAGTCTTGCGGGTGCTTACAACACTGGTAATATTAACGGTCAAGGTTTATCGGGTGCTTTTGCGCAGCAAATTATTCAGGGACAACCATTGGGAGCTTATTTCATTCGCAAAGCGGATGGCTACGATGCAAAAGGATTGTCTAAGTACGCTGATGGTAATGATGCACAATTGCAGCTTGGAAAAAGTGGTTTGCCGACTATTACGGGTGGTTTGACCAACACATTTGCCTACAAAGGACTTGATTTTAGCTTCTTTTTGAACGGTGTTGCTGGCAATTACATTTACAATAATACAGCTAATGCTTTCTTTACACAAGGCGCTTTAGCGAGCGGACGCAATGTAACAGCAAACGTGGTTGGTAATGGTGAATCAAAGGATAATGCGCCTGAACCATCAACGCGTTTCTTGGAAAAAGGTGACTTCCTTCGTTTGTCGAACTTGTCTTTGGGTTACAATTTGCCAATCACAAATGGTAAAATCAAGGGTGTCCGCGTGTTCGTTGTTGGTCAAAACCTTATGACTTTCACCGGTTACACTGGTCAAGACCCTGAGGTTAACACAAATAAGTCAAGAGATGGTATTCCATCTTTTGGTATTGATTATACTCCTTATCCAGTCGCAAGAACTTGGAGTTTCGGTGCGAGTGTAACTTTCTAATTTCAATTTAAAAATGTTTATCAACATGATCAAAGTATTAAAATTTTCATCAGTCGCGGCACTCGTTTTATTGGGAAGTGCATCGTGTACAGACTTGAAGGTCAAAGAGATTGATTCAGTCGTCCAAAGTTCAGACGGCAAATTCAGACCAATTGACCCAACGTCAGGCCTGCTTGGCGCTTACAAAGACCTTTCGGCTTATACTGACCAAGCTAACATTTATGCCTTGGGTTCTCATACATCAGGCGAGATGATCCCGCCTACCCGTGGTACAGACTGGGGCGACAATGGTGTTTGGCGGTCACTTGACCAACACACTTGGAACTCGACGCATGGTCAGGTTACGGATGCATGGTATCAGTTGAACCAGCGGGTTTCCAAAGCGACCATCGTTTTAGCATCTAACCCGTCTCCTGCTCAAGCTGCAGAAGCTAAGTTTATTCGCGCATTCAATATGTCCCATCTTGTTGATATGTACGGTCAAGCGATTTTCCGTAAAGCAACGGATGCAGCCTTGGATAATGCCGAAGTTTTAGACCGTGCAAAAGCTTATGCTCAGGTTCTTACAGACTTGAACGAGGCATTGGCAGTTTTACCAGAAGCAGGGCCTGATGCGACGCGTTTCACAGCCACTAAAGCAGCTGCTCAGTGTTTGTTGGCGCGTATGATTCTGAATAAAGCTGTTTACACAACAGCTGGTTCAGGTCCTTACACTTTCGCAGCAGCAGATATGGATGCAGTTATTAGCAACATTGACGCTATGAAAGGCTACTCTTTGGACAACAGCTACTTCAACAATTTTACGGCGGGTGCCAACAAGGAATCAATCTTGATGTGCCATCCTGACGGTAATCCGCAGAATCGTTGGAGAATGACGCTTCACTATGACCAAGAGCCTGATGGTTGGAATGGTTTTACAACTTTGGCTGATTTCTATGGTAAGTTTGAAGCTAAAGACCAACGTATTGGTATTCCTGCTAAAAAAGATAGCTCTGCTTTCGCAGGCATTGGCAAAGGTTTCTTGCGTGGACAGCAATTCACCAAAAATGGCGTGGCTATCATTGAGCAGAGAGGTAAAACGCCGCTTGTTTTCACTGATGACGTTCCATTGTCTGGTGCTGGTGTGAAACAAGGTATTCGTCTTATCAAATACCATCCAGCTGATGCAAAGCAATACAACTTCATGCGCTACGCAGAAGCTTATTTGATGAAAGTAGAGGCGTTGCTTCGTAAAGGTGATGCTGCGGGTGCTTTGGTTGCTGTCAACGTATTGCGTACAAGCCGTGGTGCTTCTCAATTAGCTGCCTTGACGCCTGATGTTCTATTGGACGAACGCCGTCGTGAATTGTATTGGGAAGGTTACGGTCGTACAGATGAAATTCGTTTCGGCAAATACACATCTGGTCCGGGCGTTGTTAACAAAGAAGGTTACACAACTTTGTTCCCAATTCCGGCAGCGGCTTTGGCTTCTAATCCAAACTTGAAGCAGAATCCTGGATATTAATCCTTGTATTTATAAGTTTTTTTGAAAACGATAGGGTGTCAAAGTCATTTGGCACCCTATTTTTGTCTTTATACTGAGGGGTCTTTAAAAAGGCGTGGGGACAATAACAAAGAAGCCTCAGACAAAGAGACAAGCATAAACGGTTTATTCTTCTAATTAAATTGTTGAAAATGAAAAAATATTGCGCCATTATCACTTGCCTATTTGCCCATTTCTTTGGAATTGCCCAACACATACCCGATGCAAATTTTGCGCGCGGAATTCGTTTTCAATGCGCCGAATGTCTTGATTCAGCCAATAATTTGACGCCTGTTGCTCGAACGCGTACCACCTTGACCGTTACGATAATTAATATTACTAATTTGGCGGGTGTCGAAGGGTTTTCGTCTTTGAATTCCCTGATTGTTTCAAACAACGATTTGACTGCGTTACCTGATAATTTACCGACAGGGATTCGATACCTCAATATTAACAACAATAAAATCACAAATTTAAAGAGCCTACCATCCAATTTAAGACAATTAGATTGCACGAACAATCAGTTAACTGCTTTGCCTGAATTCCCCGCCTCCTTGCTCATGATTAACTGTTCGCACAATAAAATAACTGCTTTACCGTCGTTGAACAACCTAATGTCCTTATTCTGTACCAATAATTTGTTGACCGTAATCCCACCTTTACCAAGTGGTCTGGAAGGTTTGATATGTTCTTACAATCAACTTAAAATCATCCCGCCATTGCCAAAACCTTTGATTCGGTTGTCGTGCCAACACAATCCCGATTTAAAATGCTTACCGCTTTTACCCGAAGGATTGGTTTACTTGGATGTGTCCAAAAATATTGTTTGTTTACCAAATGTGGTTAAAAATCTCGCGGTTGATTTAGTTGAAGGGCTTTCTGTAAAACCCATAAATTTGCCACTCTGCAATAATCTTCGTCCGCCGCCGTGCGATACATTTCCGCAACAAATGCCCAAAGATTCAAGCATTTTAGTCGAAAAAACGCCTATAATTGACATTTTTCCCAATCCTACTGAGGGGGTCGTAAAAATAAAATGTCAAAATTGTGTGGTTAAAAATGTCATGATTTTTAATTCCGTAGGGCAATTAGTAATAGAAAAACAAGCGAACACAATAGATATTACAGAGTTGGGAAGCGGCTTCTATATCGTTCAGGTACAAACGGTTACTGGCGATAAAACGGTAAAAAAAATCATAAAAATGTAAAAACAAACCTAATTTTGCGCGCCTATACTGAGGGGTCCCTTTTTACGTCATCTTGCGACCGCTTTTGAACAAATTCTATTTTATTTTAAATTTACACCATCACAATGCACAGTCTTTTCTCGAAAATATGCCTCATCCTTGTCGCAATATCTGCATCTATTTCTTGCAACAAAAAAGCCGAACAAACGGTATCGGGTAAAACCGTTTTTTCCAAAGTGTCGTCCGACCAATCTGGGATTAAATTCAACAACCAAGTCCATAATACGCCTGATTTCAACATCTTTAGCTACCGCAATTACTACAACGGCGGCGGCGTGGCGATTGGCGACATAAACAACGACGGACTCGCCGATGTGTTTATGACGGCAAACATGGGCGATAATAAATTGTACCTGAATAAAAGCGGTTTAAAATTCGACGATATTTCCACAAATGCCGGGATTACATCGCCTAATCAATGGAGTACGGGCGTTGTGATGGTGGACATTAATAACGACGGTTTGTTGGATATTTACGTTTGCAATGCGGGTTACAAAGACGAAATTATTCCTACTAATCAATTGTTTATAAATAATGGAAATTTAACATTTACTGAAAAAGCGAAGGAATACGGCTTGGATGAACAAGGCTATTCAACGCACGCCGCGTTTTTTGACTATGACAACGACGGTGATTTGGATGCTTATGTTCTGAAAAATAGTTTCATTCCCGTTAATACTTTGAACTATGAAAATAAGAGAGAATTGCGTGCTGAAAAATGGCCCGTTGCCGACTTTTTGAAAGGCGGTGGCGATAAATTATTACGCAATGACAACGGAAAATTCGTGGATGTGAGCGAAAAAGCGGGCATTTATGGCAGTTTGATTGGCTTTGGCTTGGGCGTCACGGTTGGTGATGTCAACGATGACCAATTGCTCGATATTTACGTTTGTAACGATTTTTATGAGCGTGATTATTTATATATCAACAAAGGCGACGGCACGTTTAAAGAAGATTTAGTGAATCAAATTGGGCATTTAACGCTTGCCTCGATGGGTTCTGATTTAGCCGATGTCAACAACGATGGGCGTCCCGATATTTTTGCGACGGAAATGTTGCCCAATGAAGAGGCGCGTTTGAAGCAAACCACCAAATTTGAAAATATTGACAACTATCATTTAAAACAAAACTTAGGTTTTTATAATCAGTTCTCTCAGAACGCTTTACAAATTAATCAAGGCAATAATTCGTTTAAAGAAACGGCGTATTTCAGTGGCGTTCAAGCCTCCGATTGGAGTTGGGGCGCGTTGATGTTTGACGCCGATGCGGATGGTTTTCAAGATATTTATGTTTGCAATGGCATTTATCAAGATGTGATTGACCAAGATTTCATTGATTTTTTCGCCAATGATGTCATGCAAAAAATGGCATTGACGGGCAAAAAAGAAGAGTTGGACAACATCATCAACGCCATGCCGTCCGTTCCCGTTAAAAATTTAATGTTTACAAATAAAGGCAATTTGCGCTTTGAAGATGTCGCTACGCAATGGGGTTTGGGCGATAAAACCTTCTCAAACGGCGCGGCTTATGGCGATTTGGACAATGACGGCGACTTAGATTTAATCGTCAATAATGTCAATCAAGAAGCTTTATTTTACAAAAACAACACAAATGACGATTCTACTAAGCATTATATCGGTTTTCAACTAACGGGTGATGCTAAAAATACATTCGCAGTTGGCGCAAAAGTGCAGGTTTTTCAGGGCGATAACATTTATATGAAAGAATTGATGCCGTCGCGTGGGTTCCAATCTTCGGTGGATTATAAGATGATTATTGGTTTGCCAAATCCTAAAATTGACAGCGTTTTGGTCTATTGGCAGGATAAAACTATGACCAAACTATCAACAGTCAACGTGGATAAAGTCAATGTTGTCAATTATTTACAATCTGAAAAGACAAAAATTAAAAAACAGGACCCCTCAGTAAAACCGCTTTTGGAAGCCGTTGATATGCCCGTTTTTGTTGCCCACAAAGAAGACACGTATATTGATTTTTATACAGAAAGAAATATTCCGATGATGCTGTCTAAGGAAGGACCTAAAATGGCAATTGGCGATGTGAACGGCGACAAGCAAGACGATATTTTTATTGGCGGCGCAAAAGGTCAAAAAAGCCAATTATATTTGAGTGAAAATGGTGGTTTCAAGGCGGTTGAAAGCGTCGAACTCAGCCGTTTTTTAGATTTTGAAGACACCGCCGCGCATCTTTTTGACGCCGATGGTGACGGTGATTTAGATTTATTCGTCGGTTCGGGCGGCAATGATATAGCACTGGGCGAACGCGAATTGCAGGACCGTTTATTCATCAATGACGGTAAAGGAAATTTTAAAATTAACGCGAATGCGTTTGCGCTAAATGGTTGGAACACAGCCGTTTGTGTATCGAATGATTACGATTCGGATGGTGATTTAGATTTATTTGTGGGTAGTCGAAGCAAGCCGCAAGATTACGGCGCGCCGACTCAAAGTTTTTTGTATCAAAACGACGGCAAAGGGAATTTTAAAGACGTAGCGCCCGAAATTGCCAAAGGCATTAACTCGGTTGGTATGGTCACGGACGCAAAATGGGCGGACATTGACGGCGATAAACGCGCTGAACTCATCGTGACGTGCGAATGGAAGGACCCCTCAGTATTTAAGTACAATTTGGGCAAATTTGAGCGCATGGCACTACCCGAATTGAAAGATAAATCGGGTTGGTGGTCTTCGGTTTCGGCGGCGGATTTGGACGGAGATGGCGATATGGATTTGGTGTTGGGCAACTTTGGCGAGAACAGCTATTTGACGACGCCGCGCTTCGTACCAATTAAAATGTGGATTAACGATTTTGACGGCAATGAGGCGCTTGACAAGGTGCTTTCACGCACAATTGACGGAAAAGATATGCCCGTTTCGATGAAAAAAGACATTGTGGACGGTATGCCATTTTTGAAAAAGCAAATTTTGAAACACAAAGACTACGCGACAAAAACGATGGAAGACCTATTTACGAAGGCAAAATTGGAGAAATCGCGGAAATTAGAAGCCAATTATTTCAAAAGCGTGATAGCAATTAACGACGGAAAAGGCAATTTTACGGTTCAAGAACTGCCGCTTGATGTGCAGTTATCGAGTATGAATGCATCCCTAATTTGTGACGTTAATCAAGACAATAAGCCCGATATTATCATGGGCGGCAATAACTTTAATTGCGCCCCACAATTTGGTCGAATGGACGCAAGTCGTGGCGAATTGCTGATAAATAAAGGCAATATGCAGTTTGAAACGGTCAAGTATCCGCGCAATGGTTTGAATATTTCGGGCATGATTCGGGACATTAAACCATTGAAAATCAAGGGCAATGACTACGTTTTGATTGCGGTGAATAATGAAAAACCGCAGTTGTTGCGGGTAAGTGCAGTTTATAAATAGGAAAATAGGACCCCTCAGTATATGATGTCCTTACAGCATCCCGATTCTTCATCGGGAAAGCCGTTTTTTATCATTTTTCAGCGTAAAAAGCCTATCTTTGCTTAGAAAATCTTAAATTTATTGACAATGGCAAAAGTAAAAGAGAACAGAGTTGATTTATTAGAACCGAATTTGGTGGAGACTTTCGGTTTAGAACGGCTGTACCACAATACACCGCTTATGGAAGATTGGCTATCGGCGAAAGGCGAGTTGACGGATTTTGATAGAACTTTACTCGATGAAGTTCAAGTAAAACTCATCGAAAACGCCGATGCGTGGAACGAAGAAGAACTCAAAATGAGTTTTATCAGTATTGTGATATTATTAGCTCGTTATAATAATCCTATTCGCACCTATTATGACCGCGAAATGAGTGCTAAAATAGGTGAACTAACCTTACTTTGCAAAGCGGATATGTTGCTGTCTTCGGGCATTGGCGAGCTTATCAAAACGCCTTATTTCTTTCTTCATGAATACAAACGGGAGAAAAAATATTCAGGCGACCCGATTGGTCAAATGCTCGGTGGTATGTTGATTAGTCAAGCTAAAAACAACAACGGAAAACCGATGTACGGCTGTTACGTGCAAGGGCGGTTTTGGTTTTTCTCGATTTTAGTTGGCAAAGAATACGTAATAAGTCAGCCGTACAATTCTGTAAAAGTGGATGAGGCGCAACAAGTTATTATGATTTTGCGGCGAATGAAAGAGATTATTCACACAACATTGATGTAATTTTGAAATAGCATAAAGAGTAAAGCCATTTCTTATTTTGAGGAATGGCTTTACTTTTTTGTAAAAAAAGACCCCTCAGTATAAACACTAAAAAAACGCATTTTGAGCAAAAATAAAAACAGTAGTAATGTATAAAATATTGAAAGCAAGCATTTTATTCTTAATTCTCCTCCAATTTTCCTGCAAAAAAACGGGCGATGCGACGACGCAAGCGCAGGGTAATCCCGTGTTTAAAATATTGGAAGCATCAGAATCGGGGATTAATTTCTCGAATGAACTCACGATGTCGCCCGACATGAATTTGTTTAAATACATGTATTTTTTCAATGGCAGCGGTGTTGGTCTCGGCGATTTTAACAATGATGGCTTAATTGACATATATTTTTCGGGCAATCAAGTGGCGGATAAATTGTATTTGAATAAAGGACAACTGAAATTTGAAGACATTACCGATAAAGCGGGCATTGTGCATAGTTCGCAAAATTGGTCGAATGGCGTGGCGGTTGTGGACATCAATCAAGATGGTTTGTTGGATATTTATGTGAGTCACGTGACGAATCTTTTGTCTTTGAAAGGAACGGATAAATTGTGGGTATGCAAGGAAATTAACGTGCAAGGCATCCCGATTTATGAAGACAAAGCGGCGGAATATGGCTTGAATCTCGTGCGTTATGGTACGCAAACCGCCTTTTTTGACTACGATTTGGACGGCGATTTGGATTTATTCGTCCTCAATCACACGCTTCACAACAACGGCACTTTTGGTCCGAGAACGGCATTTATTGGCACTTTTCACCCGCTTTCGGGCGACCGTTTTTTTAGAAATGACAATGGGAAATACACCGAAATTACGAAAACAGTCGGCATAAACAGCAGTGCAATTGGTTACGGTTTGGGCATTACGATTAGCGATGTTAATTTGGATGGCTATCCCGATATTTATATTGGCAACGATTTTCATGAGAACGATTATTTATATATCAACCAAAAAAACGGGACTTTTAAGGAGGAAATTGACAATTTTATCATGCACACGAGCCGTTATTCGATGGGCGTTGACGCGGGCGATTTGAATAATGATGGTTTTGACGACATTATGAGCCTCGATATGCAGCCTTACGACCCGTTTATTTTGAAGGCGTCGGAGGGCGAAGATGCGTTTGCGTTGTTCAATTACAAACTGAATTACGGCTATAATCATCAATATTCGCGCAATACGCTCCAAATTAACAACGGAAACGGCACTTTTAGCGAGACGGCGATGTATTCAAAGGTCTTTGATACGGATTGGTCGTGGGCAACTTTGTTCATGGATTTTGACAATGATGGGAATAAAGATATTTTTATTAGCAATGGGATTCCTAAACGAATGAATGATATTGATTATATAAAATTCGCTTCGGATGATGCGTTTCAGACAAAAATTAGGGAGAATAAATTGACGGAAGCGGACTTGGATGCCGTGCGAAAAATGCCCGAAACGAAGCTCTACAACAAGCTATTTAAGAACGCGGGCAACTTGAAATTCGCCTCGCAAGAGCCATTAATTGCCAATAATAAAAAGTCGTATTCTAATGGTTCGGCGTACGCGGATTTGGACAATGACGGCGATTTGGACATCGTGACGACGAACGTTAATGAGAAGGCCTTTATCTACGAAAACGTGGTGGCGAGAAGCAAAGACAACCAAATGTTGACGCTGAAATTGGTCGGTTCTGAAAACAATAAAAATGCGATTGGCGCGAAATTAATTGTTTACAAACAAGATAAAACGTTGACTTTCAATAAGAATCCGACGCATGGTTTTCAATCGAGTATGGAAACGCCCTTGTATGCGGGTGTCGGAAATCCCGAAACGGTGGACAGTTTGGTGTTGATTTGGGCGGATAATTCGTTTCAGAAACTCAATAAGAATGACTTGGTTTTTGACAAACCGAATGTGATAAATTACAAAAAAGGCTTACCTAAATTTAATTATCAATCCATTAAAAATAAAAAAATAGGACCCCTCAGTATCAGCGACATTACGGACGCTACAAAGCTCAATTTTAAGCATACAGAAAGTGCTTTAGCCGAGTTTGACCGCGAGCCTTTAGTGCCGCACATGAGTTCGACCGACGGACCCGCTTTAGCCGTCGGCGATTTGAACGGCGATGGGTTAGACGACGTTTTTGTTGGCAATGCCAAATGGCAGGCGGCGGGCATTTTTTTACAAAACGCAAATGGTACATTCTCGAAGAAAAAATCGCCCGCGATTGAAGCCGACAGCACTTTTGAGGATATTGACGCGCTGATTATTGACGTGGACAACGATAAAGACCTGGATTTGGTGGTTGGAACGGGCGGAAATGAGTTTATGAACAACGATGTTCACGAATTATCGCGCGTTTACGTGAACGATGGCAAAGGCAATTTCACCGTTCTAACCGATGCTTTGAAAGGCATTTATGTGAATGTTGGCACATTGACGGCGTCGGATTTTAACGGCGATGGCTTCACGGATTTATTCATGGGCGGACGAATGCAGCCGTGGAATTATGGCGAAACGCCGCGTTCTTGTTTGTTGCAAAACGACGGAACAGGACATTTTTCGGACGTTACAAACGCTTGGAATAAGGAATTAGGCACAATCGGCATGGTCAAAAACAGTTGTTGGATTGACATAAATGGTGATAAAAAAGACGATTTGGTGGTCGCTTTGGAGTGGGACGGCATCTATGCGTTTATTCGAGAAGGCAATGGTTTTAAGAAAATAACATTGACCGATAAGCATGGTTGGTGGAATTTTACGACGCCCCTGGATGTGGACGGCGATGGCGATTTAGATTTTATTGCGGGCAATTGTGGACAAAATTCACGTTTGCAACCGACTGATAATGAACCAATTAGGATGTATTACAATGACTTTGACGACAACGGCAAGAAGGAGCAAATCGTTTCGTTTTATATGCAAGGACGTGAAATTCCGTTCGCAGATTTGGCGGATTTACAAAAACGTATTCCCTTATTAAAAAAGAAATTTCTGTACGCCACGGACTTTGCGAAAGCGACTTTGCCGCAAATATTTGGCGAAGCGAAACTCAAAGCATCTAAAGTCTATACCGCTAATTATTTCGATAATGCTATTTTAATTAATAAAGGTAATTTACAATTTGAGACCGTATCGCTGCCCGATTTAGCACAATTGACGCCCTACAAAACTGCGCAAATAATTGATGCAAATAAAGACAATTTGCCCGATGTTTTATTGTACGGCAATTTCTACGGCAACAACATTCAACTCGGTCGCTACGATGCCGATTTTGGAAAAATATTAATCAATAAAGGCAGTGGACAATTCGACGCGCAAAACGTCGGTGGCACGCAAATCAAAGGCGAAGTACGGCGTATGTTGCCGATTTCGATTAAAAATAATAAAGTGAAGACGTTTGTTTTGGGGAGAAATAATGAGACGGTTCGGGTGATTGAGGTGGAATAAATGGAAAAGAGACCCCCTCAGTATAAAATGACGAAAGGGCTTAAAAAAGTGCATTACAAAGATTTTGGTAAAAAAAGCACCGAAGTAATGAATAAAGCATTACTTTTGTGTCAGGATCCTCAATTAATGGGATTTATCAAGTAAAAATAAAATGGCAGAGTTAAATATACCATCCGATCATTATGGGATTTTCAAGTTCTATATAACCTTACCAAAGGAACTAAAAGAACAAATTATTGTGCAGTTAAAATCAGCACCTGCAGGGCTTTCTCCTTCTGCAATGGTTGATTATGTATCAAACAATATACAAAAACTCTCAAAAGATAGGGTTTCAGATCTTTTTCAGATAATCATTGGCCTAATTAGAGCTAAAGAAAATGCCAATGTCACTATACCAGAATTTTTAACGCTTTTGAGTAATGGATTATCTAAAACAGAAGTAGAAGAATTGCAACCTACTGAAGAAATAATTTCTGATTTTGAGCAACTCCTACTAAATTCAGTTACAATGGTAGCTACTGCCAAAGTAACTAACGAAATTACAGAAAAGACAAAGATATTTTTGGAAGCAAAATTCTTTCAAGACATTCGCCCTGTGTTTGATGAAGAAGAAAACCTATTAGGTAGCGCGATTATACATAATCTTAAAATAATTTTTAAAGAAAATGACGAAGTGAAAGAAACATTTATTTCTCTCGATGATAATGATTTGGATAAGCTTTTTACATCTTTAAAAAATGCTAAAGACAAACTTACCGTTATCAAAAAACATTTTCCAAACGCTAAAATAATTGATATATAATGACAGCAACAGCAGCAATAAAAGCACCAAAAGAGCACTATGAGTACATGATGCCCAATAGTGGTTATTCAAAAAAAAATAACCTTTTTATCCTAACACCCAATTCTGAAAAAACTCTTTGGAAATCTAAAATAACACCACTTACTAAAAGTTATGCATTTAAAGGTAGTGATCTTGGAGATATACCTAATGACTTGTTATATCTATTAGAAGAAATTGAAAAGTCAAAATATATTCTTGATTTACAAGATGATTGGGATGATGAAGGTAGTGAAGGATATAAAGAACTTTCATGGGCTGCTTCTATTAGATTTTTATTAAAATATGCGAAGACACTTTATCAAGATTTCAATATTGAAGTTCAAACACCTAATATTTATCCTGGACCGAAAGGAAGTATAGACATATTGTGGAAGGTTGAAACTTACAGGTTATTGGTAAATATTGGAAAAAATGGTGAAGATGCCATGTTTTATGCAGATAATTATAAAGACCAAATTTCTGAAGGGAACTTTAAAATTGACCAATTTAATCGTTTTCTATTACCAATCGCAATTAAATCTTGATTTATGCATCATTCAAAATTCCCTATTGTAGATGAAGACAAAATTCCTAATGAAGATACTCTTTATCGTAGAATTCATAAGGCTCATGTAGATAGAAACAATAATGAGATAATGCCTATGGCTTTCCCTACCGAAGATGATGGTTTGTCTGTTAATTGGTCAAGGTTTACAAATGCAGAGGACACAAAAAATGAAGTTATAGTATTCGGTAAATTGCCTGAAAACTATGGAGTAGTTTCTTTAATTATAGGCTTAGTTAGAGCGATTCCTTTGCGCGTCATTCATGACCCTACTCAAAATCAAGCGCATTCATTGATACTTGACATACCACCAAGAAAACCTAATGGATTAGGAATAAGAACAAGGTTACAAGGTATTTGTAAATGGGAAATTCACATATAAAGCATTACTTTACAAGCGTCCCCTAATAAAAACGTCCGAACCGCCTTGCAAATCTCATTTTGCAAGGCGGTTTGACGTTTTATACTGAGGGGCCTCTTTTTTGAAAAAATAGTGGTTGATTTCGAGGATACACTTAATTTCATGACAAAATAATGCGAATGGACCATCAAGAAGCACTAAAAGAGCTTATAAAAGTTCATAAAATTGAGAGCCGGATTAAAACGATTGGTGCTGTTTCGGATAATGATTTATTTAACATACAATAATTTAAAAAATGAATATAGATAAATTTGTAAATCAAATCATTGAAGGTAATTGCGTTGACGTGATGAATAAATTTGATAATGAAGTGATTGATTTAACCATCACATCACCGCCTTACGATGATTTAAGAAATTACAAAGGCTTTGTTTTCCCTTTTGAAAGCATCGCCAAAGAGCTATACCGCATTACTAAACAAGGCGGTGTAGTCGTTTGGGTCGTAAATGATGCCACAATTGAAGGCAGTGAAACAGGTTCAAGTTTTAAACAAGCCTTATATTTTAAAGAAGTTGGGTTTAATCTGCACGACACAATGATTTTTCGTAAAAAAAACCCGATTCCTCAAATTTATCGCAAACGTTATAATAACGAGTTTGAGTATATGTTTGTTTTTAGCAAAGGCGTTGTTAAAACACATAAACCTTTGATGGTTGATTGTTTACATGCAGGTTTAGAACTTAATGGTACGACCTATAAAAATTTCTCTAAGAACGAACAAACGCGGGAAAAAATGGCTAAACCCGTTAAGGATAAAAAAATTAAAGGAAATATTTGGGAATATGTAGTTGGTAAAAAACAAGAAGACCAAGAAGCCAAAGGGCATCCCGCCCCTTTTCCGTGTGAGCTTGTGCGTGACCACATTACGTCGTGGACAAATGCGGGTGATTTGGTTTTTGACCCCATGAGTGGAAGCGGAACAACGGCAAGAGTGGCTTGCGAAATGAATCGAAATTACATTGGCATAGATATGAGTCAAGAGTATTGCGAAATGGCGAGAAAGCGTGTGAAACTTATTGAAATGCAACCAAAATTATTTGTTGAGGAACAAGCAATTGAATTCGTGTAGTTAGTTCTACGTTCTCCAAAGTTTTAAAAGGACCCCTCAGTATAAAATGGCAAAAA
>JAYUKJ010000889.1:0-7524 GCA_043764555.1 Saprospiraceae bacterium
TTGAGCGCAGATGTGGAATGGGCAGATTACAGCAAAGCCAATTTCGGTTACGATAAACAATACATCAGCGACCAAAATGCAGTCAATAACGACATCACAACGCGGTACAAATCAGCCGTAAATGCGCGTTTTGGAGGCGAATACGCATACGACATTTTTAGACTTCGTGCGGGTATTGGACTGAATACGTCACCAAGAACGGATAAAGATTTTGTCAATATGACATACTCAGCAGGCGCGGGTCTTCGTGGAAAATCATTTTTCATGGATTTAGGCTGGCAGATTCGCAGCCAAAAAGAAAATTATACGCCCTACAAATTGGTCGAAAGCCAAGCAAATCAGGAGCAAAAAGTAACAACCGCTTACGTCTTTAATGACTTTTTACTAACGTTTGGCATTCGATTTTAATAAAAATTTCTTTTAAAATCCCTATTTACCGCCAAACATTATGAGTATCTTTGCGCCGCTTTTAAGGCATTTTAATGGGTTTAGAAGCTACTTTTCTTGTAAATTTTAAAAATTACAGTTTATAATATGTTGACAGTCAGTAACGTCGCCTTGCAATTCGGCAAGCGCATACTTTTTGATGAAGTAAATCTTAAATTTGTAAAAGGCAATTGCTACGGCGTTATTGGTGCAAACGGCGCGGGCAAATCGACCTTTTTGAAAATCCTGCAAGGCGATATTGAACCGAATCGCGGGAGTGTCGATATCGAACGCGGCAATCGTATGGCGGTTTTGTCGCAAAACCACTTTGCTTTTGACAACGAAACGGTTTTGAATACCGTCATGATGGGGCATAAGCGTTTGTACGATATTATGGTTGAAAAAAATGCCATATATGACAATCCAAATGCGACCGAGGCAGAGTCCATGCGCGCGGCTGATTTGGAAGGTGAATTTGGTGAAATGAACGGCTGGATGGCTGAAAGCGACGCGGCAGAATTGTTGTCAAATTTGGGTATTGCGGAGTCTTTACACGATAGTTTTTTGCGTGAATTGAGCGGAAAAGATAAAATCAAGGTGCTTTTGGCGCAAGCCTTGTTCGGTAGTCCCGACATTTTGTTGATGGACGAACCGACGAATGACTTGGACGCTGAAACGACTGAGTGGTTGTGCGATTTTTTAGCCGATTACGAAAACTTGGTTATCGTTGTTTCCCACGACCGTCACTTTTTGGACATGGTCTGTACGCACGTTGTTGATGTTGATTTTAATAAGATTCGTATGTACACGGGCAACTATACGTTCTGGTATGAAACAAGTCAATTGTTGTCGCGTCAGATGGCGGATAAAAACAAGAAAACGGAGCAAAAACGCGCCGAAATGATGGATTTTATCGCCCGTTTCTCGGCAAATGCGTCGAAATCGAAACAAGCAACGAGTCGTAAAAAAGCGTTGGATAAGCTCAATTTGGAAGATATGCGCCCGTCGAGTCGGCGTTATCCGTTTATCAATTTCAAACCTGAACGCGAGCCGGGAGACGTTATTTTTGAATGTGATGGCTTGTCGAAACGTGCTGAAAATGGGGAATATTTGTTCAAAAATGTGTCTTTCCGTTTCAATAAAGGTGAAAAAATTGCGTTGCTTTGCAAAAATGCCAACGCAACGACGGCGTTTTTTGACATCGTTGGTGGACGCGATAAAGATTTTGAAGGAACGATTTCTTTTGGTCAAACCATCTCCCCGCAGTATTTGCCGAACGACAATACCGAATTTTTCAGCGGTGTTCACGACATGAACTTGGTGGATTGGTTGCGTCAATTTTCAAAGGAGAAAGACGAGTCGTTTATTCGCGGATTTTTGGGACGGATGTTGTTTAGTGGTGAGGAAGTTTTCAAAAATTCGAGCGTTTTGTCAGGTGGTGAAAAAGTGCGCTGCATGATGTCGAGAACGATGTTGGCAAGTCCCAATTTTTTGACACTGGACGAGCCGACGAACCACTTAGATTTGGAGAGTATCACGGCTTTGAACAACGGAATGCGTGATTTTAACGGCAATATGCTCTTTTCGAGCCATGATTACCACATTTTAGACACCGTGGCGAACCGCATTATTGAGTTGACACCAAACGGTATGATTGACCAATTAATGACTTATGGCGAATACATTCACAGCAGCCGCGTGAAAGGTTTGCGCGAAGAAATGTACGGTGAAGTCGTGTCGATTTAAGTTTTACATTCTTTTTATTTATTATAAAAACCCTTTAAGCGTTTCGGCGTTTAAAGGGTTTATTTTTTGGAAAATACTGAGGGGTCCTATTTGAGGCGCATTTCGGATAGAAAGATGCATATAAATCCCACGAATACTAATTCTCAAAAAAAGGACCCCTCAGTATAAACCGCCTTTTAGGACATTTTACATCAAAAAAAATAGCCACGTCTTGCGACGCGGCTATTTTCAGACAAGTGATTCATTTGCTTGGTTGTTTCAAACCCTTTCAGTGACTGTCGCAAGTGCTGTCATGATTTTCAAATACAATTCTTGCGGTTTGAATGGCTTACTCATATAATCATTCATACCAATTTCAAAACATCTGTCGGCTTCGTTTTTACTCGCCGAAGCCGTGAGGGCGAGAATGGGAACGGCTGATTTTTCGCGAATCCGAACCGTGGCGTCGAAGCCATTCATTGTCGGCATTTGCAAATCCATCAAAATGACGTCGTAACCGTGCGCTTTGAACTTTTCGACAGCAATCATGCCATTTTCCGCAATGTCCACCGTTACGAATGGTGACCAAGCGGTCAACAATTTTTTCGTCGCCATTTGGTTCAAGAAATGGTCTTCGACTAACAAAATCTTGACGGGCGAATCGGGCATTGTGGCGTCCGATTGAATGATTTTGACTGCTTTCACGGGCAATGCCACGTCAAAAAACGTCATTTCCGAACCTTTGTTCGAGATATTGAACGTTCCTTTCAAAATTTTGGTCAATTTTCCGACAATGGCGAGTGACAGCTGTTGCTTTTCAGAATCGCTGTTTTCGTTCTTAATCGTCTCCAAAATCTTATTTTCTTCCAACAATTCTTTAATCTGCGACGTCGTCAAAGTCTTGCCCGTGTAACCGACCCGAATCTGAAAAGCCGTTTGATTCTCAACGTTAACAACGTGAATATCGATGCTCATCCGATTGAACGACGGCGTGTAACGCGTGGCGTGGTCAACGAGATTGTAAACAATTTGTGTAATTTTCTTAGCGTCGGCGACAATTTTCTCGGGCAAATCTTCGCCCAAGGTAAAGTCCAATTTGATTTTTGCATTGTCCACTTTGATTTGAATCGCCTTCCGAATCGACGCCACAAACTCTCTAATCGGAAATTCTTCGGTCTCCACTTTCATGTTTTGACTCACGAGCATCGAAAAATTCATCAAATTATTAATCATCAACGACAGGTCGTCAACGGAGGTTTTTAAGCCTTCCACCAATTCACTTTGTTGCGGACTAATCGTCGTGGTTTCCATCAAATACAATAAATTTACAATACTACTGAGGGGTGTCCGAATGTGGAAACTCATGTCTTGCAAGGCTTCTTCTTTGAGCAAAGAGGTCTGCCGATTGATGTTTTGTTCGGCAATCACTTGCTCATTTTCCTTCCGTTTCGTAATGTCCATGACGCCGCCGACGAGCATCGTGCGGTTGGTCAATTCATCGTAAAAAACTTGGGCGTGAATCGCAAGCCATTTTATAGACGTACCGTCCACCACAATGCGGTGTTCTTCTTTGTACAATTTGCCGTCTTTCATCGCTTTGTTAAAAAACTCTTCGATGGTTTCACGGTCTTCAAAGTGAACAAAACTGAGATAGTCGGACAATCCCGTCGTGATACTGCCAGGATGAAAGCCGAAAATGCGGAAAATTTCGTCGTGCCAAACCATTTCGTTGGAAATTAAATCCATTTCCCAATTGCCAAAACCCGCCAGTTGTTGGGCTTTGATAATGCGGCGCTCGTTGATGGTCAATTCGCGCTTCGTATCTTCTAATTTTTGTAAATCTTTATAGCGTTGCAAAGCAAAACGAATCGAGCGGCCAAGCAACTTGCCGTCGAATTGCCCTTTGACGAGGAAATCTTGCGCGCCCGCTTTGACGGCTTGATTACCCACAATTTCGTTGTTAACGCCCGTCAAAACGATAACGGGGATGTTAGGAACGGTTTCTAAATAGCGGTTCAAAGTCTTGAAACCTTGCGAATCGGGCAACGACAAATCCAATAAAACAATGTCAATCTCTTGTTGATTGATAATGTCGGTTCCTTCAAAAAAAGTGTCGGCCACGAAGAGTTCGTACTTGAAAGCTGCATCTTTCATGTAGATTCTGGCCAATTGCGTGTCGCCTGGGTTGTCTTCGATGAGAAGAATATTTGTTGTTTGCCTCATTGCTCGCGGGAATTATGCGTTTAGCATATCTAAAACTGAATGAATAAAAAAATTCCTCGCGTTTGCTCAAGTGTGTCTGGTAAGAAAAAAAAAGTGGGGGGAAATTCCAAATTCCAAATTCCAAATTTCAAATTTCAAATTTCAAAAATTCCAAATTGGAATTGAATTTGGAATCATTGGAATTTGGAATCATTGGAATTTGGAATTTTTGGAATTTGAAGTCTCTGGAATTTGAAATTATTTAGTATTCGACGGCAAAATGGCTGTCATCAACCAAAAATCTTCGATTTTGTGAACAATGTCTAAGAAACGGTCAAAGTCAACGGGTTTATTAATGTAGGCGTTGACTTGAAGATTATACGTTTTTTGAATATCTTGCTCGGCGTTTGAGGTCGTTAAAACCACAACGGGAATGTTTTTGAGCAAAGCATCGGCTTTAATTTCCGCTAAAACTTCGCGTCCGTCGCGTTTTGGAATGTTCAAATCCAATAAAATCAAGTCGGGACGAATCGCATTTTCGTGCGGGAAACGCCGTTTCAAAAACGCAAGGGCATCCTCACCGTCCATCGAGACGCTGATTTTTATCGGAATGCGCGCTTCGCGAAAAGCCTCTTGGGTCAATCGGACATCACCTGGATTGTCCTCGATTAATAAGATGTCAACTGGACGAGAATATTTTTGCATGATGTTAAATATGAAAGTCTTTGTACTTAGAAATCAAGCGTATGTTGCGTTTTTCGAGCAACGCAACGCCATTCTTGCTTAAAATTTTAAATATTTCTTTTTTAATTGTCAAATGTACTGAGGGGTATTGAATTGCGCGCCATTTCTACCATATTTATAGTAGTCCTTTTCAAATTCAATGCCCAATTCCTTTAAAAGCTAATAAAAAACGCAAGCGTCGAACTATATTTGCGCGTTGTGTCAATTTGTGACGCCATTTATTGATTTCTTTTACATAAATTTTTCCAAAATGCAATCTCTCGCTGATTATCAAGCCGTGTTTCAAAAATATCTGACCGAAAACGGTTTTACCCATGAGCCCAACGAACTCTACGAACCTGTTGATTATATATTGAGCATCGGTGGGAAAAGGTTGCGCCCGTTGCTCGCCCTCATGGGTTATGAATTGTTCGCAGCGGACATTTCGCGCGCTTTGCCCGTCGCAATGGCGGTAGAAGTATTCCATAATTTCACTTTACTGCACGATGACATCATGGATGATGCGCCTTTACGGCGTGGAAAACCGACGGTTCATGTGAAATACAACATCAGCACGGGCATTTTGTCGGGCGATGTTATGTTGATTTTAGCGTATGAATCCCTCCGAAATACTGAGGGGTCCGCCGCAATGACGCACAAGCTTTGGACGATTTTCAACAAAATGGCGCGCGAAGTCTGCGAAGGACAGCAGATAGATATGAATTTTGAGAACCGAAACGATGTGACAATTGCGGCGTACATTCGGATGATAGAATTAAAGACGTCGGTACTCATCGCGGCGGCGTTTGAAATGGGGGCAATCGCAGGCGGGGCAACTTTGAAACAGGCCCGCCCGCTCTATGAATTTGGCAGAAATGTGGGGATTGCGTTTCAGATTCAAGACGATATTTTGGACACGTTTGGCGACCCTGAAAAATTTGGTAAAAAAGTGGGCGGCGACATCATTCAGAATAAAAAAACGTTTTTGGTTTTAACGACTTTCGCGTTGGCAAATGCCGCACAAAGTGCTGATTTAAAGCAACTTATGGCAACGCCAACCACGGACGAAATCGCTAAAATTACGGCCGTACGCGCCATTTTTGAAGCTGTTGATGTGAGAGAACACGCCGAAAAAACGATGGACAACTACGTGAAAACCGCCTTCGATGCCTTAGACAAATCGACTATTTCGGACACCAAAAAAGACTATTTGAAGGCTTGGGCGAATGATTTGATGATGCGACAAGTGTAAATTTACGCTCAAAGGGGACCCCTCAGTATAAAGCCTAAAAATCGCCTTGCAACGCGTGTTGCAAGGCGATTTTTTATTTTAACGGCGATAAAGTTGCCGGCTATCTACCGCATTAACGTAACGTCGCCCGAAAAAACCTTAGTTCTGCCGTCGCCCAATTCTAATTCAATGACATAAATATAAACATCAGGCGGCAATTCGGTGTCGTTCATCCTGCCGTTCCAACCTTCATTTTCATTGTTTGGAAAGAAATTATTCTTGGAAAAAACCATCACGCCCCAGCGATTAAACAACTGCATTTTAACGACTTTTCTAACGCAACCCGAAGCAAAAACGGCGAAATAATCATTCGTACCGTCGTTGTTTGGACTGAAAGCGGTGGGCATAAAGATGCTTTCGCATGGTTTTACGGACACTTTTATCGCGTCTTTTAGCGTGCAGTTTGCCATTGTGTCTCTAATAACTAATGCATAAGTCGTTGTTTGTAAAGGTTTTGCAATCGGATTTGGACAATCCGTACAGCTCAACGTTTTGTTCAATTGCCATGACCACAACACATTTTGAGCGCCCGATACTGAGGGGTCTAATTGTACGCTGTCACCCAATTCAATTGACCGATTTATGCCCATATTTAATCGCAAATTGGATTTTGTAACCGTCCATTCTATTATTTCGTCACAATTAATTGCCGCATTAACAACCGCTTTAACGGTGTCTTTAAATACGCCGATTTTGGTAAATAAACGCCCGTTAATTGCCGTCGAATCGTTACTGCACAGTACAACATTCTTCTTAATTGTTGTGTAAGGTTTTATTTTTAAATCAATCAATAAAATACTGTCGCATTGTCCGTTCAAGTTGATTGTGTCCGTATAAATACCCGCTTTTTGATACGATTTGGCGTTGATTATAAGCGTTTTTCCTTCGCAAATTGTTGAATCAAACAAGCGTTTTCGCTCAGGTTTTATGGTCAAATTAGTGATTCTAAAAAGACTATCGCAACCTTTAATTGACTTCAAAGTATCTCTGTAAACACCCGCTTGCGTGTAATTTTTACTACCAATTCTAATAAAATCACCTTTACAAATGCTTGAATCGCGCGTTATACTGAGGGGTCCTATTATTTTTAAATTGATGCTCAATAACACACTATCGCAGCCTTTAATCGTCTTTAAAGTGTCTTTAAAAACGCCCGT
>JAYUKJ010000890.1:0-7520 GCA_043764555.1 Saprospiraceae bacterium
ATTCCAAATTTCAAGGATTCCAAATTTCAAGGATTCCAAATTTCAAGGATTCCAAATTTCAAGGATTCCAAATTTCAAGGATTCCAAATTTCAAAGATTCCAAATTTCAAGGATTCCAAATTTCAAGGATTCCAAATTTCAAGGATTCCAAATTTCAAGGATTCCAAATTTCAAAGATTCCAAATTTTGGGAATATAGGAATATTTGAAATTTGAAATTCTTGAAGTTTTCTAATCGTGTGGTCATAAAAAATAATATTTAAACATGGAAGTTGATTACGAAAATCTTAAAAAATTGAACGCACCGTTCGTTGACGACTACCGCAAAGCCTTCGACGCGGTTTTGGAAAGCGGTTGGTTTATTCTCGGCAAGGGCGTTGCGGCGTTTGAAGAAGAGTTTGCGGATTATCTCGGCGTGAAGCATTTTATCGGCTTGGCGTCGGGTTTGGATGCGTTGGAAATTCCGTTGAAATGCATGGATTTCGCCCCGCGCTCGGAGGTCGTTGTGCCGTCAAATACGTACATTGCGACGATAAATGCGATTATAAATTCTGGACATATTCCCGTTTTTGTTGAACCAAATATTGATACGTATAATATTGATGTTCAACGAATTGAAGAAAAAATAACGCCAAAGACGCGGGCAATTATGCTCGTTCATCTCTACGGAAAACCCTGCGACATGGACGCCGTGATGGACTTGTGCAACCGTTACGATTTAGCGTTAATTGAGGATTGCGCACAATCGCACGGCGCTACTTTTAACGGCCGCATGACGGGAACTTTTGGCATTGGCGCTTTTAGTTTTTATCCAACAAAAAACTTGGGCGCGCTCGGTGACGCGGGCGGTATTGCGACGAATGATGAAAATTCATATAAAAAAATGAAAGCATGGCGCAATTATGGCTCAAATGTGAAATATCAAAATGAGTACATCGGCGCCAATTCACGGCTTGATGAAACGCACGCCGTTAATTTGTCCATCAAATTGCGTGGTTTGGATGCCATTAATCGGCGTAAAAATGAGATTGCCGATTTGTATTTAGCGCGCCTGAAATCGGATTTTATTCTGCCAACCGTTGATAAACGCGTGTATAACGCTTATCATATTTTTCCAATACGTCACGAAAAACGGGATTTACTGAGGGGGTATCTTTTGGAACAAGGCGTGAAAACGGAGATCCATTATCCGATTGCCCCTTGCGACCAACGCAGTATTCAGAATTGGGCGGCTAAAAATGATGTGGTTTTGAATCCTGCTGATTTTGTTTTGTCGCGCCAAATTCACGCGACGGAATTGAGTTTGCCGTGTTCAACGATTCATACGGATGAAGAAATTTTTTATATCATTGAGAAAATGAACGCGTTTTAAGGAATGCTTGCACCACAAAGGCACATAGTTCACAAAGCTGTTATTGAAATTTCTTCGTGAACTTTGTGTCTTTGTGTCTTTGTGTCTTTGTGGTAAAAACTAAGCTAAACTCATTTCGTGCAGAATGCCCGCTTTCATCGAAAAAGCGGAGGCGATAAGTCGGTCGGATTTTAGAATTTTCATAATCCAATCCAATAAAACGAAGCTAACGGCGAGCATCTCGACTTTTTCCGCAGGCACATCGGGAATTTCTAACAATTCTATTTCAGACAAAAAGGTCATTTGTTGATAGAAAGCGTCGAATTGTTGTTTTGAAAATTCAAAATTCTCGTGAGCAGGACCCCTCAGTATTTTGACTAAAAAATCGAAAGTTCCGCAAGCAACAATGGGAATTGCGGGTTTGAAATGGGCAATTGCGGCGATTAAATCCGCGCAATGCGTTGTTAAAAATTGCTCAATCGCCGTGATTTCAGTTTGTTCGATGTGCAAATTGGGTTGAAAATTTTGTTTTAAAATCGTCACGCCCACGTTGAAACTACGCGCCCAATGCACTTTTTCGGCGTCGCCAATGATGAATTCCACGGAGCCGCCGCCGACATCGACCATTAAAACGGGCGTTTTTGTGGCAAAAATCGGTTTTATACTGAGGGGTCCTTTTTCGTTCTGATTTTTTTCAAAAAAACTTAAACGCATCCCTTTATAAATCAATTCCGCTTCGCGTTCACCCGAAATAAGTTGGATTTTAATGCCCGTTTCACGTTCAACAGTGTCCATAAACTCAAGTCCATTGGATGCTAAACGTAAAGCCGCAGTGCCAAATGCCTCGACTTTTTCGACATTAAAACGCTTTAAATGCGTGGAAAACTGGTGCATTGCCGCCAAACCACGCGCGAAAGGTGCGTTGCCAATGCGGTCGAAGCCTTCGGAAGCAAGTTTTAAATCGTTGGTTTCACGGTGAATAATGTTGAAAGAACCAACGGCGGGAACTTCAGCAATGTACAATCGAAAACCGTTTGTGCCTAAATCGATAATGGCAATTTTTTTCATTTTTTTTAGATGTTTAACTTCGCCACAAAGCTAAGGAAGATTTGAGATTCTCAATTTCAAATTTTTATTTTATGCTTAATAAATTGATTATCAATATTTTGTACACATTAGGTTCATTTATTTCTTAATAATTACTGTTACACCGATGGTGCAGCGCACCCCAATATTTGTAGAATAATCAATGTGCGTAGGATTGAAGGTGCAGCGCGCTGTAACCGAAAGCAAACAATATTTCGGTGCGCTGCACCTTACGAAACATTATTTGTTGGTTTCTACAAATATTAAGGTGCGCTGGATTTATTGCGTAGCATCAATAATTAAATCAACAAACGCCCTCAATGACCGTCGCAGGATTTACATTTATTCGTAATGCATTAATTTACGATTACCCGATTGTTGAAGCGATTCGCTCGATTTTACCCGTGTGTGATGTCGTCGTCGTCGCCGTTGGCAAATCGGAAGATGCGACGCTTGAATTGATACAAAGCATTGACAGTCAAAAGATTAGAATTATCGAAACCGAATGGGACGACAGTTTGCGCGAAGGTGGACAGGTTCTTGCATTGGAAACCGACAAGGCTTTTGACGCCATCGGTGTTGCGGAAGCCGATTGGTGTTTTTACATTCAAGGCGACGAAGTTTTGCCCGATAACTACGCTGAAACGATTCGCAAAGCGCTCGAAAAGTGGAAAAATGACGCGAATACTGAGGGGGTCCTTTTGAAATATCGGCATTTTTATGGGTCTTACGATTTTGTTGCGCAGTCTCGGCAATGGTATCGACAGGAAGTTCGAATTATAAAAAATGACAAAGCGATTCGTTCTTACCGCGATGCGCAAGGTTTTAGGAAAAATGGGCAAAAATTGAACGTGCGCGAGATAGACGTATATATGCATCATTATGGCTGGGTAAGAGACCCGCGCGCACAGCAGCTTAAACAATTGAATTTCAATAAGTTATGGCATTCTGATGCCGCTATTTTAACGCGAGTCACCGATGTCGAAACATTTGATTACAGCGAAATTGATGATTTGCAACGTTTTGAAGCCGCACATCCCGTCCTCATGCAACCGCGGATTGATGCCCTAAATTGGCAATTTTCTTTCGACCCAACGCAGCGAAAATTGAGTTTTAAAGAAAAAATGTCCCGTATTATTGAACATTGGACGGGTTGGCGATTTGGCGAATATAGGAATTTCAAAAGAATAAAGTAATTAACTTCCTTAATTATCAATAAAACGTGTTACCAAACGTCTAAAAAAGTGTCTGATACTGAGGGGTCTATTTAATCGCTCTTAATGAACAGCACTTAAACTTTTTTCTCGAAAATTCGTTAAAAATAATGAAAAAAAGTGGAAAAAAATTACTTTTGCACCCGATTTGACAAAACTGTCATATTATTTTCGTAAAACATTGATAATCAAACTGATATAAAAAATACTGTTAGCGCATGAGAACAAAACTCTCGTATTTTAATTTCGACCTCGATAAGAAGCACATCGCTCAATATCCTTCGACAAACCGCGACGAAAGCCGCTTAATGGTTTTGCACCGCGACACGGGCAAAATCGAGCATAAGGTTTTTAAAGACGTCCTCAACTACTTTAACGACGGTGACGTGATGGTTTTCAACAATACTAAGGTGTTTCCGGCCCGTCTTTTTGGTAAAAAAGAGAAAACAGGCTCAACAATCGAAGTATTTTTACTCCGCGAATTGAACCACGAAGCACGTTTGTGGGACGTTTTGGTTGACCCCGCGCGTAAAATCCGCGTTGGCAACAAATTATATTTTGAAGATGCCAAAGGCAATGACGTTTTGGTGGCCGAAGTTGTGGACAACACGACGTCACGCGGGCGCACAATTCGTTTCTTATACGACGGCAATGAAGACGAATTCCAACGTGATTTGGGTTATTTAGGCACCACACCGCTGCCAAAATACATCGGTCGCGAACCAGACGAGACGGACAAAGAGCGTTACCAAACGGTTTTTGCTAAGGAAATTGGCGCCGTTGCCGCACCGACAGCGGGTTTGCACTTTAGCCGCGAATTGATGAAACGGATGGAAATCAAAGGCTTGAACTTTGCGGAAGTCACGTTGCACATTGGTCTTGGCACGTTCCGTCAAATCGACGTTGAAGATTTGTCGAAGCATAAAATGGAAGCCGAATATTTTAAAATCAAAGATGAAGCCGTTAAAATTGTCAATACGGGAAAAGAGGCGGGCAAACGCGTGTGCGCGGTCGGAACAACGGCGATGCGGACGATGGAATCAGCCGTGACGGCGACAAGTTTGTTGCGTGCCGCTGAAGGTTGGACGAATAAGTTCATTTTCCCACCTTACGATTTCCAAGTTGCTGACTCCATGATTACCAATTTTCACTTGCCAAAATCAAGCCTTATCATCATGATTGCCGCGTTTGGTGGCTATGAGTTGGTGATGGAAGCGTATCAGCAAGCGATTAAAGAAGATTATCGCTTTTACAGCTACGGCGACGCCATGTTAATTTTGTAAGCCAAATTTTTGGTTTTATCTAACAAATATGGTTATTATTGTGCGTCAATTTGAATCGAAAGATTCTTAAAGATAATTTAAGTTTTTAATGTTGTTTTTTAGTCAAAGAAGCGGGTTCTTTTGAGCTTCGCTTTTTTGATTTTTTTAAGGTCGTTCGGAAAATTTATTTACCACAAACGACGTTTTCACGTGTAAGATTTCCAAAAATCGTCTTTTTAGCTTAATATTTGATGGTCAATGCTCAAGCGGATAATAAATTTTCCGACTAAATAATTTCAACACCCCCTCAGTATTTTGGCAAATTGAAGTGAAATTTTACATTTGCAGCTCAAAGAGTTTGAAGTTTGAACTTAAAGGTTTGAAGTCTTAGACGTTAAACAGCGAAGTTCAAGTTTGTGAGTCGTTATGACTTCGAACTTCAAATTTGAAAGTCTATTAAACCCTTCTTTCGTAATTAAAAAAATTAATAGAATATGTACTGGACGCTTGAATTAGCCTCGTATCTCGAAGACGCCCCTTGGCCCGCAACCCGCGACGAACTCATTGACTATTGTATCCGTTCGGGTTCACCGCTTGAAGTTATTGAAAATCTCCAAATGCTCGACGAAGAAAACGAGATGTATGAAGGCATTGAAGACATCTGGCCCGACTATCCGCGCAAAGATGACTTCTTCTTCAATGAAGATGAGTATTAACTAAATTTTAGATTTAGGCAAAAAAAAGCCTCGCGCACGGATGTGCGCGAGGCTTTTGTTGTAAAGCCTGTTTGAAGATTTGGCAACTTTTGGAAAGTTGCCAAATCTAAGACAGACACGTTAATTTTCCCTAATTAAGTCAATTTCTTTCACAATACCCACGTTAATCGGCACCGTTTCGACTTCCACATTCGCTACTTCAAGACCAAAATCTTCTTGCGTGGAAAGGCTCATTTTTTTCAAAACGCGGTAGGCTCGAACGAAAAACTGGTCAAAAGGTCCGATTTCATCATCCGCCGAAATGCGGCTATTCATCAAAATAACCTTAAAATCGGCTCCCCAACCGTGTTTCCGAAGGCTCGGATAGTGGCTCAGTTCATCGACTTCCCCACTCTCTTGCATCTCTTTTACAATCTTGTTGAACATCAAATTGACCTTGTGTTCGACCTTGAAACCGAATTTCAATTTAACAAAAAACGCCTTCCCGGGAATCAACGTTTCGACGCTGTATTTTTTTACAAACGGGTCGTCGCAAATGTCCACGTGAACAAACCAATAGATGTCGGCGCGTTTTGGGCGTTTTCTAAAAATCGAATAAACGATGTTAGAATCTATCCGTTTCACGTCGGTTGACATCGCCAAATACACCAAGTTCGTCGCCTCTTTCGGCACGGTATCGTCATTCATCAATTCTTTCAACATCCCGATATATGGCTCAATTTCCACATAACTGATGTGGCTTTGGCGCAATAAACGCGCGCGGTACCAAATAAATATGCCGAAAAACAAGACCGCCGCCAACAAAACGCTAAACCAACCGCCGTGCGAAAATTTAATCAAATTGGAGAACATGAAAACCAACTCAATCGGAATCAAAACCACGCCAACCGTAATTAACCACCAACGCGGCATCCGTTTCATGTCGATATAGTGCAACAAAAGCGACGTTGTCATCAACATATTCAGAACAATTGCCAAGCCATACGCGGCTTCCATTTTTGCGGATTCTCTAAAAATCAAAACGACGCCAATGCAACCCGCCAACAAAAACCAGTTGATGGCTGGAATGTAAATTTGTCCTTTGAGTTGCGTTGGATAACTGACTTTTAGATTTGGCCACAACTTGAGTTTCATCGCCTCGTTGACCAACGTAAAACAACCCGTTATCAAGGCTTGGCTCGCAATAATCGCCGCCATTGTGGCGATACCGATGCCAATTGGCAAAAATTCAGGTGACATTAGCGCGTAAAAAACGCTTTTTCCCTCAAAAATTTGACCATCAAAACGGCTCATTAACAACGCTGCTTGTCCTAAATAGCACAACATCAAACAGATGAAAACCATGCCCCAGCTTGCGCGAATGTTTTGTTTGCCGCAATGTCCTAAGTCACTGTAAAGGGCTTCTCCGCCCGTTGTGCAAAGAAAAACGGCGCCTAACAACCAAAACCCGTGTAATCCAGTCAATTCTCCACGATAATTTGTAATCAAATCTATGGCGTACATGGGGTTTAGAGCCTTCAATACTGAGGGGTACTCCATGATTTTCACAATGCCCAACGCGCCAATCATGCCAAACCAAATGAGCATAATGGGACCAAAGGCTTTGCCAACGACATTTGTTCCGAATTGTTGAACGACGAAAAGACCGACGAGAATGACGATAACGATGGGTAAAGTTTCGATATGTGTCCAATCGGTTCCCCAACGTGTGCCGAGATTCGCCAGACCTTCAACGGCGGAAGATACCGAAATCGGCGGTGTAATGAAGCCGTCGGCAATCAAAGCGGCGCAACCAATAATGGCGGGATAGATAATCCACTTCGATTTGTAACGCCGAACGAGCGCATAAAGTGCAAAAATGCCACCTTCTCCCCGATTATCGGCGTTGAGCG
>JAYUKJ010000891.1:0-2247 GCA_043764555.1 Saprospiraceae bacterium
GGCTTTTTGGACTCATTTGGCGGCGGCGGTTGGGGTCCTTTGGTGACTTCGACGTTGATTTCAAAGGGCAGAAGTCCGCAATATGTCATTGGCTCCATCAGCGTCACGGAGTTCTTCGTCACGCTTGCAAGTGCGGTGACTTTCTTCTCCGTCATCGGCATCAGTCATTGGCAAGTGATTCTCGGATTAACGATTGGTGGTGTGATTGCCGCGCCTTTTTCCGCCAAATTAGCGGGAAAATTGCCCACAAAATGGATGTTTATTGCCGTCGGCGCGATGGTTATTTTTTGGAGTTTGAGGATTTTAGTGAGGTTTATTTAAAAAAGAGAGACCCCTCAGTATATGACGATATGACGCTTTTACGGCATCCCGATTCTTCTTCGGAAAACGGCTTTTTTTCTGTATTTTTGCATAAAATTTAAGAAAATGGAAAATAAAAATTTTGGTTTTGACCTTAATCTTATCGCCGATGCTTTTGACATTCAACGAGTGGATAAATGCGAACATTTAGACGCTTGGCTTGCGGCTGATTTCGTTTTGAATGATTCTGAGAACGAAATAATTGACCAATTACACGCTGATATGACGGATTTTGGCGATTATTTGAATGAAGAAGAATTAAAAATTCAATTTGTTGGTACGGCATTTCTCGTAGCACGGGTTAATGTGCCGTTTAAAATTCGCGTTTTTTACGAGCGTGGCATCTCCGCGATTGTCAATAATTATGAACTATCTGTTATTTCAGATTGCTTGATAGCTTCGCCAAAACGCTTTAATGCACCGCAAAAGCCTTATTTTTTCCTTCAAGAATTTAAAAAAGGGAAGGGTGAAAAAGTTGACCCCGAAGCACAAATGTTGGTCGCTATGCTTATTGCCCAAGAAAAAAATCAAGACAATTACCCCATTTATGGTGGTTATTTAGTGGGGCGTAATTGGATTTTTACTACACTTACAGGTAGAAATTACTGCGTAAGTCGTCAATTTGACGCCACAAAACGGGAAGATATTTGCCAAATTATTTTTAATTTACGTCAACTAAAAGGCATTATTTTAAAACGGGAGGAGTAGTTTTCTCACGCTTTGTCCTCAGTTATCTATAGTTTGTTGATAACTGAAACCGCTCAAATATTTTTAATGTTTTTGCCACTTTAATTCTTTGATAAGAAAATATAGAAAAATAGGACCCCTCAGTATAAACGGCATTTTTTCAAAAAAAATCAGCATTAAATAGCGAATTCATTAGAAAAACAGAATTCTATTTTTAATTCTAACTAATTGAAAGTCAATATTTTATAAGTCGCCCTTTCGCCTTTCCTTAGCGTTATTTTACGCCAATTTATTTTTCAAATATTCATCGGCTAATAACGTAGTCGGCAACTTTAGTTGCCGCTATAATTGATGCGGCAACTAAAGTTACCGACTACTTCTAAACGACATTTACCATGGCTTTTCAGACAAAAACAGTCCCGATGCATCGGGACTACAATGCACAATTAATGTCCCGTCTCGACCGCCTAAAAGCGCAAGGCAACTACCGTTATTTCCTCGAATTGCAAAAATCGGCAGAAAAACAGCCCATTTTTGACGTTTATACTGAGGGGTCTCAAAAATCGGCGACGAATTGGACAAGCAACGATTATCTCGGTATGTCGGCGGATGCGGGCGTGATTGAGGCATTTGTTGCGGCAGCAAAACAGGACGGTATCGGAAGCGGTGGCACGCGCAATATTTCGGGGACAACGCAACGGCATCGGCAGCTTGAAAAGGCGTTGGCGGCGTTGCACAACAAGCCGTCTGCTTTGGTTTTTGGCAGTGCCTACACCGCAAATTCTACGGCAATTTCGACTTTAGCACGTGCTTTTGACGATTGTATCATCTTTTCTGATGCAGAAAATCATGCTTCGATGATTGAAGGCATTAAATTGAGTCGCTGCGAAAAACGCATATTTCGGCACAATGACGCGGCACATTTGGCGGAATTGCTCGCCGCCGAAGACATTGACCGCCCAAAAATCATCGCTTTTGAGTCCGTTTATTCCATGTCGGGAACGATTGCGCCGATTAAGGATTTCATTGAATTAGCAAAACATTTTAATGCGTTGACCTATCTCGATGAAGTTCATGCCGTCGGTTTGTACGGCGAACGCGGCGAAGGCATCGCAGGAGAATTGGGTTTGAGCGACGATATTGACGTGATAAATGGCACTTTAGCGAAGGCTTTTGGCTGCGTCGGCGGCTACGTTGCGG
>JAYUKJ010000892.1:0-28061 GCA_043764555.1 Saprospiraceae bacterium
AAGCCTAAAAAAGCCTTGAAAACGCGCGTTTTCAAGGCTTTTTTAGGCTTTATACTGAGGGGTCCGATTTTGGAATTACGGGCGTCCCAATTCGCGTAAATAGCGATAATGCGATTGAACCGCCGCCGTCATGTGCGGAAATTCGATGTAATTCAACTGATGTTCGCGGCACGTTTCACGCACAATGCGGCTGATTTGAGGATAATGAACGTGGCTGATTTTGGGAAACAAGTGGTGTTCAATTTGGAAATTCAAGCCGCCACAAAACCACGTAACAAGCCGATTATCCGTCGCGAAATTCGCCGTTGATTGCACTTGATGGATTGCCCACTCGTTTTCAAATTGACCTACATCGTTTGGCATCGGAAAATCAGCGTGTTCAACGGCGTGTGCCAATTGAAAAACGAGGCTGATGATAAAACCCGTCACTGCCACAAAAACGCCGTAACCAATCAAAGCGGGAACAAGACCGACTTTGATGATGGGTAAACCGATGAATAAAAAGTAGCATAAGAATTTACCGCCCCAAAAAATGGCGTGGTCTAAAGGCTTCATATTGTCTTTCGTAAGCGGAATGTTGCCAATCCGTCCGCGAAAATATTTTTTGAAATCGAGCCAAAACATCCAAAAAAACTGCGTTGTCCCGTATAAAATACCAAAATAAAGGTGCTGAAAACGGTGAATACCGAGATGTTTTTGCGTGGAACACATCCGCAAAAACGGGCGAAGATCGATATCATCGTCCACGCCGTCCACGTTTGTAAACGTGTGATGCACGGTATTGTGCTTCAAATTCCACATAAAATGGCTGCCTCCGAGCAAACTCAGCGTGAAAGCTGCCGCTTTATTCAATCCGCGAGATGTAGAAAAACTGCCATGTGAACCATCGTGCATGACGTTGAAGCCGATGCCCGCCGTCGCAACGCCCAAAAGAGCGCACAGTGAAAGGGCAATCCAAGTCGTTTCGGGTGTAAAAAACACGACCGTCACGTAGCTAATGATGCACGTGAGAATTAAAATTATGGCTTTTGAATAGAGCCACCAATTGCCCGTTTGAGCAACGTTAGCTTCCGTGAAATAGGCGTTAACGCGCTGCCGAAGGTCGTTGTAAAAAGACGGCGATGCCGCAAAGCGAAGAGTCTGCATGAATTTTTTTAGTAATAGTTAGATGAACCGAAATATCGTTTTATACAATAACTGATTTTTCAATAGGTGAGGCTCAAAGGTAGCCAAAAGAAGCGGAGTTGGTATCTAAGGACCGCCCTTTTTTTGTCGTTGCGTAGGGAGACAAAACTTAATTTTTCGTTGAAACACCTTCTTAGAATGATATAAACGCGTTATTGTTCAATTTCATGCGTAAAAAATTTGTCTGTTTCGGCTTTTCCGCATACGTTTGTGGTAAGTTTTAAATAAAATTATCGAAAAAAATGAAAAAGACAGGTGCGAAAACTTCGCCTTTTAGTGGCAGTTTTAATCTTTCCTTTTGGGTATCGCCGAAAAGGGACTTGCCGATTGTCCGTCATTTGAAGAAATAAAAATATCTTTTCTTTTAAAATATACGTTCAAAAAAGTCCCGCAGTGATGCGCGACTTTTTTTTTGTACCCCTCAGTATCAGACGAATTTAAAGCCATTTTGGTACGCTGAGTAAAGTGATTTTACGTGATTTTTACCGATTTTACGTGAATTACAAACAAAATCACGTCAAAAAAATGTTTTCCGCTTTTCACCAATTAAAATTATCAAACATTTAAAATTCTAAAAAACATGGAATTAGACTATCCACTTGCTGCCGAAAAATCAACGACAATGCCAAAACTCAAAGTTGCCATTCAAGGCGTTCATGGCGCATTTCACGAAATTGCCGCGCGGAGTTTTCATCCCGCCGAAGACATTGAAGTTGTGCCTGCCGAAACATTTGAGGAACTCGTCCGAAAAGTGGAGTCTGGCGAAACGGATTCTGCAGTTATGGCAATCGAAAATACAATTGCGGGCAGTTTGCTACGCAATTATAACTTATTGAATGACAGTGATTTAAAAATTCGGGGCGAAGTTTTTTTACGCATCAAGCAAAACCTAATGGCGCTGAAAGGCGTTAAGATTGAGGATTTGAAATCAGTTCATTCGCACCCGATTGCGTTGCAGCAATGCGTCGATTTTTTTCAACAATATCCGCACATCAAGCTCGTAGAAGCAACGGACACGGCTTTGGTCGCGCGCCAAATTCAGGAAAAAGGTTCGCGCAAAATAGGCGCAATTGCCTCAACTTTGGCCGCCGAAATCTACGATATGAACCTGATTGCGGAGAGCATCGAAAGTTATAAAAAGAACTATACGCGTTTCTTATATTTAACAAAAAACGAAAAAATTGCCTCGGATACTGAGGGGTCTCTTTTGTTTTCAGAAACAAGGCATTTTCAACGAAATTCGTTTATTGTGCGTGATTTTAACAAAGTCTCGACCGTTTTTACGACAAAACACACCGTTGGTAGTCTGCACAAAGCGCTCGAAACCTTGGCGTTGAACGGTTGCAATTTGACTAAAATCCAGTCGGCCCCGATTATGGATAAGCCGTGGGAATATATGTTTTTCATGGATTTTACGCTTGATGATATTTCAAACTATATCCCTACGATGAATGCTTTGAAAGAAATGACGGGCGAGTTGCGGATTTTAGGCGAATACAAATCAGGCAAATACGTTGAATAACTTGAAAAATCCGCGAAAATCTGTCAAATCTGTTTAATCAGTGGTCCATTTTTTATGAAAACGTACTCGCTTCACGAACTTAACGAATTTCTCCGCCGCGTTGTCGCTCTGAATTTCAACGAATCTATTTGGGTGACCGCCGAAATAGGGCAAATCAACACGTCGCGAACGCATCGGTTCCTGTCGCTGCTCGAAAAAGAAGGGGAAGACGTTATTGCGGAATTGTCGGCGGTGATTTGGGCGTCCGATTTTCGACGAATAAAGCGCGTTTTGGGCGAAAATACTGAGGGGATACTTTCAGACGGTGCGGAAGTTCGGCTGCGCGGGCGGCTCGATTTTCATGAGCGCTACGGTTTGAAATTCGTTATTGAAGACGTTGACCCAACTTTCACGCTCGGAAAAATGGAATTAGAACGCCAGGAACTCATTTCATCGCTCGAAGCGGAAGGTCTGTTGAGGCTCAACGCGCGGCATCCGTTGCCCTCCGTTTTGAAAAAATTGGCGGTGATTTCAAGTGAAACGGCGGCGGGTTGGGAAGATTTCAGAAGTCACATCAAAGAAAATGACTACGCGTATAACTTTGACATCACGTTTTTTGCGGCAGCTATGCAGGGGATTTTCGTTGAGAAAGAAGTCATCCGACAACTCCGCTCAATTGAAAGCCGAAAAGCCGATTTCGACGCCGTCGTTATCATACGCGGTGGCGGGGCGAAACTCGATTTAGCGGCTTTCGACAGTGGCGCCTTGTGCCGCGCAATCGCCGATTTTCCGTTGCCCATTTTGACGGGTATTGGGCATGAAATTGACACAACAGTCGCCGATTTGGTGGCGCATACGTCCTTGAAAACGCCGACGGCCGTGGCTGATTTTTTGATTGCCCACAATGCGGCGTTTGAAAGTCGGGTCTTAGAATTGGGCAATGCGCTCCGTTTTTATGCTCAAAATCGGCTCAATACTGAGGGGGGCTATTTGTCGCGCGCCGAAAGTATGTTGACGCTTCCGAGTCAATATTTATTAAAAAACGAACATCAAAAACTGGGCGAATTGAGCCGTCGATTAACCGCCGCGCCGTTGCAGATAATCAAATTTGAGAAAATAAAGATAGATAATGCGCTGAAAATCATGGATTTGATGGGTATTGAAGCCACTTTGAAACGCGGATTTTCCATTACGCGCCGAGCGGACAATTCAATTTTGACGCGTGCCGAAGCCGTAAAAACGGGCGATGTGTTGACAACAGAATTGAGCGATGGCAGCGTTAGGAGCCGCATTGTTTGAGCCGTCGGAAAGCATAGTCATCAGCAATTTCCGCTTTGACAATTCTATGACAATTGCTTAATCCACCAGTAGCTCGCTTCGCTCGCAAAAAAAAAATTTAAGAATTGTCATTCTCTTGTCAAATCAACTCGTGAGCTTTTTCAAAAGCGATACGTACTATTTTTTTAGTGATAATTCTAACAGTACCTCCGACGCGCGTAAGCCACCCCTCAGTATTTTGACACTAAACCCTTGAAAATAAACACTTTACAGCAGCTTACGCGCGTCTGGAGACGCCTTTTATAGTATGTGTCGCAACGCACGTTGCTCACGAACCCCGCTTGCTTGGCACTCGGAAGTGAAAGAATAATATGCCGAACACCCTCGACGAGCGAGGGTGCTTTCCACGTTGCGGATGCACCCCCTCAGTATTTTGAGAAAATTAAAGCCTTTTTGATAGATTTGGTTTTCAAAAACAATAGTAATTTTGCTGCTCTATACAGGTTGAGAGATGGTGAAAGAATCATTACTAAGAACTTATAAAGAAAAGAAAGAATGTCGATATTAATAACTGCCACTGTAATCTGCTTGTTTATTTCATTATATCTTGCATTGTTTCTGCTTACGGTTAAGACAAAGCACAAAACAAGTAACGGGTAAATCCTGATTTTGTGAACACATCGTAGGGGACTACAATCTCCCCAAAATGATTAGCCGTTCTAATATCCGTAGTGCCATAGTAATCTTGATTGGAGACGACAAATAGGATTTTGTTTTGTGAAAAGATCGAGGTAGGCAGTGAGCAAAAATAAGTACCGACCAATAGCAACAATCTGAACTTTGAAATTACTTTGTACATATTTACGTTTTTAAATTTTTAAAAATAGTTTGAAATGGATGCCTAAAACAGCAAAATACTGAGGGGGGTAAAATCTAATATTTACTTCGCTCCATTTTTTATCCGCACCAATTGCCCATTTTTTTCATCGGTCAAAATGTACAATTTTCCCAGCGGGCTTTGGACTATTTTCCTTGCCCGTACACGACTATCCAAAAATAATTCTTCGGCACTTTTCACCGTTTCGCCGTCAATTGTCATGCGCCAAAGGCTGCCTCTTGACAATCCTGCCACCAAAAGATTGTTTTTCCACAGTGGAAATTCATCGCCTGTGTAAAAAGTCAAGCCTGTTGGCGCAACCGTATGTGTCCATGACCAAACTGGTTCTGTATAAATGCTGTCCTTTGTTTTTGAAGGATTATAGCCTTCAAATCGGTATTTTCCAGTCGTTTTGATGGGCCAGCCGTAGTTTGCACCCGCTTTCAAAATATTGATTTCATCGCCTTGCAAAGTGCCATGTTCGCTGAACCAAATTTTATTTGTAACGGGTTCAACCGTCAAACCTTGCGCCGCACGGATGCCGATTGCGTACAAACCTTTCACAGCATTTGTACCAAAATTAGGATTGTCGTTTGGAATTGACCCATCGGGATTGATGCGGTAAATTTTTCCCCTCCTGTCTTCCGTGTTTTGAGCAATGGGTACGGCGGGTTCATCTTTTTCAGTGAAAAGCCGTTCCCCAATCGTGATGTACAATTTGCCGTCTTGCCCGAAAACCATACCGCCGCCGTAGTGATAACGGTCTGCGGAATAAGGCGTGGCGAGCAACAGGGTTTGAGCTTGTTGCAGCTCATTATTTTCCAATTTACCCCGAATAACTTTGGTGGTTTTGCCCTCCGTGCTTTCGGTGGCGTAAGAGATATAAACCCATTTATTTTGACTAAAATTTGGGTCTAATACAACCTCAAAAATACCCGAATTGTCACCCGAATGATACGCCCCGATGCTGTCCACAATATCCGTTGGAAAGCCTTTTATGGGCGTTTTTTCCTTGGTTTTTAGATTTATTTTCAACAAATTGCCTTCTTTTTCTGTAATCAATGCCTCGTCCTCTGACAAAAAAGCCATACTCCACGGGCGGTTTAAGCCTTCTAATATCACTTCTTTTTCGGGTTTCGTTACGCCCGCAACAATCGTTTTGTAGGGCGCATTTGTAGAGATTTTATCCACAATAAACCAACCATCGGGCGTTTTTATGAGGTTAAAATAATCCGTAAATTTGAGCGTGGCGGCATTGATTTCCACTTTCGCACCCGCCACTTTATTGTCGGTTATGTCCACATAGACAATATGCGTGGTCAAATTTTTATCTCTTTCGTGCGGCTTGAAACGGTTGAGATAATCCATCCGTGAAATGTCTTGAAATCGATTGTCTCTGTACACCTTCAAATGACAAGTTGCGTGCATGGCTTTACCGAGTTTAGTGGTATCGCCCGTTGCCCAACCATCGAAATACAATTGAATGGTGTTTTCAATCAATTGCCTATCGGTTGGGGCATTGGGCGTTTGGGCATTGAGCGTGAGAAAATTTAGGCATAGACCTAAGAATAAGAATGCTTTTTTCATTTTTTTAAAATTTTAAAATAACTAATTCAACGCCTGAAAACGGCAAAATACTGAGGGGGGTATTCGAGAAATCTCCTTGTCGAAAACGGCTGTTTTAGGATGTTGCAAATATCTAAACCGTCAAAGACATGAGGGTTCAGATACTCGAAATAAGGAGTACGGATTTATAAAATTGGAGTGGAAAGGGGAAAAAGGCACGTAAAACCTATGCTTTCATGCAATTTTGTTGATACTGTGCAGGGGTCATACCTTTGGCTTTTTTAAACGCTACAAAAAAAGTAGATTTAGAATTAAACCCAACTTCGGAGCTAATGCCTTCTATCGAGAGATTGGTTTCCGTTTCCAAGACCTTACAAGCCTCTTCAATGCGGTATTCATTGATAAATAGCGCAAAATTTTTGCTCTTGTGTTCATTCAAAAATTGCGACAATTGATGCCCTGAAATAGTCATTTCGTGGGCAACATCGTGGAGTTTTAGATTGGGGTTTTTAAACAATTTTTTTTCGGACATCAAAATATCTAAGCGTTGCGCCCATTCCTGTGTATCGTCGTCACTCAATTTCTTAGCTGTTTTGGTTGTTGCTGAAAATAAATCATCCGTTTTTTTACGAAACATCACAATAAAAAGCCCCAGATACAAGACACTTGAAAAAGCGATTGCGCCACTGATGTAAAAAATACCGCAAACACCAGCCGCATAGCTTAAAAAAATCAAAAAAGTGCTCATTAAAATGCTGACCATCCAAATATCGTAGGCTTTCAAATCGCTGTAAGCCGTAAATGCTTTTTTGAGAATATCTTTGAGCAAAAGGCTCGAAAAAAAGATATAAATGCCCCATTGCGTATAGATAAGCGGTATGATGTAATCCCACCACATTTGGCGATATGAGTGATAAGGCACAATAAGACCACCAATAACCATAATACCCGTCAAAATGCCGATGTGAATTTTCCACGCATTAGGCACCGCTTTTACGTTGAAAACGCTCGATTTTATGAAAAAATAGAGGAAAGGACCAATAAAAAAACAAGCCGATAAACCCAATTGCAAATAAATCATGGGAATATCTGCATGAAAATAATACATCACGGACTTGCCTACCCGCAGGCTCAAAGCAAGTAACAAAGCACCCAGAAAGTAATTGGACAACTGCTTTTTACGGATAAAAAAGAAGAAATAACAGCTCAATATTAAGCCGTTAAACGCACCCAATGCGCTAAAAAAGAAAAGTAATTCTCTGCCAAGACTCATATTTTAATTGTTTTGTAGGGCAAAGGTAATGAAATTGGGTAGTGATTTAAGCTATAAATGAAGATAGATAATGCATTGAAAATCACGAACTTAATGAGTATTGAAGCTACCTTTAAACGCGGATTTTCGATTACACGCTGGGCGGACAATTACATTTTGACGCGTGCCGAAGCCGTGAAAACGGGCGATGTGTTGACAACAGAATTGGGCGATGGTAGCGTTACAAGTCGTATTGTTTAAGTGCCACAAGATTTAATAATGATTATTTCAATTTTTCATAATTATTCAACACCAATCCCCACAATTCTTCCAAAGCCACGACTTCACTGCGATAAATGGATTCTACCATGTCATAGGGTACACTTTGTAGGTCTTTGAAGAAAACTGCCGTATTTTTCTCCAAAACCGAGCGCATAAAACCTGATTTGGGGATTTCTAAAAGCATATTGGCAAACTGATTGAATCGGTAGGAAGGGTCGGTTTTGAGGGTATTGCGCGTCAAATATTTTTGAATCGCTTCGATGCGGTCAATCAGGGTATTTTGTTGGCGGGCGGACATCATATAGCAAATTTCGATGATTAGTATGGCTAAATACATCCCTTTTTTATCGTTGTTAAACGTCGGCACATCATTTAAAAATTTCTGCAATTTGAATTCTTTCTCCTCCAGCGCCAAGTCGGACGCGCTTCCGAGTTTGTGCATCAGATGAAAATAAGCATTGAAAACAGACCAAATTTCCCTGTTCATGCCCGTGAGTATCTTCTCAAACTCAGGCATTGCCGTAATGTCTCGATAAATGGCATACCCCTCAGTATAACGGTGCATTCTGAATAATAAAGCCACTTTCGACTCTTGCCCTTTGAACCAATTAAAACTGCCACGAACCCGCAATTTAATGGTTTCGTCAATCGCTTCGTAGGCTTCAGGATAGCGTTTGAGCATCATAAGGGCAATCATTTTCTGTTGAAGGAAAATAGAAATGGGCGTTTTTATCACGAAGGACTTCGCGCTAAAAAAAATCAAAGCGCGTTCAGCAACAGCTAAGATACCTTTATAATCACTTATGGTACTGTACATATAAAGTTCCACGCTTCTTGCCCACATATGAAGGACCGCGGAGCTGTATTTTTCCATTAATGGCTTCAATTCTTCAAAATAGCCTTTCGCGGTATCTGCAACGAAGGATTTGTATTCCGCTGTTTTGACATATTCCATCCGCAAAAGGTTGTTATATTCCTCTGCTTTTTGTTCCGCGAGCCACATTCCCATGTAGTGGGTGTGTAGGTCTTGGTATTTATGATACAGCTCTTTTTCGCCTTTCATGGCGATACCATATTTTATGGCGGAAATGAGCGGAACGGTAATTTCTGCGTATTCGTATTTTAAGGCGGTCACCAATAGCTGCTCTGCTAACGGCGCCGCAATGTGGCTCATACCGCCTTTAAGCAGCGCTTTGATTTCCATCCATTCGCGGTGAATGTCGTAAGTCGCTTGTTGGTATTCATCTAACGTAGGATTTGATGTATCAATAAAAAGCAAGGTGTTCATCACTCGCTTCTTGAAATCCGCTTTGAAAACGCGGTATTTCCCCGTGCTTTTGTTCGCCTCCGGTCCAAACAGAAATTTAGCGGCTTCATCATCGGTATTGATTTTTCCTTTCTGGATTTGTTGGTACAACTCCGTCGCGCGGCTTTTGCTGTCCTGATTGTTCAAAACATCAATGTGGCGCAGTTTGTAGTTGTCGAAAGTGCGGATAATTTGGCTGAGTTTGTCCATTGATTTAGGTGTTTTTTAATTAGAATACGGGTTTTATTTTCGCTTATGGTATTTTTTAGTCCTACTGAATAAACGTGCATTTTTAATATAATTAGTTGACAATCAGCTACTTAAAGCCTTAATGTTGCTAATTTACGCCTAACAAAACTTGTTTATTTGTCCTTGTCCTGCCTGCACCGCCCGCCTACTTTTGTACCATCAATCAAGCATTGACGCTTACATCTAACAACTTTCATTCACTAACTATTTAATTCTAACAAAATGACAACAGCTACGATTATCCTTACGATTATTTTGAGAATCGTCATTGAAGACGGTCAAATCTAAATTTCATATCAATCCCATGTTGTGGGATTCTTTAAAAACTATGGCGGCATTACGGTTAGAAAATTTTTAAAAAATTTCTAATCGTTTGGCAACTCAAATTTTGGTGATAAAATATTGATTATCAAATACTTAAATCAAAATTAGCGTGATTTACAGCTAACAAAACGGTGTAAAATGTCCGTGACAACGGAGAAAAACGACCGCACCTTTGTATCATCGAAAGAAAGGGCAATCAAAAAGGACCCCTCAGTATAAACGGTGTTTTTGAAGTAGGATTAGGCGAATTAGAGGGTTTACCCGAATACGCCCATAAAAATTTTGGAACAAAGTATTGGTTTTCCCACATTACGTGGTTGTTTGGGAGTAATTAATTTTTAATTTTTAATTTTTAATTTTTAATTTTTAATTTTTAAAATATTGATTATCAATTGCTTACATAAATATAATTTTAATAAATCAGTGTTCATCGGTGTAAATCAGTGGACAACAAAAAAGAAAAAGTATGGAAGCGCAATCAAAAAACAGCCGTGAGCGAATCGGCGAAAAAGCGTACCCGACGCGCGTGGTAAGCGTTGTGTTTGGCAATCCGCGCTCGCCCGAATGTGCTGGTTACGGCGTCTGCCGATTGGAAGAAGATGGCGATGCCCCGCCAAAGAAAGTCGATTTATTGGGTTGCTGCCCTCGGACAATTGGCACAATCAAAAGAGTGGATAAAATGGACGAAAAAAGTTATTTGTCGCTGCGTTTTTTTAAAAACGACTTGACGGCGGAAACCATCGACAAACACTTCGCAAGGCGTCATTTTAGAATGGGCAGCGCTGTCGCATTGCCCGAATCGGTGTCAAAAGCCTTTGATTTAAGTCCATCAAACGGCGTCTTAACGGCGGGTTTGCACGCCCTTGTTGAAACCGCTCATGGCTTTCAAATACAACTAAACATTGTATAATATTCTAACTCATAAAGCACTAAAAAACAACCAACAAAGCACTAAATTTTATCTTCATGCACTAAAAATATTTTTAAATCAACAAAACACCAAGTTTTACTTTCAGACACTAAAATATTTTTAAACCAACAAAACACTAAGTTTTATCTTCATGCACTAAAAATATTAAACTAACAAAAAAAATGACCCCTCAGTATTTTCGAGCAAATTGAGGTTTTTACACGGTTTTCACGCCGCAATACTGAGGGGGTCTTAAAATTTCTTGATATGCAATAAAAAAAACTATGTCCTTATTGAAAGGCGCACGAAAAGCGGATTATAAGATAACGACCTTTGCACTATCAAAAAATAGAAAAGAAATCAAAACAGTAATTTTTTCAAAACACTTTTTTTTAAATCTTTAAAACACGTATTAAAATGCAACACACTGTCAATCACCCGTTTTTTCTCCTTGTCCGCCGACGACCCTGCGGGGTCTTATTATTTTCTCTTTTTTTCAAAACCGTTCCTTTCACTTTTTTAAATTTTTCAAACAATGAAAAAGTATCTTTTTATCTTAATCAGTTTCAGTTTTTTGATGGTACAATGCCATAAAGACGCTAATGATTACATCAAAGTTAGTGGCAAAGTCCTTGAATTTGGGACAAACAAGCCGATTGCCAACGCAAAAGTTGCCGTTTACGAAGAAGGCGGCGCGTTTCTCGGCACAACGTGGACAAAACTCGTTGACTCGACGCGCACCGACGCAAAAGGGTTTTACAGCATGGAAAAATCCAATATTGACAAGGGCAGCTCCTTTTACATCTCCGCTGCCGCTGATAAATATTACACCTTCGACCCAACTAAATATTTGGTTACGGGGCAAGATGTTACGAATAATGATATAGTTTTAGACCCTTTTGCGTGGATTAGAGTTCATGTGAAAAATGTGAATCCGTTTAATGATAGAGATTCTATTCTTTTAGGAAATGTTGTAGGAACAATTCCAATGACTCATGTTGGTAGAGACATTGAGTTGAACTACATAAACAAAGTTCGAGGTAATTTACGAATGGAAGTACAATGGTCTGTAGGAAAAAACGCTATTTGGAAATTTCTTACAGATAATGTTACGATACCTGCTCACGACACGCTTAAATACGAAATTCTCTACTAAATCAATTTAAAAGCCTGTAAATCAATATCTTACGGTGAGTGCGCTGCCATTCACCCTGTTATTTTTATGCGCTAAAAACATCGACTAAGATGCCGCGCTATTTTCTAAATCTTTACTAACACTTAAAAATTTCAGAAATGAAAAAGTACCTTTTTCTCTTGGTTTTTATCAATGTTCTCTTGGCAAGTTGCAACAAAACTGACAGTGACCACATCAATAAGTTTACTTGCAAAGTTAACGGCGTCTTTTGGGAAGCCGTGCCTTACCAAAACTCTATTCTTGGTAATGATTTGCAGATGACAGTTTCACCCACTCTGTTTGGTTCAATTCTCGCAAGGAATGACAAAAAGAATCAGTCTATCACATTTAATCTGTCTTTGAATGATACTAATAAAGATTTTGTTATTACTGACGGTAATCCTTTTGCAGATTACGCTCGAAGATGTAATGTGTACTATTTGGATACCTTATCCCCGCGAGTAGTTACTGTTACAGAACATGATAAAGCTAAAAGTATCATAAAAGGAACATTCCGTTTTCGAGCTATTAATCGGGACGTGGGTTGCGTAGATACTGCCACTGTTACAAATGGCTTTTTTGATATGCATTACTAGACTCAACAATACCTTCAATTTTTTTTCTAATTTTTTAAAACACTAAGCAATGAAAAACATTGTAATGATTCTGATCCTCATGTTAGGACTCAGCAGGGTGACTGCACAAGTCACCGAAACAGGCGGCGGTAACATTCAGCAAGCACTGAATACTGTTTTCCAAAATGTGGACATGGCACAGGTTCCGACGGGGCTTTTGATGAGCAAGTCCATTTATTTTACCAATATTCATGATTACGACGGGACGACGCTTTCGGACATACCCCTCAGTAAAAACATTAAAATCCCGCCTTAACGGTGTCTATTATAGCTTGAAATCATCCTTTTTTTCACTTTTTTAAATCTTTCAAACAATGAAAAAGTATCTTTTTATCTTGGCTTTTATCAACTTTCTCTTGGCAGGCTGCACCAAAGCGGACGGCGACCACATTAACAAGTTCACCTGCAAAGTAAACGGAGTTTACTGGGAAGCGGTGCCTTACCAGAATGGCATTCTCGGCAATGATTTGCGGATGGACAAGTCACCCGTTTATGATATCGGTTTCATTGTCGCAAGGAATGACAAAAAAAATCAAGTTATCACCTTCGATTTTACTTTAAGTGATACCATAAAAAAATCTACTATTAGCGCAAAATTTCCCTATGGAGACTATTCTCGTAATTGTAACGTGTACTATATTGACACACTATCTCCTCGAGTAGTGACAGTAACAGACCATAATAAAGAAAAGAGAATTGTTACAGGTACATTTTCTTTCAGAGCAATTAATAAAGATATTGGTTGCGTAGATACAGCCACGGTTACAAATGGTTTTTTTGATATGCACTACTAAAACAATAATTTTTCAATTTTTTTTCAATTTTTTAAAACACTAAGCAATGAAAAACATTGTATTGATTCTGGCCCTCATGTTAGGGTTCAGCAGGGTGGCTGCACAAGTCACCGAAACAGGCGGCGGTAACATTCCGCAGGCGCTTACTACCGTTTTCCAAAACGTGGACATGGCACAGGTTCCGACGGGGCTTTTGATGAGCAAGTCCATCTATTTTACCAATATTCACGACTACAGCGGGACGACGCTTTCGGAAGGACCCCTCAGTAAAAACATTAAAATCCCACCTTAACGGTGTCTATCATAGCCTAAAATCATCCTTTTTTTCACTTTTTTAAATCTTTCAAACAATGAAAAAGTATTTTTTTCTCTTGGTTTTTATCAATATTCTCGCGGCAAGTTGCTGCAAAACCGAAGAGAACCCGCAGCATATCAACAAGTTTACGTGCAAAGTGAACGGCGTTTTTTGGGAGTCCGTGCCTTACGAGAATTCTATTCTTGGCAATGATTTGCAGATGGGTAAATCTACGTTCTCTGATATCGCTTCCATCTCTGCAAGAAATGTTAAAAAAGAACAATCCATGGGTTTTAATATGTCCCTAAGCGATACGGTTAAAGCATTTATCATTACAAACGACACTCCGTTTAGTAACTATGGTCGCGGATGTAATGTGTATAAACTTGATACGTTAGTTAAGCACACAGTCACAATTACGGAGCATGATAAAATCAAGAAAATAGCTAAGGGGATGTTCTCTTTCAGAGCTGTTAATAAAACAATTGGCTGTATAGATACGGTTAATATAACAGACGGATTTTTTGATATGCAATATTCAATAAATTAAACAATTTTTTCTTAACTTTTTCAAAACACTAAAAATGAAAAAGATGTTATTATTCCTGACCCTGTTGTGGGTCGGACGGGTGACTGCACAAGTCACCGAAACGACTGAAGGCGGCGACATTCAACAAACGTTGAATGCGATGTTCCAAAATGTCAACACAAGCACCGTCCCTTACGGACTCTTGATGAGTAAATCGATTTATTTCGATAACATTCACAAGTACAACGGAGTGACAATCTCAGACAGCACGGACGTCAACATCAACACCTTTGGTTGGCTATACTCGATGCTCGGTATGGCGCAAGTTGGCGCAAACACGCTGCCCGCCGCCGAAACGCTGTACGGCGAAAACGCATACACCGAGGGCGCACCCGTTCCTTTAGTCGTTATGTGTGAGCGGTACGGGCATTTCAAGTCCACGGCTTTTGATGATAATTTGATGCGTTATGACAATAATCAATTATTTGATGTAAGCGGTCGAACCGAAGACCCCTACACCTCGAGCTTGGTTTTTGTGGCAAGCCCAATCGTCAATAAATTCAAAACGGGCAATATTTCTTTCGTACTCCCTTCTAACCGAATCATTCGAAATTTCGGTACTTCGCCAGCTTTTAGCATTGATTTTGGCAGTGGTTTCAGGTCAATAAGGGTCGGAGAACCTTTCAGCGTGTCTTTACCCGTTGGTACAACGCGCGCTGTTATGCAGTTACAAGTGACTAACGGTAGGCTTAAACAAAGATTCAAATGCCGTTTTGAAATCGAAGTTGCGCCGAGCATTTTTAATGCACCTGTTCCCGAAAGCGGTGGACTTGATGAGATTTACAGCGATGACAACCTCAATTCTTCTTATGAGCCTTTTTGGGAGACACGCCCTGAAGATGGAACCAATCGGATAAGAGCGGATGTGACTACTTTTTACGCTTGTTCGGATAAGAAATTAAGAAAACCGCTTTTGATTTTAGACGGTTTTAATACGGGTACTAAAGATAATGTTAATTTGGATGGGATAGTAGCCAAGGATTTTTTGGATTTCTTTAACACCTATACCAATACGCCGATTGCACTTAATCGAGACCGCCCTATTACCAAAGATTTACGTCTTGCAGGGTACGACCTTATCTTCGTAAGTTGGACGAGCGAGGAAGGGCGCGATGATTTACGCCGCAGCGCCGCGCTTTTGCAAAAGCTATTGGCTCAGATTAACAGCGAAAAGGCGCGCAATGGAAGTACAGAAAAGAACGCGATTATCGGTCTCAGTATGGGCGGTGTTGTCGCTAAATACGCACTTTTGGACTTAGAGCGTAAAAATCCAAATGCGGCAAATGGGGGACACGATGTAAAGCTGTTTATTGGCTATGATTCGCCGATGCAAGGGGCAAATATTCCTTTGGGTTTTCAGTATTTGATAAAAGATTTGGGTGACCAAGTGTTGGGCGGTGTACTTGGTAGGAACGTACCTACACTGAAAGGAGGGTTAAAAACGCTTAAAAGTTCAGCCGCGCGGCAGTTATTGACGTATCAAGCCTTCGACGCTAATCCGAAATTTCCCATTCAATTCACGTCTTTTTACAATGAATTAAACGGTATGGGTAGGTTGCAGAAATGCGATTACAAGACAGTGAGCAATGGTTCAATGGTCGGCACGCCGAATTTTCCTGCGGGCAAGCAATTGTTGGGTGGTAGAGTCTATATACCTATTGCTATCAACGTAGCTTATTACTTAGACCTTGATGTCAAAGCGTTACCTGCAACATCACAAAATTTTGAAACTATTTACAAGCGAACTTTAGGACTTCGGATAGTCTCACTTTTAGGGCGTCGCGATATAAATATTAATACCAGAAATATTGTTATTAAAGATTTGCGCCCCCTTGACGGTGCGCCAGGTGGCACAACGGGACTTACGGGTGGCGTGGGCATAGACCTGAAAACTTTAGGTAACATTAACGGTGGCAAATATGATGACGGTAATAGAGAAGACCTCAAAACGACTTTTATCCCGACAGTAAGTGCTTTGGACATCAAAAGTCCGCAAGGCGATAATGTATTTTTGAATGTTTCAAATGAACAAGCGTTGGTGGACAATCAGGTAGTCGGTTCAAATGGTATGGTCGGTTCGCGCAGTAACAGTCAATCTGATGTGGCAACTGAGATAGGTTTGGGCGAGAACCGCATTGCAAATCAAGCACACGTGGGTTTGAGTTACCGCACAACGGGTTTTTTGCTGTACAATTTGGTTACTAAAAACCCTTTAGAAACAAGCGCGAACGTCACTTTGAACAATCGGACGTACAATTTTGGGATAAACGCATTAGGCTTTCCTTTGACGCCGCCGTCACCGGGTAATTTTCAGCCCAAAGCATTGAATAACATCATCGATTACACGCTGAATGTGACCAATACGGGTCAACTATGGGTCAATCGAAGCGGCAAAATTGGCTTTACGGACGATATGAATGCCCCCACAAATGCGGATAATTCAGCATATTCGTTGATAATTCAGCAGGCAGACGGCTGTAAAAGTAGCACTGATAATGCTTTAGGCATTGTGAATGTTGGAAACAATGGCATCGTGCGCGTCGGTGACGGGGCGACAAACAATCCAACAACCGTTAGAATACGCAGCGGTGGTACTTTACGCGTTCAGAATTTAGGCACTTTAATCGTAGAACGCAGCGCTACCCGAGTCGATGTTGAAAACGGTGGACAATTGATAGTCGAAATGGGCGGAAACCTCAATTTGACGGGTTTAAATACTAAAATTATCGTTAAAACGGGTGGTAAGATGATTATCAACGGCGGGGCGAACATCAATTTAACTGGTTTAACGTCCTCAATTGTGATTGAACAAGGCGGCGAACTCGTGATAAACGGTACAATGAATTTTACAGGAATCGGCTGTTTTCAATTTGATATTCAACACGTTTTAACGCTCAATTCGGACTTTATACTGAGGGGTTCGGGCAAAACAAACACGCTGATTAAATTGACGGACGCGCCAGGTGGCACCGTAAATAAAATGGTCATTAGTGGACGGTCGGTCAATATTTCAAATGCGCTTGTTTCTTACGGTGTAGATTGCCAAATCGAGATTACAAACAATAATGCAACGCAGACAAACACTTTCTTTAATGTTGGTTTTGATGGCGTTCCTTTGTCCTCCAAGGCCTTGAAATTCATTAATTCTGAAAATATTAATATAATAGGTGGCGATTTTAGCAATTTAACGGATGGTATCGTAATCAATGGAAACGCTTCTGGCAACGATGGTGTCTATATCGGAGGCTGCAATTTTACGGGAGTTGGTAACGGTATCTCAGCAAAAGATATTTCGTTTGTTCGCATGGGACAATGCAATTTCAATTATGCTTCGTCTCCTCTGATGCTCGATTTCGGCACGGCTTGCAAAGTCGAAAATGGGACATTAAATATTGAAAACAGAAGTATTTTTCAAGGTAATTTTAACGGAAATAGATGGGGGAATTACAAAGCAATTGAATTGATTAATGCAACAATGAACAACGGTAATGAACTGAAAATTACCGATTTTAAGACGGGAATTGACGCAACAATCGGGGATAACAATATCCTTTTATGGGAAAGTACCGAAATTATTCATTGTGAAACGGGCATTAATTTCAACAGACCTACCTCGACTGCAACGGGAAGAATAGACTTACATTGCACACGGCTTGTGGATAATATGACGGGAATAAAAGGACAGGATGTTTACTTTGGCAGCGGAGATGGCCGAACAATGGCTTATGGCAACGAATTCAAAAATTTAGATAGTCCAAACAGTTTACTATTCGACATTTTTTATCCCGGTAGTATAGCTACTGCCAACTACAACAACTTTACCGCTTCCAACAATTTTTGGTCAAACGGGTTCAATAATACAAAATTCAATCTCATCACTGGATTATGTACTAATTGTACAACGCTCTTCAGCCATAGGCTTAGGATAGAACAATGTGCGGAAGCAACCGCATTTTGCGCGGGCAATTGGGTTCAAAGCTGCTGTGGAAGGTTTCTGAAAAGTTCCGATGGGTTAAATCCCGTGCGTGGAGAAGTTGTAAATTGCGCGACGGGCGGAAGCGGCGGTTCAGACGCTTTGGTAGCTCAGAAACCCAACAACCCATCGGCAACAAAAGCGGACAACGATAACCTAAAAATTTATCCAAACCCCGCCACCGAAACCGTGAAACTTGACATCGAAGTCGGCAATTACACGCTAAAAGTGTTAAACACCGTTGGACAGACTATTTTTGAGCAAAATACTGAGGGGTCCCTTTCCGTCAATGTGGCGACGTGGACAAACGGAATTTATCTCTTTGAGGTGACCAATAAAGCGACGAACAAGCGGCAACGCAGCAAAATCGTCGTGCAGCACTAAACGAAAAGTGAAAAAATAAAAGTGAAAAATGAGTAAAGCCGACTGAACGTGAAGGTTCGGTCGGCTTTTTTTTCAAATTGGGCAATTTTTCAAAAAATGTCTAATCAATAAGCTATAAGCAGAAATGGGGGACAAACCGCAGTCGGCTTGTCTCCCAATATTTTAGCGAAAATGGCAACAAATTAGGAAGCTATTATTGCGGGACAATACCACCGCAATGGTTGTTCCACTTGTCCTTTTCCACCGTTCTTCCGCCCACGACGGATAGAGATTCTTTGGTGTTCAGTTCAGTCAAGACTTTTTTCCAGTCTGACAAATTTTTCGCGCCGTGTGTAGGTAGCGAACCTCCTTTTTTGTCTTCCATAGTATTGGATTTTGTAAAACTCGTGTATAGTAAGTGATGGTTTCTTTTTAAAAGTGTCGTAGAATGAATCATGGGTTGCGTGTATTAACTGGATAAAAGTAGGATTATTTCTGAAACGGACAAACTAATAAGTGAAAATAAATGAGCCTATTTCAACAAGCTATTTTCACTTATATTTAAGTCACTAAAAATCAGAATTTTAAATTTTATGAAAATTTTAACTTTGGAAATCGTTAAGAATCAAGGTTGCGATTCTTTGAAGTGGATGTTTCTAAAATGTACGTCCCCACGTAAACTTTAGTTGCATTTCTCTCAATTTTTTGTTAAAAAAATCTTAAAGTATTTAAAATTTCCTGCATTTACAAATTTTTTAAGACCCCTCAGTATAGACATCAATTTTCCCCAAAATTGATGTCTATAAACTTATAGGTTGGGCGATAAATTTTAATTTTAAAGCTCTTGAATACCTTCTTGTAGGCGTTTCATCAATTCCATAAATTGCGGACGCCGACGCCGTGAAACCTCAATTTTCATGCCGTCGTCCATCATCACGAGGCTGTCGCCTTTCATAAATTTGCTCATAAAGTTTAGGTTCACCAAGTGCCGTTTGTGGACGCGGAAAAAATTCACGCCCGACAACAATTCTTCGTAGCTTTTAATGGTCTTTGCGACGGTCATTTTTTCGCCTTGATGCGTAAAAATGTGCGAATAGTTGTCTTCCGCTTCGATGCGTGAAATATCTTTGATATTAATAAAATAAATACCATCAACTGCCGAAACGCTCATTTTACCGAACGCATTTGGATTGTTATAGTGACCCGAAAAAACATCAAGACGCTCCTTCATTTTGCCCACTTTTCCCGCTCTCACGCGTGAAACAGCTGCTTTCAATTCGTCCGTATCAATCGGTTTCATAATATAACCAATTGAGCCATAATCGCACGCTTTTATCGCAAAATCCTTGAAAGCCGTGACAAAAATGATGTCAAAATTGATGTTATCAAGCTGATTTAGCACTTGAAAAATCAAGCCGTCGGGCAAACTGATGTCCAAAAAAGCAACATCAGGTTGCACAGCAGGCGCGTTGAACATCGTCAAGGCTTCCTCCACATTTTCGGCCGTTGCAACGACTTCAATGTGTTCGCAATGTTTTGCAATGAGATTTTTGAGATGACGCATATTCGTAATCTCGTCTTCAACAATGACAGCTCTCATAGGCGGTGAATGAGTAAAGTAGTTAGGAAATATTAAGAGATTCAGTTTGTCCCGACAAAGATAAGATTTTTAGGTATTATGGTAGAAAACAAATCTAAAAAAAATACGATTCTTTTTTTATTATATTTATTTCATACCTTTCTTTCTGTATGTTGTCGTCTTTTGATGTATCAAAATTACTTCATTTTGTATGCTTAAATAAATTATAATAAAAATTTACTTGTATAAAATGCATTTTAAGAGTAATTTATAGATAAAAATAAAAACTATCTAACGTAAGTTGTTGCCAAAAGCCGTTTTATACTGTATCGACCACTTCCGTTGGCGTACAGCACAAGTAATCCGCCGACGATGGCAATATTCTTCATAAAATGTAAAGCAACACCGCGTCTTAACTCGTGGGCATAGGGATAATCCCAAAATTGATTGAGCATAATTGTCAAAGGAACCCAATAAAGGAGAATCAAAAACACGCCGAAACCGACACGATAACCGATAAGTAGCAGCGTTGCGCCCAAAATAAGGCAAAATCCAGTGCCATAAATCAACCAATTTTGATTCCACGTTATGCCGATTTCACTCATCGAATGGCGCGTGGCGGTCATAAAAAATATTTTGTCGTAGGCTTCAAAAAAGAAAATGACGGACATAAAAGCACGTCCAAATAAATCAGTTATATCCTTCATAAGTATTAATTGAATAATGATATTTAATTATATAAAATTGATAATCAATCATTTACGGGAAAATCCAGTCTTTTGTTTCAAAATTTCTGCTCGTATCGCGGACTTTAGTTCGTGAATATCTAAAGAGTTACAGACTGAAATCCGTAATGCCTAAAATCATTTTTCCGATAGAAATTTTGCCACTGCTTTTGCGACATTCTGTCCATCCATTGCTGCCGAAATAATGCCACCCGCGTAACCCGCCCCTTCGCCGCAAGGAAAAAATCCCGCAACGTCGTCATGCATCAAAGTCACCGTATTTCTTGGAACCCGAACGGGCGAACTTGTACGGCTTTCGGTGCCAATCACATTGGCATCTTCGGTCATATAGCCCTTCATCATTTTGCCGAATTCCACTACCCCGCCCCGCAAACGGTTATATACTGAGGGGGGCAAAATTTGGTGCATCGGCGCAGATAACAGACCCGGAATGTAGGAAGTTTTAGGCAAGTCCGTTGATACTTTACGATTTACAAAATCTGTAAGTCGTTGTGCAGGGCAGCGTTGTGAGCCATCGCCCGCGGCAAACATGGCTTGTTCAACCGATTTTTGAAATTCTAAAGCGGCAAAAACACCGTGGTGCGCAAACGGTTTGAGGTCTTCTAATTCGACGGCAACGACGGTTCCTGAATTCGCATATTCAGAATCGCGACGGCTCATACTCATGCCATTGACGACGATTTCGCCTGGCGCAGTCGCCGCAGGCACCACCAAACCGCCCGGACACATACAAAAACTGAAAACACCGCGTCCATTGACTTGACTCACGAGGCTGTAAGAAGCGGCGGGGAGCAACGCGCCGCGGTTCGGCGTTTTGTATTGAACAGCGTCAACGAGGGTCTGCGGATGCTCAATGCGGACACCCAAAGCGAAGGGTTTTGCCTCAATTTTTATCCCTTTTTTGTCCAAAAGATAATAAATATCACGCGCTGAATGCCCCGTTGCGAGAATAACGGCTTCGCCAAAATGCTCGGTCGTGTCGTTGGTCGTAATGCCCAAAATTTTAGGACCCCTCAGTATGAAGTCGGTTACGAAGCTGTCAAAATGCACTTCGCCACCAAAATGTTCGATGGTTTCACGCATATTTTGAACGACTTGCGGCAATTTGTTGGAACCAATGTGCGGATGCGCGTCGATTAAAATGTCCGATTTGGCGCCGTGTTCGACGAACAAACGGAGCGATTTTTCGATAGAACCGCGTTTTTGGCTGCGGGTATATAATTTTCCATCGGAATAAGTTCCCGCGCCACCTTCACCAAAACAGTAGTTAGAATGTGGATTCACAGTGCCGTATTGCTGAATCGCTTTGAGGTCGCGGCGGCGCGCACGGACGTCTTTGCCACGGTCAAAAACGATGGGTTTCAGCCCCAATTCGATAAGTTCCAAGGCGGCAAAATAGCCCGCGGGTCCAGCGCCAACAATCAAAACGCGCGGTTGATTTTCCACATTTTTTAGCTGTGCCAAAAGTGCGGGTTCGGGCGAAAAAGAGGTCCCCTCAGTATAAACGGCAATGCGCAACTGAAAAACGGCGTCGCGTCCCCGTGCGTCAATCGAACGACGGAGAACTTGTAAGTCGGAAATATTGGTGTCTAAAATACCCAATTTTTCGGCGGCAGCACGTCGGCAAGCGGCATCGTCATGGGCGTCGGCGGGCGACAAGCGGAGTTCAATTTCTTTCATTTTCAAAAGTTGACCAATTTTTATTTGGTAAAAAGTCTGAATTAATTACGTGAATTTTTCACAAAAGTAATTTTTTTTACAGAAACAAGCGTATTTATGGGTACTATTTCAAATTATTCACCACTAAATTTTGCGTAAAGTCTAACGCTACAACATTCGGGAAAACTTTTAACGTTTCCCGAACATACGCCGTAAAAATATTTGCTCATTAACACTTTAAAATGATTCAACGCGTTATTATTGTCCACATTCATCAAAAAATTAAGCAATTTCAATATGAAAAACATCTGTTTCTGTCTTCTTCTCTGCGGTTTGATGTCGTCTCAAACGGTTTTTTCTCAAAAACCAGACGCGCCTTTTGTTCATACGACAAAAGGAAGTTTTGGCATTTCGGACGCCGCCACCTTCGATAAATATTTGAAAACGATTGAAGGTGTTGGCACATCGGCAAAAGATGCCCTTGCCGAACAAAGCCTTAAATCCTACATGATGCCGCCGCGTCGGTCGGTCAACGGCGCGCCTTCGGCAACGTATGCGTTGGCAAGTTGCTTGGAATTTTATATTAATTTGAACAGCAATTACAAAGACAATTTATCGCCCGATTTCATCAAATTGAGTTTGCCAAATACCGCAACGACGGAAGACAATTTGACATTTTTAGCGTCAATTGGCACGGTTTCCGCGGCAATCCTGCCTTTTGAGTCACCTAATTTGACCCCCTCAGTATATTCGAGTGTGAAGTATAAAATTCAGAATTATTTGAAATTATTCCAGTCCACAACGCGGGCGCAACAGAAAATTTACGACGTCAAAAAAGCTTTGATGCGTGGCAATCCCGTCGTTGTCGAGTTACAAGTGACGGCAGAATTTAAGAATTTGAAACAAACGCGTTTTTATGACCCAAAACTCGGTGACAAAACGGCGGCGGGTTCGCAACATTTGGTTGTCGTTGGTTACGATGAAGAAAAGCGCGCTTTTGAACTGCAAAACTCTTGGGGACGGGCGTGGGGAAACGGCGGTTATGTCTGGATTTCTTACGACGATTTGGGTAGTTTGGCAACAAACGGCTTTGTGCTTTTGCTATAAATTACGGCGCACATAAAAAAATCCCGAATTTTCTCACGTGAGAAAATTCGGGATTTTTTATGCTTTTTTACAAAAAATACTGAGGGGACTATTTTTCAACCGCCAAACGTTGTTTTTTGAAAATTTCATTCACCGTCATCTTAAAATCGGGTGCAACGGGCGCGGCTGAAACTTCTTCGTCGTCCGTCATGACAGTCATAAGGCGTGGTGAATAAAAAACTTGAACCGTTTTTTGCTCAGGAATGATATGCCACAAAACCTTCATGCCCGCCTCAAAATATTCGTCAACTTTATCGAATACGCGGTTGAAATTATCGGTTGGTGAAATAATTTCTATTGCAAATTCAGCCAAGCTATAATCGCCGTCCCAAATTTGCTTATCCGTTCGCAACGAAATATCAGGGCGGCGGATCTGTTCGATAATAGTTTCCATGTCTGTTTCAACAGCGAGTTCTGCACCGTCTTTGTACGTATCGGTGAGCGCAAAATGACGCAATAAATTGCGAATTATGTAGTATTGATTTGGATGCATTGTGCGCGGCGTTTTGAGTACTTTACCATTAACTAATTCATATTTAAAAGCGTCTTTGCGGTTGGTGTATTCTGCCAAAAAATCAGCAACCGTCAAGCGTGTGTCTTGACGTGGCGATAAACTAATCGCACTTGTGGATTGTTCTAAAACTGCTGTTGTAGCCATTGATTGAATTATTTTTGACAAAAATAGGCTTAAAATTTTGTTTTTTTGATTTTTAACCAAAAAATACTGAGGGGTCCTATTTTTTCATAGTTTTTAAAAATGTTTTTTTTCAAAGTCGAAAGACTCTACCTTTGCGAAGCGAGAACAGGATTTCAGATTCTAAACTTCAAATTTTAGCGTTTAGATTCTAAAATTCGTTCCGCAACTAACTGATTATCAAATCTTTAACGCATTATTTTGTGCGTCAAAAACGTAAAAAAAGGAAAATATGAAGATTCATAATTTCAGCGCGGGACCAGCCATTTTGCCCGCTTCCGTTATCGAACAAGCCGCTGCAGGCGTCTTAAACCTCAACGGAACGGGTTTATCAGTTCTCGAAATGAGCCACCGCAGCAAAGATATTGGCGCAATTGCCGACGAAGCAACGGCTTTGGTGAGAGAATTAATCGGTTTGACCGATGATTACGAAGTGCTTTGGATGACGGGTGGTGCTTCGACGCAGTTCTTCCTTGCACCCATGAATATTTTGAACGCCGACGAAACGGCAGCGCACGTCGATACAGGCACGTGGGCGGCAAAAGCGATTGAAGCGGCGCGGGAATACGGCAATGTTGAAGTTTTGGCGTCGTCAAAAAGCACAACTTACGACCATATTCCTAAAGATTGGACGGCACCTGCTCACGCAAAATATGTGCATTTGACGTCAAATAATACGATTTACGGCACGCAATACCAGTCGTTCCCAACGATTGACAAGCCAATTATTTGTGATATGTCGTCCGACTTTTTGAGCCGTCCGATTGATTTCCAAAAATTCGGACTGATTTACGCGGGCGCACAAAAAAATATTGGACCGGCGGGTGTGACGTGCGTGATTATTCGCAAAGATATGTTAAGCGCAACGACGCGCCGCGTGCCTGCGATGTTCAATTACAACACCTTTGTGAAGGAAAAATCGATGTACAACACGCCACCCGTTTTCTCGATTTACGTTGCGATGTTGACCATGCGTTGGATAAAAGAACTCGGTGGTTTGGCGGCTATGCACCAACACAATGCGGAAAAAGCGGCGATTCTGTACAACGAAATTGACCGAAATCCATTGTTCAAAGGCAATGTGGCGCGGGAAGACCGCTCGTTGATGAACGTCTGTTTCACGATGAATGACCGCGAAATGGAGCCGATTTTTGGCAAATTGGCGAAAGAAAACGGCATGAGTGGCATCGAAGGACACCGTTCGGTCGGTGGTTTCCGCGCGTCGATTTACAACGCGATGCCAAAAGAAAGCATTCAGGCTTTGGCTGATTTAATGCGCGATTTCGCTTAACGTTTTTTTTAACACATAGGCACATAGGACGCATAGTTTTTTCTTTTTTATCGTTCAGAAGGAAACTAAAAACTATGTGTCCTATGTGCCTATGTGTTGAAAAAAAAAGAAAAATGACTTTTGAATAAGCCTTTCTTTTCCCCTTTCCTTTTCTCCTCTTTAATTTTCAAACTTAGTAAATATGCTTCATTTTACTTCCGTTCACGACGTTGAAGACCCCTTGGATTTACTCAAGTCGGCGCAAGAATGTCAACGCAATCCATTCAAATTCAGCAAGTTAGGAAAAAATAAAACGATGGGTTTGATTTTTTTCAACCCGTCTTTGCGCACCCGAATGAGTACCGAAAAGGCGGCGTATAATTTGGGTATGAACGTGATTTCACTCAATATTACGGACTCTTGGACCCTTGAATTTGAAGACGGCGTGGTGATGAATCTCGACAAAGCGGAGCATATCAAAGAAGCGGCGGCGGTGATTAGTCAATATTGCGACATCGTTGGCGTGCGCGCTTTTCCGTCGTTGACCGACCGTGAAAAAGATTATTCCGACCATATTATTGCCAAATTCAAACAATATTCTCACGTGCCGGTCGTGAGTTTGGAGGGCGCAATTGTCCATCCTTTGCAGTCCCTTGCGGATTGGTTGACGATTGAGCAATACAAAACGGTGGCGCGTCCAAAAGTCGTTCTGTCGTGGGCCCCGCACCCGAAGGCATTGCCGCAAGCCGTGCCAAATTCGTTCGCCGAATGGATGCGGATTACGGACTACGATTTTGTGATTACGCACCCCGAAGGTTACGAATTGTCGTCGCAATTTACTGAGGGGTCCCGCATTGAATATAACCAAAATAAAGCATTTGAAGGCGCCGATTTTATTTACACCAAAAATTGGTCGAATTACCACGATTACGGCAAAATCCTTTCGATGGACAGCAGTTGGACGGTGACGGCGGAAAAAATGGCGTTGACAAATCAAGGAAAATTTATGCACTGTTTGCCCGTTCGCCGCAATCAAATTGTAATGGACGACGTGATTGATTCGCCCAATTCAATCGTAATTGAACAAGCGCGGAATCGGACGTTTTCGGCAATGGCGGTGTTGAAACATTTCTTGGAAAAAAAATAGTTTTATCCACCGATTTCGCGGATTAACACGGATTTCTTGGTGAAAAAGCCGTTTATGAACATAAAATGAGATAAAAAGTCCGTTTATACTGAGGGGTCCTTTTTTCCAAATTTGCGTTGTGCAAATTGCAATCTCTCCAACGTTTAACCGACCAAGTTCTCATCTCAATTTTTAATTTTTAATTTTTAATTTTTAATTCATTTACGTAGATTTGTTGAAATAAAAAATTTTTTAGCAATGGGAGTTCAAGTTCTACATCCACCGAAACGCGGTACTTTGGCTTATTTGGAGGCATTCCCAAATGAAGTTCTGACAATGAGTTTGGAAGAATATTGGGAAAATGAGCGCCAAAATGCGTATAAAAGCACCTTTTTTCAAAACAAAGTAACAGCTATCATGCCCCACACGTCGGAAAACCACAACCGTATTTCTCGTCGTTTCGTCGTTGCTTTGTCGGACGCGATTGAGGAACAAGGGAAAGAATTGTTCTATGAAACGCGCCCCGTTTGGATTGAGCAATCGGAATTAAATACCTATCCAGACATTAATACAGTGGAAAAATCCGAAAAATTTGTTTTTCGAGGCGATCAAGTGGCAGAAATTGCGCCGTCCGTTGTGATTGAAATTCTATCGAATTCGACAGAAGGGCATGATAAAGGTAAAAAACTGCGCTATTACAAGACGATTCCAAGCCTTCAACAAATCGTTTTGGTCGCTCAAAATGAACCTGTTGTTGATATGTATGAAAAAAATGCTGAGGGCAAATGGGTTTACACGGATTACATGGGTTTTAAAGAAAAAATCGTTGTTTCAGGCGTTGAACTGTCGCTCGCAACTATTTATAAAAACATCAATTTCGACGAGCCTAATTAATTACTTTTTTAGACATAATTTCTCAATTAAAAATTCCATTTCTATCAAGAAATGGAATTTTTTATTTGTAGAATTAATTGAATTAAATCAATGCAAAATAATAAATTACTCATCATTAAAATCGGCGGCAATGTCGTCGATACCCCCTCAGTATTGAGCCAAGTTTTGAGCGATTTTTCGGCTTTTGCGGGGCGCAAAATTGTGGTGCATGGTGGTGGAAAAATTGCCGATGTTTTGTTGAAAAAAATGGACATCGTACCCCAAAAAATTGAGGGTCGCCGCATCACCGATGAAGCGACTTTGGACGTTGTGACGATGGTCTATGCGGGTTTGATAAATAAGAAAATTGTCGCCGAATTGCAGTCAATCGGTTGCAACGCCATCGGTCTTACGG
>JAYUKJ010000893.1:0-7477 GCA_043764555.1 Saprospiraceae bacterium
AAAATTCAATTTAGACCATAAAATAAAACTTTTGTACGAAAAAACAAAATTTTAGCAGAAATATTTTCTCTAATCACCTTGAATCATTAAAAAGATACCTGTTTTCTAATTATCATTGCGCTTATTGGCACAACTTCTTGCAAAAAAGACTGTCAAGAAACGGCCAACAACGGTAGAGTTTGCACGGCAGATTTTACGCCCGTTTGCGGTTGCAACAATAAAACGTACAGCAACGCTTGCACTGCAGAATCCGTTGGCATAACGACTTATACGCAAGGCGTTTGTAAGTAAATTAATGGGATTCACGGAGATTCACGCACGAGTGTTCGTGATATAAAAAATTGTAAATCAACAATTTATGAAAAAAATAATGACGTTTTTAGGACCCCTCAGTATAGCCGCGATTTTGACGGCTTCTACGTGCAAAAAAACGAATGTGGTCGATGATTGTCTCGAAAAAGCGATGAAAACGGATTGCGTTTGCTACGAAATTTATAAGCCCGTTTGCGGCTGCAATGGCAAAACGTATTCAAATGATTGCATTGCGCGGTGCCAAAATATTACGCAATTCAAAGAAGGCGCTTGTCCTAAATAGGATTCCAAATTTCAAATTTCAAATTTCAAATTCTAAATTTCAAATTCCAAATTCCAAATTCCAAATTCTAAATTTCAAATTGCCATAAATTGACTAACAGTTGTTTGCAAAATCGAATTTGATAACCTGTTTCATGTTTCTAATCCTAATCGCACAATGAAATTACACGCCTTTTTTACGCTTTTTTTAGTCTTTTTAATCACCAAAACAAGCGCTCAAATCGAAGCAACCGAAGGCTTTGCGGATTGTATTACTTACAAAAACGGTAGTCGTATTTACGGAAAAGTCATGTATTACGTGCCAACCGATACGCTCATTTTTCAACTCGAAAATGGGCAAATAATGCGTTGTCCACCCGCGATTATTACAAAAGTGGTGATGGCAAAACCGAAAATTGTGGCGACAAAAACGCCTAAAATGGAGAAAACTTACGATTTTAGAGAGCGTGGTTTTTACGTTTCCGCCGCTTACGCCATGAGTTTTGGGCGCAATAAAAACGGTTTAGGCGCGCACATCGGCGTCGGTTTACAGGCGTCGGCGGGACATTTGTTTCAACGAAAATTGGGCATCGGCGGTGGACTTGCTTACGATTCGTACTATTTAAAAGACGGTAACGCCAGTGTGTTAGCTGCTTTTGGTGAACTGCGCGGCTATTTGAGCAAGCGCCGCGTGTCGGAGTTTTTCACGCTTGCCGTAGGCTACGGGCAACCTATGAAAACGAATAATCAAATTATTGTAAATCGAAGGGGTGGTGTATTTATTCAGCCGACAATTGGTTTGCGATTTGGTGCGTCGGCGCGTTATAATTTTTTCGCAGAACTTGGTGCGCGTTTTCAAGAAGTCCGTTATGATTTTAGCAATCAATGGATTGAAAATAATTATAAAGTCACCTATCAACGTTGGATATTGAGGGGCGGCATTTTGTTTTAAAAGCTGTTGAAATGGGTATTTGGACATTAAAAAATATTGGGATATTGTCGCGTTCGACAATATCCCAATATTTTTTAATGTCCAAACGCCCTATTTGGCGCGTTTCTTTTTGTTATTTTTATAGTCTTGAAAAATAAATTCGCCCAAACCTTGCAAGCTGCTGTAAAACGCTTTGCCGTTGTTTGCCGCCGTAAATTCTTCGACAAAACTTTGCAAATAAGGGTCGCGCGCAATCATAAACGTCGTAATTGGCACGTCCAATTTTCGGCATTGCGCAGCGAGTGAGAGCGTGCGCAAAACGATTTGACGGTCGAGACCAAATGAGTTTTTATAGTAATTCTTTCCTTTTTTAATGCACGTTGGTTTGCCGTCCGTAATCATAAAAATTTGCTTATTCGGATTGCGGCGGCGCTTCAATAAATCCATCGCGAGTTCCAAGCCAGCGACCGTGTTTGTGTGGTATGGACCGACCTCCAAATAAGGTAAATCTTTAACTTCAATCTGCCAAGCGTCGTCGCCAAAAACGACAATATCGAGCGTATCTTTCGGATAACGCGTGGCAATTAGCTCGGCAAGTGCCATTGCGACGCGTTTTGCGGGCGTAATGCGGTCTTCGCCGTAGAGTATCATGGAGTGCGAAATGTCAATCATCATCACGGTACTCATCTGGCTTTGAAAGAACGTTTCGTGCATTTCAAGGTCGCGGTTGTCAAGCTGAAAATTGTCTAAACCGTGGTTGATTTGGGCATTTTTCATCGTGTTTGTCACCGCCATATTCTCCAAAGGGTCACCAAATTCGTAGGGTTTTACGTCGCTCGTCATTTCGTCGCCGCGCCCGCCGAAGGTCGAAGAATGGTTGCCGCGTTTCGACTTTTTGAGGGTTCCGAAGATGTCTTCGAGCGCTTTTTGGCGCAGTCCCATTTCCATTTTAGCCGACAAACCCATGCCGCCGCCGTCGGCGGGCGTTTGCGGTTGCAAATAGCCTTCGTCAATCAGTTGTTGAATAAAATCGGCAATTCCGTAGTCGGGTTTTGTCAAATTGTACTCTTTATCGAGTTGCGTAAGCCAAGAAATTGCTTCCGTAACGTCGCCCGAAGTGTGCAACAAGAGTTCTTGAAAAATCTTGAAAAGGCGCTCAAAAGGCGTGCCTTCGCCGTCTTTTGGCGTATATTCTGAAAAACGATAACCGAAGTTGGGCATAATATTGAATTATGAATTAGAGATTTAAGATGATAAATATCGCCAAAGGTAACATTAGATTGGAAACAAACGAGAAGATTAAAAGTTGATGATTGGGAACAAATAAAGAAAACGTGTGGCAAATCATCATTTGCAACACGTTTTTGGGTTTTATACTGAGGGGTCCTATTTTTTGGAAAACCTCAAACTTTTTTCTTTTCCATGCGACATTTATCGCTGCAATATTTGACTTCTGCCCACACTTTTTCCCATTTTTTGCGCCACGTAAAAGGGCGTCCGCAGGTGACGCAAATCTTTTCGGGAAGGTTTTCTTTTTTAATTTGTTTTGCCATTTTTTGAATTGATTTTGCTTGAAAAATGCTTTTATACTGAGGGGTCTTTTTTAATTTTTCTTAACCCGATTGAAGCTCAAAGCAATCGGAAAATTGTCCGCACTAAGCTCTATTTCGTCCTGTTCTTTAAAAGTAACGACCGTTTTACTGCCGTCAGGCTTGATTAAATTAACAACATCGTCGCTCTCAGTAATTTTATCGAAGCTCGTTTTGATGCTCACATCGGTGACGCCCGTTCTGAAATTCATCGTTTTATTGGCAACGTTGAAATCAACGACGAAGCCTAAAGTCGCGTTTTTCCATTCGCCATTTAGTCGGTTGTTGCTGTCCAAACCACACGCGTTGAGGCTCAATAGGAGCGTCAGGAATATAAAGTTCTTAAACACTTTAAAGGTCATTTTAGTTGTTTTTAAATTTTGAAGAAAAGTGTTTATCCCTTGGTTTTTACGGATTAACGCGGATTTTATGGTATTAATCCGCGCTAATTCGTGACAATCAGCGGATAAAAGTCTATTTTGCTAAATTACTTTTTTTGTAACTATAAGCAAAATAAATAACCAAGCCGATGGCGCACCACAGCAAAAAACGCAGCCAATTAGTAGCGCCTAATTCAGTCATTAAATAGAGATTGGTGAGTAAACCCAAAACGGGAATGAGCGACCATTTTTCATTAAAACTCTTGTAGGCAACCCACGCAAAAACCATGAAAAATCCCCAATACAAGAGGTGATTGCCGCTGAAATCTTGAAAAACTTCGGTTTTGTAGTTAATAAAAAGACCAAGTGTTGTGACCAATAAAAACGGTACAATAAATTGTCCATTCAAGTAAGGAATTCTAAAACCGACGGGTTTTACTGAGGGGTCGTCTTTTTCTAAGTATAAAATGCCGCCCGACACCAACGCAAAAGCGAACAGCGTGCCGATGCTGCAAAGGTCTGTGACTTCCGTAAGGTTCATAAAAAGCGACGGAATGGCCACTAAAAGTCCCGCAACGATGCTTGAAAAATAAGGCGTTCTGAATTTTGGATGCAAGGAAGCGAAGCGTTTTGGCAACAAACCATCGCGGCTCATGGTCATCCAAATGCGCGGTTGACCGATTTGGAAGACCAAAAACACGCTCGCCATGGCAAACACGGCGCTGATGGCGACGATTTTTTCAATCCAAAACAAACCCCGTGCGCCAAAAACGTAAGCCAACGGGTCGCCCACGCCAAGCGTATCGTATTTGACCATGCCCGTCATGACGAGGACGACGGCGACGTATAAAACGGTGCAAATAATCAAGGAATAAATCATCGCTTTGGGCAAGTCGCGCTGCGGATTTTTGCATTCTTCGGCGGTTGTTGAAATGGCGTCAAAACCAATATATGCGAAAAAAACCGATGATACACCCTTCATCACATTGCCCCAACCGTTGGGCGCAAAAGGCGACCAATTTGACGTATCGACGTAAAAAGCACCGACGACAACGACCAAAAATACGACCACTAATTTGACGGCGACCATGATATTTGTCGCAATTTTTGATTCTTTAATGCCGCGAATAATGAGAATTGTCACCAAAAAAGTCAACAAAAGCGTCGGCAAATCGGCGATAAATTTGATGCCCAAAATCGAAGGCGCATCGTTCCAAGCGGCGGCGGCGGCGCTCATCGGGTCGGCGAGCGCGGCGCGTTTGGCGGTCAAATAATCCATTTCCAAATAATCGGGAATGTTAATATGAAAGCCTTTTTCGATGAGGTTGGAGAAATAATCCGACCAAGAAATCGCGACGGTGATGTTGCCAATGGCGTATTCAAAAACGAGGTTCCAACCGATAATCCAAGCAATGATTTCGCCCAAAGTCGTGTAAGCATACGTGTAAGCCGAGCCAGAAACGGGGACGCGAGAAGCGAATTCGGCGTAGCACAATGCCGAAAACAGGCACGCAATTGCCGTAAAAACGTACAAAACCGAGATGGCAGGACCGCCTTCCGCGCAAGCCTTGCCGACGGTGCTGAAAATGCCCGCGCCAATGACTGCCGCAATGCCCATGGCTGTAAGGTCGCGGACATCCAAACTTTTTACCATGGCTTCGCCGTCTCCGTGGTGGCTTTCAGCGTTCGCAATGGCGTCTTTGATTGATTTTCGTCTGAATAGAGATTTGATATCCATAAATAATTTAAAGTTTGATTTTTTTGATAGAAAAACGAAAGGCTAAATGTAGTAAAGTCATATTTAAATCAAAGTTTTTTTTGAAAATTAGGGCAACAAAAAAGGCTAACCTACTGTCGTAGATTAGCCTTTTTGCCTTTGATTGGGAACAATTATTTTGACAACAACTGAACGTCTGCCGAAGGATTTTTCGAGATAAGGAAGTAAGACGCAATGCACAAAACGATGAGTGCGGTTGCCAAATACCACGTCAATTTTTCAATTGTTTCGGTCGAACGCGCTGCGCCGAACATTTGCTGTGCGCCTGCGCCGTAAGTCGTGTCGATGCCACCACCTTTTGGGTTTTGAATTAAAACGGCAATCACTAAAAGTAATGCGACGATGGCGATGAGGACGGTCAATGTTGTTAACATCGTAATTTATATTTTTTTAATTAGAGAATATTTGAGTAATTCCAAATTTCAGATTCCAAAATGGAGTTGAGATAGTTTGGAATTTGAAATCTAACAATTTTACGCGGCGTTACTTTTGATAGTTTCAAGTTTAGCCGCAAAGTAAGTTCTTTTGTCTGGAAACGCCAAACTTAATTTTTGATACATATCTATTGCCTTAGTTGTTTTGCCTTGCCAAACGAGTAAATCGGCAAGGGTTTCGGACATCATGTCGGTGTCTTCTTCGATGCTTCGGGCGGCCAATTCGTGCATTTCTTTTTTCTTCTTTTTCTTCTTCTTTTCGCCCGAATAAGCAAATTCTTCATCGCTTGATTCAGTGTTCAAATGCTGCCGAATCATGTCGGAAGCCCCCTCAGTATTGAGCGCCTTTTCGACCTTTTTTTCAGTCGGTTCTATAAAGCCAAACAGGTTTTCAGGCACGTCGCTATCGGTTTCAAAGAGTGCATCCAAGTTGTGTTTAATGGATTTTCGATTGGCTTCTTTTTCTATAAATAGCTGATTGTCAAATACTTCTGCCGGCGCCTTTGTTTCTTTTAGCGTTGTTTCGTAGGCGGCGACTTGGGCTGCCGCTGCCGCTTGATTCATCCGATATTGCCGCAGCCATTCCGTAAAACTCATGCCTTCGGGCGGTCCGTCGGTTCTCGGTTTTGTGGCGATTGTTACTTTATTTTCGTTTAAAATTTCAAGTTCTAAATCTGATTTTTTTGCCGTCATCATCGCGTCTGTATCGTCGGTTTTTTTGTTGAAACTTGCCAAAATATCGTCCAATTCGTCTTTATACTGAGGGGTCCCTTTTTTGTTTTCTGAAGCCTTATTTTTTTCAAAATTATTCTCTATACCTTCCGTTTTTTGTTTGAAAACGGGCGAAATATCCTCCAAATCCATGATGTAATGGGGCGGTTTTTCCGTTTCCAAATCTTTAATCAATTCCGTTTCATGAGTCAATTCATTTTCATTCATTAATTCATTTTCATTCATTAATTCATTTTCATGAATTAATTCATTTTCATGAGTCAATTCATTTTCATGAGTCAATTCATTTTCATGAGTCAATTCATTTTCATGAGTCAATTCATTTTCATTAATTAATTCATTTTCGTTAATTAATTCATTTTCGTTGATTAATTCATTTTCGTTAATCAATTCATTTTCGTTAATTAATTCAGCTGCATTAAATTCATTTGGTTTAGCTAATTGAGCGTTTGCAATCAATTCATTCTCAATCCTTTGTGTCGTTTCTGTTGCTCTCTCTTTAACGACAATTGTGAACGAATTAGTGGCAATTTCTCTTGCAATTTCTTTTTTAATCACTCTAAAAGAATGACTTGGCGCTTCTCTTGTAATTTCTTTTTCTAATTTAATTGCCGCTTTATCCGCCAATTTTAATTCATTAAAATCTTTAACAATTACCTTTTTAATAATTGGTTCAATGGCGTCGATTGACGCCATTTTAGTATTTTGTTCAACAGAATTAACTGGAATAATTAAAGCATTATTAGCTTCTAACGTGTTGTTTGTCAATGCTTTATCGAGTTCAGCCTCAATTAATTCTAATTCACTAATTAACGATTCTTTATTAATGTCGCTGTCATTAATTGGCGGATTAGTCGATGAATCAACAACTGAATGAGCGTCTATTAATTCCGTTTCATCAATAAAAGAATAAGCGAAATTATCGTCTAATTCTTCCACGGTGTCGCCCGCCAAAACGGCAAAAGAATGAGCCATTAAGGCATCCGTTTCCGCTTTTTGAATGGATTTAAAGGAATTAGACAGAAAATCATCCATTTCTTCTTCCGTAATTTCCACTTTAT
>JAYUKJ010000894.1:0-28022 GCA_043764555.1 Saprospiraceae bacterium
TTCATTAGGAATTGGCAATGAAAAGACCTCAAAAAGTAAAGGATTAAAAGGTGCATTAAAGGCACTTTTACCGCTTACACTCATTGCCCCAAATGTATCGCCGTGATACGCATTTTCAAAAGAAATAACTTTTGTTTTATGCGTAATACCTTGATTGTGAAAGTATTGCAACGCCATTTTCAAAGCCACTTCCACCGAAGTTGACCCATTATCCGAAAAGAAAACTTTAGAAAAATGCGTTGGCAGATTCATCAACAATTGCTCCGCTAAATTAATGGCAGGTTCGTGCGTAAAACGCGCAAAAATGACTTGTTCCAATTCCATTGCTTGATGCGCAATTGCCTGTGCAATGTGCGGATGTGCGTGTCCGTGAATATTGACCCACCAAGATGAAATAGCGTCAATGTACTCCTTTCCATCTTCGGCATAAAGGGTGCATCCTTGCGCGCGTTTAATCACAATCGGCGCATTTTCGTCTTTTATTTGCGTAAAAGGATGCCAAATAAAGGCTTTATCTTTTTCTAAAAGTGTCATTTAAATTTAGTTAAAATTATCATTTTTTAATGGCGCAAATGTAAGACGTGCTGTGGTTTTGCACAAAAAAACTTTTTTTACCTGCCGAACACCCCCTCAGTATAAATGCTAAAAAAGCCTTAAAAATCCTTATTTTTAAGGCTTTTTCGTTCTAAAAATTCATTAATTGCTTAATTTATAAATTAGAATATGTTTTAAATATTTTGTCATTCCGCACAATAGGTTTAGATTTGTTGAAAGTAGGGAACATAAGAAATGAAAATTATTTAATCTTTAAAAAAAAGGCACATGGGATTGGTATATGCTGATATAGAATTAATTAACGGCGACGACATGGCACTTGCCAGAAAACATTATATTGGTGAAGAAGACATCAAACGGATGCACGTCAATATGATGGTTGATTCGGGTGCTTACAACCTCTGCATCAATGAGTCAATTCAAGAACAATTGCAATTTCCGATTGTAGAAAAGCGAAAAGCGGAAACTGCCGATGGGAGAATTGTGGAATTAGATGTTGTTGACAGTGTACAAGTTAGGTTTAAAAACAGAGCAACGACTTGTCGGGCGATGGTTTTGCCGGGCAATTCTGAGCCACTTTTGGGCGCAATCCCATTGGAAGACATGGACGTTTTGATTCATCCTTTGCGTCAGGAATTAATTGTTAATCCTGAACATCCTTATTTCGCTCAAATGAAATTGAAAGGTATTAGGCATCCTCGTAAATGGTCTTTAAAATTGAAACTATAAATGCTAAAAAAAGCCTTGAAAACGACGTGTTTTCAAGGCTTTTTCGTTTTTATACTGAGGGGTCTTCTAAATTATTTTTTAATTATAGAATAGTTTTCAGCGATAAATGCTTTAATTGTTTGATTATTAACCACATCAAATCGCGGAATTGAAAACAATAAAGGCAATTGCGTATTATCTAAAATAAAATCAACACTTGAAGGCACTTTGTCGCCATTAAACACAATACCTAAAAGGGGAACTTTAGCTTTTTGCAATAATTTAACCGTCATTAAAGTGTGATTAATACTCCCTAAATAATTTTCTGAAACAACTATTACGGGTAATTTTAATTGTTTTATTAAATCAATATTCAAATAGTTTTTACCCAAAGGACTCATAATGCCGCCCGCCGTTTCGACCAATATTCTGTTATTAGATTTGGGTAAAATCAATTTTTTTCTATCAATTAGCACCCCCTCAGTATCAGCGGCAAAATGCGGCGATGCGGCGACTTTCAAACGGTACGCTTCGAGGTGAATGGTGCATAAAGGATTGGAAACGTGGGTTTTTATAAATATGGAATCTGAATTATCTAAATCCCCCGCTTGTATCGGTTTCCAATAATCCATGCCCAATGCCTCGCATAAAATAGCGGAAGTTAAGGTTTTGCCAATGCCTGTGTGTATGCCTGCGATGATCATTTTTAAGTTAAAAAATTTGGTAAAAGTGAAAGAAATTTTGTTTATAAATATAAGTTGTTTAGATTTGCAAACAACTTAAAACAAACAGTTAATTGAATATATACTTTTTAAAATACCTTAAATTTGAAGTAACATAATGGAAAACAGACTACTTGATTTTGAAATTGATAAACTTACACGGTCAATTGAGAATGCAGTAACAGGCGATAGTTTTTTAACTGAAATATCTTTATTATCAAAGAAAGACCTTGCATTAATAACAAAGAAAAATAATTGGCTATTCAATTGGCGTGAAGAATTTAACGACCTTAAAAAAGAGGTTTACAAGTTAACTATTGCTCAGAATTCGCAAGTTATTCAAGGCTTAATTAGCCTTACAATTGAAGATGACCACGTTTTTATGCATCTCATTGAAAGCGCACCTTTCAACAGAGGCAAACATAAAATGTACCTCGGTGTACCCGGTAATTTAGTCGCTTATGCTTGCAAAATCTCTTTTCAGCGTGGTTTTGATGGCTTTTTATCGTTTCGTTCAAAAACGCAGTTGATTGAACACTATATTCAAACGTTAGGTGCTTATCATTTTGGCGGTCATTTGATGATAATTCCGACCGAGGCAGCTGAAAAACTCGTTTCACAATATTTTAAATCTTAATCATTATGGCATTAATTAAAGAACCTTTAGACGTTGATTTTTTCGTCGAACCACAACCACTTTCAGCCACTGAAAAAGTGGCTATCTCTGATTTTATTAAGTCATATAAGAAGAAAAATAGGGTTAATAAAAAAGAAAAAGTATCAATTGAGGAATATGCAGTTGCATAATTTGCCCCTCAGTATTTTATGCAATTATTAGCTATTTAAACTCAATTTAACTGCATTAATTAATCCATCAATTTCTTTTTCAGTATTAAAAGAATGAATAGAAATACGCAATCTTTCAGTGCCAATTGCAACAGTTGGAGACAATATAGCTTTAACGAAAAAACCATCGTTAAGTAATTGATTTTCAATAGCTTTGGCTTTGAAATTATCGCCAATAACTACGGCTTGAATGGGAGATAAACTGTCAATAATTTGGACGTTTTTTATTGATTTAATGTGCGTTCTAAAATAATTAATTAATTCAAATAATTGCGCTTTATTTAATTGCGAATTAGAATGAATTAATTGCGCATAAATGGCTTGAATTTGCAAATAATAATGCGGCGGAGTACCCGTTGAATAAATAAAAGAACGCGAATAATTAATTAAATAATCTCTTAAAATTTTACTGCCAACAATCACGGCACCATGAAAACCTAAGGCTTTTCCGAAGGTGTGAATCCGTGCGTAAACTCGATTTTCTAAGCCATAATGACACACCAAACCTTCCCCATTTTCGCCATAAATTCCCGTTGAATGTGCTTCGTCAACTATCAATAAAGCGCCGTATTTTTCGCATAAATCGGCAATTATACTGAGGGGTCCTTCGTCGCCGTCCATCGAGTAAATAGATTCAACGACAACGACTGTTTTATTGTTAGCCAATTTTAATTTTGCTTCTAAATCTTCTAAATCGTTGTGTTTGAACCACATACGATTGGCTTTATTCAACCTTATGCCGTCAATAATCGACGCATGAATGTATTCATCAGAAATAATCGTGTCGCCTAAACCCACCAAACACGAAAATAAACCGACGTTTGCCGCATAACCCGAACTGTAAATCAAAGCGGCTTCGGCTTTGTGAAAACGCGCAATGAGTGCTTCGGTTTCTTCGGCTAATTCGGAGTTTCCCGTAATCAATCGAGAGCCTGTACTACCAATTTTTAACGCCTTATTTTCCTCATTCATTGAGCTATTTAATTCTGAATTAATCAACGTTTTATCGGACGCAAATCCCAAATAATCATTGGAACAAAAATCAATTAAATCGTTATCAACCGTAACTAATTTTCTTAATAAACCTTTGTCGCGTTTAGCGTCTAATTGCGCTTTTAAATGCGCGTCAAAATCTGAATTAATGACCATTTAATTAATAATGATGAATTATGAATGATAAATGATGAATAACGAGATAATTAGGCTTTAATCAATGATGAACTAATTTAGGATTTATCTGCCCTTTTTATTCATCATTTATCATTCATCATTTATCATTCATAATTCATCATTATTTTAAGCGTATTCTTCCACCACAACAGGTTCTTTGAATGGTTTTCGCGCCGTCAAACCCAACATTTTGAACATATCCATATCCGTATCGAAATCAGGATTTGGCGTTGTCAACAATTTTTCACCCGCAAAAATCGAATTGGCACCCGCCATAAAACACAACGCTTGTTCCGCAATCGTCATATCATTGCGACCCGCCGACAGACGCACAACGCTCTTAGGCATAATCAATCGTGCCGTCGCAATCATCCGCAACATTTCGTCGATTTGCACCTTTGCGTTGTTTGCCAAGGGCGTTCCCGCAACGGGAACCAAGGCATTAATCGGCACTGAATCGGGGTGTTCATCCATCGTCGAAAGCGTGTGCAACATCTTAATGCGGTCGTCGTCCGTTTCGCCCAAACCGATGATTCCACCGCAACAAACCGACATTTTCGCCTTTTTTACGTGCTTTAACGTGTTCAAACGGTCGTCAAACGTGCGCGTTGTGATGATATTGCCGTAATTTTCTTCCGATGTATCAATATTGTGGTTGTAGGCAAAACAGCCCGCCGCCTTCAGTTTTTCGGCTTGTTCGTAGGTCAACATCCCCAAAGTGCAACACACTTCCATGCCCATTTCGTTGACTTCTGAGACCATTTCCAACACGCGGTCGAAGTCCCGATTGTCGCGCACTTCGCGCCAAGCTGCGCCCATGCACAAGCGTGATGCGCCGTTTGCCTTAGCAATTGCGGCTTGTGTTTTCACTTTTTCGACCGACATCAAAGGCTCAACTTCGATGTCGGTATGATAACGTGCCGCTTGTGGGCAATAAGAACAATCTTCCTTGCAGCCACCCGTTTTGATGGAAATTAAGCTGCTGATTTGGACTTCGCTGTACGATTTGTTTTGGCGATGCACCGTTGCAGCGTCAAATATCAAGTCCAACAAAGGGCGATTGTAGATGTTTTCGATTTCGGATAATGTCCAATTGTTTCTAATGACCATGTTCTATTTTTTTGATAAAATTTTGATAAATTGATTTGGTTTAATTAATGGTCGTCAGAGATGTATTTGCAAATGAATTTGCAAATACATTTACGATGGCGCAAAAGTAGGAAAAGCCTTTACAATTAGAAATAAAGAATTCGGAAAAAGGAAATGGGCATAAAAACATTAAATTAGCCTTTTCGCTTGGCAAAACCATTTGAAAACGTACTTTTGCGAAAAATTAGGCGATATTAGTCGCCCACTCAATCAATTTTAATAGAAATCATGGCAAAATCTAAGAAACAAAAAATCGTTGCGGGCAACTGGAAAATGAATATGACCTTGTCGAGCGCGATTACTTTGGCGGAGCAAATTGCGGCTAAACCACTCCCGAAAGACGTCACGGCGGTCTTGTGTGTCCCTTCAGTTTTCGCGTTGAAAGTCGGTAAAATCATCGAATCAAACCCAAGTTTAAAGCTCGGCGCACAGAATTGTCACCACGAAATTAGCGGTGCTTACACGGGCGAAACGTCGGTGGATATGTTGCAAAGCGTTGGTGTTCAATACGTTATCATTGGTCACTCGGAGCGTCGCGAATATCAAAACGAAAGCAGCGAAGTCTTGGTTAAAAAAATAAATTTGTTGTTGTCGAAAGGCATGACCCCGATTTATTGCTGCGGCGAACCCCTCAGTATTCGTCAAAAAAAGCGTCAAAATTCAGCCGTTGCGAAGCAAATCAAAAGCGATTTGTACCATTTGTCGGCAGAAGATATGGCGAGAGTTGTGGTTGCTTACGAACCTATTTGGGCAATCGGTACTGGTTTGACGGCATCGCCTGAACAAGCGCAAGAAATGCACAATTTTATCCGTCGGACAATCAAAAAACAGTTCGGCAACGATATTGCAAAAAATATTTCTATCCTTTATGGCGGTTCCGCAAATGCTGGAAATGCTAAAACTTTATTCTCTCAAAAAGACGTTGACGGCGGTTTAATCGGCGGTGCGTCTTTGAAAGCGGACGATTTTGCAACAATTATTGGGTCATATTAATTTCAAATTCCAAGGATTCCAAATTCCAAATTCCAAAGATTCCAGATTTCAAATTTCAAATTTCAAAGATTCCAAATTTCAAATTCCAAGATTAAAATCTGGAATCTTTGGAATTTGGAATCTTTGGAATCTGGAATCTTTGGAATCTTTGGAATTTGGAATCTTTGGAATTTGGAATCTTTGGAATTTGGAATCTGAAATTTTAAAAAAATGGATTATCAAAATATTTTAGTTGAAAACGATAATGGCATTGTCGTTTTAACTTTCAATCGCGAGAAGTTTTTGAACGCATTGAATCAGCAAACCATGCTTGAAATCAAAGATTTCTTTGACAAAGGATTCAAAGAAATAGCTGATTTGAAAGGCGTTGTTCTCACGGGTGCGGGCGCAAAAGCCTTCGTTGCGGGTGCCGACATTAACGAGTTTTTGAATGTGACAAATGGCGAGCAAATGGCTCAAAAGGGTCAAGACATTCTCTCGTTGATTGAGCAATTTCACAAACCCGTTATTGCGGCGGTGAATGGTTTTGCGCTCGGCGGCGGCTGCGAATTGGCGATGTGTTGCCACATCCGCGTCGCTTCTCCGAACGCTCGTTTCTCTCAACCAGAGGTCAATCTCGGCATTATTCCCGGCTATGGTGGCACGCAACGCCTCGTTCAATTGATTGGAAAAGGACGCGCTTTGGAACTCATGATGACGGGCGATATGATTGACGCCGCCGAAGCCTACCGCGTCGGTTTGGTCAATCACGTGGTTGAAGAAGGTCAAACGGTGGCAAAAGCGAAGGAAATTATCGCTAAAATCGCCACAAAAGCGCCAATTGCCATCGCAAAAGTCATTGAAGCCGTCAATGCGCATTTCGATCCGGGCGGCGACGCGGGTTTTTTCCGCGAAGTTGTGGAGTTTGGCAAATGCGCCAAATCGAAAGATTTCAAGGAAGGGGCAACGGCTTTTGTTGAGAAAAGAAAACCCGTTTTTATTGGCAAATAAAATGGGGATATTGAGATATTAGGACATTAAAGATATTGGGATATTGGGCGTTTGTTCCAATATCCCAATATCTTTAATGTCAAAATATCATTTTAGGGACCCCTCAGTATATGACGTAAAACGGCATCCCGAAAATCGGGAAAAGCGTTTTTTTTGAACAAAAAGGCTTGAAAAATTCTTTTACTTTCAGTAATTGTTGAAACTTCGCCCCGCTAATTTATTTATATAAAATTCTCTTTTTATGAAAAATTATTTATCGTTAATTAAGTTTAGCCACACCATATTTGCCTTGCCTTTTGCCTTGGTCGGATTTTTTTTGGCGAACCATCAGACGGGACAAACCATTCAATTTCAGACACTTATATATGTCGTATTGTGCATGGTCTTCGCACGCTCGGCGGCCATGGCGTTCAATCGGTATTTGGACAGAGACATTGACGCCAAGAATCCACGCACCATTATTCGCGAAATTCCCGCGGGTATTGTGTCACCACAATCCGCCTTAATATTCGTTATTTGTAATTGCCTTTTGTTCGTCATTACGACCTATTTTATCAATGCCACGTGCTTCTATTTATCGCCAATTGCCTTGATAATTGTCTTGGGGTATAGCTACACAAAACGGTTTACTTCGCTGTGTCATTTTGTCTTGGGATTGGGTTTGTCGTTGGCACCGATTGGCGCGTATTTAGCCGTTACGGGCGCGTTTTCGTTGTTGCCAATTCTCTATTCTTTGACCGTTTTGTTGTGGGTTTCGGGTTTCGATATTATGTACGCTTTGCAAGACGAAGAATTTGATAAGTCATTGAACCTCAATTCCATTCCCGTTCGTTTGGGTCGAGAAAACGCGCTGCGCTTGTCCGAGATTTTGCATATTTTATGCGCTTTGTCTCTTGGTTTTGCCGTTTTTCTCATCCATACTGAGGGGTCCTCTTTTGGCTATTTGCACATGATTGGCGCGGGCATTTTTATTGGTTTATTGACCTATCAGCATACCTTGGTGAAACCCAATGATTTATCGAAAATAAACATGGCTTTTTTCACCACAAATGGCATTGCGAGCGTGGTTTATGGCAGCTTATTTATCTTAGATTTCTTCTTTTAATGCAGCGCGGCTTCAAGTTGCGCGGTTTAAATATTAAAATAAATTATCAATGAATATAGAATTAATAGGCGCCTTTGCGGGTTTTTTATCCTGCATAACCTTTGTGCCGCAAGTCATAAAAACGTGGAAAGCCAAATCGACCGAAGGTGTTTCATTTTTGACGTTTATTGTTGCCGCTTTAAGCACCGTTTTATGGATGACCTATGGCGTTTTAATCGGCAGTCCTTCGGTGATTTATACGAATATTGTTGTGCTATTTCTATCAAGTTTGATGGTTATTATGCAATTAAAGTTTAAGAAATAATAAAAGGTAGATAATTTTTGTTATGTGTAATGTCTTATTAGATTGGATGTTGTACTGTTTTATTTAGAAACTAATGATAAAATAAGACCCCTCAGTATTTTGGTTTGAGAAGTGTTTTTAAACGCCTTTTTTAAATTTTTTTTATTGACAATAAACACTTATTTTTGTTCAAAATAAAAGAAAATGTTGCCTAATTTCATTCAATTAAATCTACCCGAAGCTGCTGTTTTATTGAAAAAACACAAGGTAATTCGGGCTTATATATTCGGTTCGACCGCCGATGGCTCGCATCGTGCGGACAGCGACGTGGATGTTCTAATTGAATTTTCAGATATTCTTTTTGACAATTATGCCGAAAACTTTTGGTCATTAGAAGCCAAACTTGAACAATTATTTCAACGAAAAGTTGATTTAATTCCAAGTCATACTTTAAAAAATCCTTATTTTATCAAATCAATTAATCGCCAAAAAAAGCTCATTTATGAACGAGAAAACGAAGAAATACTTGCTTGACGCGCTTAATTCAGTTGAATCCATTGATAGCTTCATTGATGAGGAGATGGATTTTGAAGGCTACCAAAAGGATAAGTTGCGCCGACGAGCCGTTGAGCGTGAGTTAGAAATTATTGGTGAAGCGATAAATCACGCGCTGAAAGTGGAACCTACATTAGTAATCTCTGATGCTCGTAATATTGTGGGTTTGAGAAATTGGCTTATTCATGCATACGACTCGGTTGATGATGCGCTTGTTTGGAACGTTATCAAAAAATATTTGCCGAATTTGAAGAAAGAATTGGCGGCTTTACTTTCAGAATCATGAGGCTAAATTATAAGTCAAAACGCCTTGCAAAACATTTTGCAGGGCGTTTTATTTGAAAAATAGGACCCCTCAGTATTTTCACATTTTACAGTCCAAAACCAACACTTATGAACGGCTTTTTTTTCACAATTTTGTTATTATTTATCGGCTTAAATTTCGGTTGTCAAAACGGCAGCGACGGGCAGTTTATGGACTTGCACACCGCTATTGGCGCGACGAAAGTGTATGATGTCGAAAAAATGAGGGCAATTGAGACAATAAAAAAGACGCTGTCCGCACCGTCTTCGATGGATTTGAAAACCGAATTTGACATCTGTGAAAAGCTGTTTTATGCCTACCAAACCTTCAATTATGACTCCGCTTTTGTTTATGCAATAAAGCTGCTTCATCTCTCCAAATTGTTGAAAGACCCATCGGCAATGAGTGCTTCTAAAATGAATTTCGCTTCCATTTTGGTCTATTCAGGAATGTACAAAGAAGCCTTTGACACGCTCCGAACCATCGAAATCAAGGACAATCCACGCGTAAAAACCTTTTATTACGGACTTATGGCGCGTTGCTACAACGATTTGGCAGACTACGATAACCACGCTTATTACAGCAATGGCTATCGAAAAAAGGCGGGTCTTTACTTAGATTCTTCTCTCGCCTTGTCCACGTCAGGCACTTTTCATTACGATTTTTCAAAGGTTTATATTGATTTCAGGAGGGGAAACAATGCAGCAGCTTACGCGGGTTTGCAAGCGATTTTCAAAGGAGAAAGACCCTTGTCGCCGCACGAATACGCGATTGCGTCCTCGATTTTGGCCAACGTTTACGAGCAAAACGGACAGGCGGACAGTGCCATCGTTTATTTCGTTAAATCGGCTTTGGCGGACATCAAATCGTCGGTAAAAGAGACGACGTCGATTGCCAAATTAGCGGGTTTATTATTCACAAAAGGCGATACTAAAAACGCTTCTTTATTCATCAAAAAAGCCAATGACGACGCGGCTTATTATGGAGCAAAACAGCGAAAAATCCAAATTGGGGCGATTTTACCGTTGATTGAAAGCTCGGTGATTAACACAGTTGAGGAGCAAAAACGCGTGCTTTTTCTATCCGTTTTTCTCGTTAGTTTTTTGTTATTGCTCGTCTTAGGCTTGATGTTGACGGTGTATAAGCAGGTTGGAAAATTACGCATTGAGCGCAATAAAGTTGTTGAAGCGCATGAACAACAGCAGGCAATCAATGCCGAGCTTTTGACTGTTAATGGCTTGAAAGACGGCTTAAATCAGCAATTAATGGCGACAAACACGCAGCTTTTGAGTGCCAATCAGTTGAAAGACGCCTTGAATCAGCAGTTGACGATGAGCAACGAACAGCTCATGGAGGCGAATAAAATTAAGGAGGCTTATATTGGTTATTATTTTACTATGGATGCCGAAATTTTCAGTAAATTTGAAAAATTTAAAACCGCCATTGATAAAAAATTGACCGAGGGGAAGCCTTTGGAAGTTCGACATATTTTGAAAACTTTTGACCCACAAAAAGAAAAAGAAGCATTGCTCCAAAATTTCGACACCGTTTTTATCACGCTGTTTCCCGATTTTGTCAAAGAATTTAATTCGCTTTTTAAAGAAGACACCCAAATTAATTTGAAGGCAGGACAGCCCTTGACGACTGAATTACGCATTTTTGCCCTTATCCGTTTGGGCATAAAAGAGAACGAAAAAATTGCTCAAATCCTCGGTTATTCCGTTAACACGATTTATATGTACAAGACCAAAGTACGCAATAAATCGTGGTTGCCCAATGACGTTTTTGACCAAAAACTCATCGACATAACGACCTTAAAGCATTAAGACAGCTTCGTTTATCTAAATTTCTTCTATACACCTACGTTTTTTTAATCGACCTAATTCGTTGACTTACAACGAATTAGAAAGGCACTCTTTGCCTTTTTTTCTATGTACGCGCGCAATGGTCTTGGCGAAGCCGAAATGATTTGTTCAATTTGCGGAACGAAAGTAATTATGAAAAAAAAATTTACATTGAATTGGGCAGGTTTGGTGGGTTGAATAAACCCAGTAAATCTGCCTATTTTTACGCAATATACTGAGGGGTCTTCTCTCAGTAAAAAATACTAAAATTGGCTGCGTTTCAGATATTTTAGATTTGATAACCTTCTGAAAATCGTTAAATCTCAAATTTTTTTTGACGAAAAAAAAAGGCAAATTTGTTCGTAAAAACGAACAAGTTCTTTTCTTTGTGGTCTAATAATTCAGGCATACTAACAACCTAAATACACCTTCCTCTTTTGAGACATCTTCTTGCAGTACCAAGCATCAAACCACGCTTATTTTTTTTTTACTAAAGATAAACCTATTTTTTTAAATTTTTAACAACGGAATGTATGATGAAACAACAACATTTTCAATTCAAAATGCTGTTCACGCTCTTGCTTGTCCTCACGGGCTTTGCAACGACGTGGGCGCAAAACCGAACGGTCACTGGTGTCGTAAATGATGTGAAGGGCGACCCTTTGCCAACGGTAACTATTCTTGAAAAAGGCACGCAAAATGGTATTGTCACGGATTTTGACGGCAAATTCACGCTCACTTTGACAGGTAAAACGCCGACGCTTGTTTTTAGCTTCATCGGTTTTACGCCAAAAGAGATTGCCGTTGGCACTCAAACGACTTTCAATGTTCAGCTTGAAGAAGACGCTAAAACGCTTGGCGAAGTGGTCGTTGTGGGTTATGGTGCGCAGAAAAAATCCGATTTAACGGGTGTGGTGAGTTCTGTGAATGAAAAGAGTTTTAACCGTGGCGCGTTGACGTCACCCGAACAATTGTTGATGGGTAAAGTTGCAGGTGTTCAAATCACTTCTAACAATGGTGGTGAACCTGGGGCGTCAAGCCAAATTCGGATTCGAGGTGGTACGTCAATCAACGCATCGAACGAACCTTTGTACGTTATTGACGGCGTTCCCGTTGACAATGCGGGCAACGAAGGTTCGCGTAATCCACTCAATTTTTTGAATCCAAGTGATATTGCGAATATTACGGTCTTGAAAGACGCTTCGGCTGCCGCAATTTACGGGTCGCGTGGCGCGAACGGCGTTATCATTATCACGACGAAACGCGGTGCAAATGGGTCAAAAATGAAAATTACTTACGATGCTTCGGCTTTTGTAAGTCAAATTGCTAAGGGCTTGCCCATTATGACGGGCGACCAAATGCGCGAAGCGGCTAAAAGAGACACAACGGGTGCGCTTTTGAAGTCAATGGGTAAAGAAAATACCGATTGGGTAGAGGCAGTCACGCGTCCTGCCTTTGGCACAAGCCACGCTTTGACGCTCACGGGCGGCGCAAAAAATAGCAATTATCGCGCTTCGGTAGGTTATCAAAACACAAACGGTATTTTGAAAAAAACGAATACCGACCGTTTAAACTTGGCTTTGTCTTACAATACGTCTTTGTTTAAAGACCAATTGACGATTGGGGCAAGCATCAAAACGGGTTTTACGAATGATAAATTTGCGCCTGGCATCGGTGGTGCAGTATCGTTTTCGCCGACCGAACCAATTTACTCAAAAGACACCGCTACGAAAGGTTTTAACGAGTGGACGAGTGACTTGGCATCAAAAAACCCTGTTGCAGAATTAGAATTCAAACGCGATGCGGGTAATTCAAGCCGTAGCGTCGGTAGTATTCAAATTGACTATAAAATTCCGTTTATTGATGGTTTGTCGGCTAATTTGAACTTGGGTTACGACTATCAACAAGGCAAAAGACAATCTTTAGACCCGATTGTACTGAGGGGGCAACGGACGAACGGCGGTTATGCGCGGATAGAAGAATTTACGCGCAACAATCCGTTGCTTGATTTTGTCTTAAATTATAAGAGAGAAATCAAGTCTTTCGGCAAGTTTGAGGTAATGGGCGGCTATTCTTACCAATCTTTTGCGGGCGAGTTTAATGTCTTTAAAGGTCAAAAATTACTTAAAGATTTCCGTGAGTTGAGCGAATTAGGCGGCGTTGCGGACAGCTCGAGCATCGCAAAAGAGATACTTTCTCCGCGACCGCCCGTTATCAGAGAAAAAAATAAGCTCATTTCTTTCTTCGGTAGAGCCGTTTTGAATATCAAAGAAAAATACTTGATAACAGCTACTTTACGCCAAGATGGTTCGACGCGTTTTGGTCCACAAAATCGTTACGGTTATTTCCCTTCGGCGGCAATCGCTTGGCGGATTATGCAGGAAGATTTTATGAAAGGTGCAACCAAAACTATTTCTGATTTGAAACTTAGATTCAGCTACGGAACAGCGGGCAATCAAGACATTTCGAATGGTCGTTTCGTCGCATTAGTTGTTCCAGGAACGCAATTTGCGCAATACCAATTAGGTGATAATTTTTACACAACTCTCAGATTAGGTGCTGCTGACCGCTATATTCGTTGGGAAAAAACGGCGTCAACGAACTTTGGTCTTGATTTTGGTTTATTCGACAACCGTGTTTCAGGTACGTTGGATTTGTATAACAAAAAAACGACTGACCTTTTGTTCACCGTTACTGCACCCGCTGGAACGAATTTGACGAACGAAATTTTGACGAATATTGGCTCAATCAACAACAACGGTTTTGAAGCCTCCATCGAAGTGGTGCCAATCGCCAAGAAGAACATGAATTGGTCGATCGGCATGAACGCATCGTTCAACAACAATAACGTATCGTTTTTGGAAGGCAACACCGACCCTAAATTCCAAGGCTATCGTCGTGGAGGGATTTCAGGTGCCGTTGGCAACGAAATTCAGATTTTGCGCGTTGGTCAACCCGTTGGTTCGTTTTTGGTTTACAAACACAAATACAATGAAAATGGTAAACCTGTTGCCGACCTTCCCAGTGGAGTAAATAACGATAAAGCCATGTACGAAGACACTGACGGCAACGGTATTATCAACGATTTGGACAGAGTTGCCTACAAGCAATCTGCGCCAAAAGTGTTGTTGGGTTTGACTTCTAACTTCAATTATGGCAATTTTGACGTTAATATCGCTTTGCGCGGTAGCATCGGTAACTATGTCTATAATAACGTAGCATCGGCGGGCGGTTATTACAATCGTTTAATACCTGGTCAAGACAACACAGTTTACACGTTGGAAAAATCTTATTTAGAAACAAACTTTACGCGGTCACAATTTTTTTCGGATTACTACCTTGAAGATGGCTCTTTTCTGCGGATTGAAAACGTTTCAGTTGGTTACTCTGTGTCAAACGTGTTCAAAGCGGGTGATAAATCGGCTAATTTACGCGTTTTTGCAACGGTTCAAAATCCTTACATCTTTACAAAATACAAAGGACTTGACCCCGAAGCAAAAGATGGAATTGATAATAATATCTATCCACGCGCACGAACCTACTCGCTTGGTTTGAGTTTGGGTTTCTAAAAATAGGACCCCCTCAGTATTTCCTGATTATTTTAATAAATCAAGAAATAATGGTGGCTAAATTGAACAAAAACGTACTTTTATGCCTTTTACACGAGTCCATAAGTTTACATTTATCCTTTGTTATTGATACTAAAGCAATCATTTTAAAGAATTTTAAAAATAAGATAAAATGCAAAAAATTAGTAAAATCCTATCGATTCTCGGTTTGGGCTTGCTCACTTTCGCAAGTTGCACCGACCTCAGTTGGAAACCCGAAGATGGTAATCTCACGGAGCTTGACGCTTTCGCCAACCCCGCTGCTTACAAGCAGTTTTTGGCTAAATTGTACGCAGGTCTGGCCGTTTCAGGGCAAGAAGGCCCCGCAGGTAAAGGCGATATTGCCAAAATTGACGAAGGTTTTGGTCAATATCTCCGCGCTTATTGGAATGCCCAAGAATTGCCAACCGATGAGGCGATAATTGGTTGGAGTGACCAAACAATTGCCGATTTTCACGACCAAGATTGGACGTCGGCGGACGTTTTTATCACGTCGATGTACTACCGAATTTTCTTCCAAGTAGTGCAGTGCAACGAGTTTATTCGCCAATCCGCTGACGGTAAATTGTCTGAACGCGGTGTTCCCGAAGCTCAAAAAGCGGAGATCAAAGCGATGAAAGCCGATGCCCGTTTCCTTCGCGCTTTGAGCTATTGGCACGCGATTGATTTGTTCGCAAATGTGCCTTTCGTTACAGAAGAAAACGATTTGGGCGGTATTAGACCCGTACAAAAGACCCGTGCGGAGTTGTTTACTTACATCGAGTCGGAACTTAAAGCCATTGAAACGGAATTGCCTGCGCCCAAAAAAGGGGAATTCGCAAGGGCTGACCAAGCGGCAGCGTGGACACTTTTGGCGAAACTCTACATGAACGCGGAGGTTTACACGGGTCAAAACAAATATTCGGAGGCATTAACGTATTGCAATAAAGTCATTGCGTCAAACGCCTACACTTTACAAGGTGTTCACCGTCATTTGTTTGGTGCGGATAACAATAAATCGACGGAAATCATTTTCCAAGTGGCTTATGACAACTTAACACGCACGTACGGCGGCACTAAATATTTGATGAATGGTGCTTACGGTGGCGCAATGAGTGCGGCAACTTATGGCATGGCCGACAAATGGGGCGGCATACGCGTAACGAATGCTTTAGTGAATCTTTATCCCGATGACAGCGCAAAAATTGACAAGCGTTCGGTGTTTTTCCGTGAGGGACAGAATAAAGAAATCGCGGCAATCGGCCCCGCTTTTACTGAGGGTTATGGTTTTCCTAAATTTACAAACGTTAAATCGGATGGCACTTTTGGCGCAAGCGTTCAGTGGCCAGATACGGACTTTCCAATGTTTCGCTTGGCGGACGTTCACTTGATGTACGCGGAGGCAACTTTGCGCGCGGCGGCGGGTGGCAATCGGGCTACGGCTTTGGGCTACGTGAACGCGATTCGGGCGCGTGCTTACGGCAACGCAACGGGCGCAATTACGGATGCACAGTTGACTTTGAACTTCATTCTCGACGAGCGTGCGCGTGAATTGGCTTGGGAAGGACACCGCAGAACGGATTTAATCCGTTTCGGGAAGTTTTCGGATGCAGGTGTTTGGCCTTGGAAAGGTGGTGTGAAAGACGGTAAAACAACGGATAAAATCCGCAATATTTACCCAATCCCGTCGGCTGACTTGATTGCCAATCCTAATTTGAAACAAAATTCGGGATATTAATCAAGATTATTTTAAGTATAAAAAAAGCCGTTAGACATTTAAAAATGTCTGACGGCTTTTTTTATGCTTAAAATAGGACCCCTCAGTATAAAACCCAAATTTTAATAATTCTTCTGAAATTTACCCGTGAAAATCGTCACCAAACAAACGAAATATCCTGCACCAAATCAGCACTCAAACTCTGGCTCACGGGACACGTCAACGCCGCGCGTTCCAACGCTTTTTGGTCTTTTTCCGTGAAATTACGCTTAGGCATCGTCAAAATAGCCTTGATTTCCGAAATCCGACGTGGATTTGTCGCCATTATTTTCGTTATTTCAACCCGCGTGCCCTCGATGTCAAGGTCGTGTTGCCGCGCATAAATGCCCATGATGCTCACCATGCAAGCACCGAGTCCTGTTGCCACCAAATCCGTCGGACTAAATGCTTCACCTTTGCCATGATTGTCCTTTGGTGCATCCGTAAAAATGACGGTTCCCGATTCAAGATGCGTCATTTCCGTGCGTAAATCGCCTTTGTAAACAATTGTAGAAGTCATAATTGTATAGATTTAAAAGTGAATAAAATCCGCGTTAATCCGTGAAATCCGTGGCTAAATCTAACCCACAAACGGTTGCGCAACGCCCTCAATTTCCGTCGGTAAAGCCGCTTGTTCAGGAAACAAAATGACGAACGAAGCCGACTCAAAATTAGCTGACAAAACCCGCGGAATCCGTTCCATAATCTTCACAAAACTCAAAGAATGCGGACGTGCCGAAACGACAATCAACAAATCTTCGGGCTTCATTTTGACCGAAATATCTTCCAAATTGTCCCAAAAATCAAGGTGTCTGAACGCCGCTTGTTGCAAGGAAACGTGTTTTTTTGTCAAAAAAGTGGAAAATACTGAGGGGACCCTTTCAATCGTAAAAAACTCCAATTGAGCGCCAAGTTGCGAAACAAGCCGTTGCAAAATCGTCAACCAACGTGTAAAACCTGATTCTAATTCCGCATTTTTAGGCACAACGACAATAATTCGGCGAAAAGTGTTGACGGGTTGCAAAATTTTTGACACCAAAACCGTCTGCGTTGTGTGTTCCAAAACTTGCGACATAATTGTTCCAAAAAATATATCAACTGCCGAAGGTTTGCCGTTCCAACCAATCACAATGTCCGAAATTGCCAAATCTTTGACCGCCCGAACAATGCCGCCCGCCACGTTTAAATCCACGCGTGAAACCACGTCAACTTCCACTTCTGCCGCCGTCGCATGACGCACCGCATTGGCAAACAATTTATCATTTAACAGAATACGTCGTCGACTTTCAGCATCGTCATTCACGACCGTCAAAGGGAAAATGGGTTCTCGTGAATGTGGGTTTTTTATGAGGATAGACAAGTCAATCAATTGCTGAAAACTCGCGGGATTGGCAACGGGAATGAGGATGCGTTCAGACCCCTCAGTATCGCTTGATATTTTTTCTAATTCTTTGATAGCCAATTGTTTAGCGGCATTTTCAGTGATGAAAGTGGAAACCAAACACGTGATTAAAATCATTAAAATGGTGCCATTCAGAACCGCCGTATCAAAGAATTTTAAATCGAAACCAATTAGAACAATCGCCAATGTTGCCGCCGCGTGCGAACTGCCCAAACCGAAAATCAAACGCCTTTCGGTCACCGAATAACCGTATATTTTTTGCGTAATAAATGCTGCTAACCACTTCGTGATATAGGCAGTAATGATAATGGTTCCCGCCACTTTCCAAGCGTTAATATCGGCAACCAAGACCCGTAAATCAACGCGCATTCCGACCGAAATCAGGAACAAAGGAATAAACAACGCATTGCCCGTAAAATTAATACGATTCATCAAAACCGACGCGTGCGGTACCAATCTGTTCAGGACCAAACCCGCCATAAAAGCGCCAATAATGGGTTCAACATTCGCTAATTCGGCCGCAACTGCGGATATGAAGACCAATAAGAGTGCAAAAATGAATTGAGATGAGCCTTCCACTTCCACATTTTTGAAAAACCAGCGCGCCAAACGGGGTAAAATAACGAGTGTGAAAATCAAAAAAAGCGTGAAAGAAATAGATAATTTAATCGCAATATCTTGAAGCGTTCCGCCCTTCGCCGTTGCCGTAATAAAGGACAACAAAAGCAACGCTGCGGTGTCCGTAATGATGGTGCCGCCGACGGTTATCGTTACCGCTTCGTTTTTCGTAATGCCCAAACGGGAGACAATCGGGTAGGAGATGAGCGTGTGCGTCGCGTACATGGAGGCGAGCAGAAGTGCTGAATTGAAAGGAAAATTTAATACATAAAGTGTTGACAACGTGCCAATACTGAGGGGTATTGCGAAAGTGAGAAACCCAAAAACCATACTTTTATTGCGGTTGCGTTGGAAGTCTCGGAAGTCAATTTCAAGTCCCGCCAAAAACATAATGTACAGCAAACCGACGGTGCCAAGCAGCTTCATCGCCGCGTCTAATTCAAGCACACTGAACCCTTTTGGACCAATCGCAACGCCCGCCAAAATCAAACCGACAATGCTCGGAATCCGCAACTTGCGCAGCAAAATCGGCATGAAAAATATAATCAACAAGAGCAATGCAAAGACAAAAACGGGGTCTTTAAACGGCAATTGTACATCAAATAAGTAAAGCATTTTTTGAATTAAAAATTAGAAATTAAGAATTAAAATCGTGTCCTTCAACTGTATTAAGTTAGGCAAATGTAGGAAAGGCATTTTTAATTCTTAATTTTTAATTTTTAGTTCACTAAAATCCTACCTTTCCCGAAATTTTAAAATCAATTACATTATGAAAAATCTACTTTTTGCAGCAGTGATTCTGCTCACTTCTTGCGCTCAAAACAAAATGATGATTAAAAATTCGGCGAATGAATCGACAGTTTTTGTCGGCACATATACTAAAAATATGGGATGGGTAAATGGTAAAGCAAAGGGCATTTATACTTGCCGAATGAACAATCAGACGGGCGAACTAACGGTCATTGATTGCACAACGGACATTCAAAACCCATCATTTTTGACCATTTCACCTAATAAAAAATACTTATACGCTGTCGCTGAAAACGGCGGCGATGCTTCGAATCGCTACGGAAGTGTCGTTGCATATAAAATTAACGAGGGAGGTAAGTTGCTGAAAATCAACGAGATACCGAGTTATGGTGCGGCGCCTTGCCATATTTCGACGGATAAAAAAGGTAAGTTCGTTTTTGTCGCCAACTATTCGACGGGGACAATCGCGAGTTATGGTATCAAAGCTGATGGCAGTTTGATGGACTCGATTTGCGTCATAAAAGAGGCGGGTGAAAAACCTTTTGCGCATCAGATTTTTGAGTCGCCCGACGGCGCTGCGGTCTTTACGATTGACAAGGGTTCGGATAAAATTTTCATATATGACAAAGCGGCGGATGGAAAATTAAAGCTGAAAAACAGCGTCGCAACGGCGGCGGGTGCGGGTCCGCGACATTTTGATTTTTCGCCAAATCTAAAGTTTGGCTACGTTATTAATGAGTTGAGTTCGACAATTAATGCGTACTCATTCAATGCGTCAAAAAATGAACTAAAAGAATTGCAATCAATCGGCACTTTACCGAGCGATTTTAAAGGGCAAAATACAACCGCTGAAATTTTTGTCCATCCAAGTGGGCGCTTTGTTTACGGCTCAAATCGGGGACATAATTCCATCGCAATCTTCAAAATTACCGAGTCTGGCACCTTGGAATTAGTCGGTCACGAGCCGACGCAAGGCAAGACACCCCGTAGTTTTATCATTTCACCCGACGGAAAATTGCTTTTGGTAGCCAATCAAAATTCGGACAATGTGGTCGCTTTTTCAATCGATTTAACGACTGGAAAATTGAAGGCGACGGGTAAAAATAGCGTAATTATGACGCCCGTTTGCTTGAAAAATTGGTAGATATTTAGTTGTTAAAGTAGCGCGACCTTAAGGTCGCGTTGCGGCTATTATTTAACGATTTATTCTTCTTTCAAATACCGATTCAACGCATTTTCCAAACGCTTTTTAATCAAATGTCTCAAACGCTGCGGTTGCAAAACTTCGATAGATTCGCCGAAGCCTAAAAGCTCGCGTTCCAACTCAAAATTCCAAATCACATTGATGCTAAATTTAATACCATTCTCGTTTTCTTCTTCAATTTCCTGCGACGCGTGAAGCGGCTTCGTGAGGATGTAAGGCGCCATTTTCTTATCCGCAAAAAAGACAATTTTCTGTGGACGCATACCAATATTTTTGCTTACACCAATCAAATCGTCAAAAAAACGGGCATCGAGGGACCCCTCAGTATAAACGGCATTTTTGAGCGTTTCGAGCTTCTGAATGCGGTCTAAAGCCAATATTTGAGGCGCTGGATTTGTGCCGCGAAAGCCAAGAATAAACCACCGATTTCGGTACTCTTTCAACAGGTACGGATGAAAGATAATTTGCTGCGATTCTCGGGCTGTAAATGATTGATAATCAATGCTTAATACTTGCTTTTTAGTCACGGCTTCGTACAAAGGCGCGAGGTATTCTAAGCCGATTAATAGCTCATTTTTTTCAAAATCAACGATGGGAGAATGGCTGTTTTTACCCACAAAAATCTTCTGTTCCAATCGCCCAACCATACCATCCACTTCTTGAAAATGCGTGAAGCCTTTGAACTGTTTTAGGAGCGTCACGACCTCGCTAAGCGTTGACAAATCCTGCGACGTTAACGGGATATTTGTGATGCTGTATTTGGGGTCTTCGTAGGTATAAAATTTCTTATCCAACACAATAATCGGTGCCGAATACCCCAATTTTTCCGACCGCATCATCTGAATATCCATCTGAACCGTTCGCACACTGACGCCTTTTCCAATGCCTTCGTACTCGTACAAAGCCTCCGAACAAGCCTCTACTAAAGCGTCTAAAGTCCATTTTCGATACCGATTTTGCAAGCAAGCATCAATGGTTTTATAGCGAATTAAAGCGTTTTTATTAATTGACATTTTTTGAAAATTACGATGTTTGATGTACGATGTACGTTGTGTAATGCGTTGATTATCAATGTGGCGTTTATTTTATTTAGTTAATTCCACGGTATTTAGCCATTCTAAAAACAATTCTTTTTTTGCGTTTTCAATTGGTAAAAAAACAATAAAACGGTCGTTCAACCACAACGAAAAGTCCAAAATACTGAGGGGTATGTTTTTTTCTTCACAAATATCGTTGACAATTAAAACGTCTTTTGAAAAATACTCAATGCGGCGTTTTAAATACAAACCACGCGCTTTCCAATCTGTTTCAATATCAAAATCCCGTTTTTTAAACCAGTTTTCTAATTCATCTAAAGCAGTAGAGATGTATTCTTTTCCATTAATGACAAGCGCAATATCGCTTTGTTTTAAGGTATTTAATAAAGCGTGTTTTTGAAACGACCAATCCAAATAATTGATTTTTAATGCATCAAAAAACGCTTTATTGTCATTGTAATAGGCAATTGGATTTTCGTAAATTAACCTAAGAGAATTATAAATAAAAGAAAATTCGTTAGGAAATAAAATAGGTATTATTTGTTGAGTCGAATCTAATATTCTATTTTTTCTGTCAATAAATTCTTGAATTTTATTTTTCGATTTCATCAAAATTGACACGGCGCGATAATAATTTTTGAAATCACTTTCAGTGGTTAGGAATTTAGATAAACCATTGGCAGTCAAGTGATTAATACTTATTTTCCCGTTATTTAATGCGTACTTAAACAATTCTTTTTCTACTCGAATATCTAAAAAATACGTCTCGTCTAACTGTCTATAAAATTGAAAAGTAATGTCAATTAATCTAAAACCTAAGCCAAAGTCAAAACGATTATTAGCCACTGTTAAGCCTAATTGTGTAAATAATTCAACTAAAATAGTGGGATTGAAATTTAATTCTTTTAGTTTTTTATCATTGTTTGTAAATAGATTATCTCCCCTTTTTATTAGTTGAATTAAATGTGAAAAATCAAAATTATCACTGTAAACATCATAAACCAAAGGATTTAAAACGTCCCAATAATCAAGATTTGTCGCATCCACAAAAGCAAAATTATCGAGCGATTCTTTCCAATTATTAATTTTGTGATACCCACTTTTTATATCATTCAAAACAATGGCTTCCACCGATTTAGCAAACATAAAAGTATAATCATCATTCAAAATATATTGCGCTTTCACATCGCCTTTTACCGTCATTGTGCCGTGATTGTAAGAGCCACAAAGCAACTCTTCAACAACTAAATTACCTTCAATTGACACTTCTTGACCACCGACGGCTACGTTTTTTGCTTTGACGTTTTTTAAAGCAATTAATGCGACGCCAAAATCTGTTTCTTCGTTCCAAATAGCGCCCAAAACCGTCAAATTGCCTATAAAAATGTACGCCACCGTATTGTCGTCGGGCAGCACATCCAAGCGCAATTCTGCCAATTCTGCATCATTTTCGGCGATTTTAACGACTTTATTTTTGTTTTTTCGGTCGTCGGCAAACAGGAAATCGTTGAGTGCAAAGCGTTTTGTGGCTTCTTCTAAGGGTAAAATGGAGTAAATCAATTTGTTTTATTTTAAAATAATGTCCGTAAAATAATTGGTCAAAATTAGACATTTTAGCTAACAAAAACGCTCTATTTCGATGTTTTTGCATCAAAATAGAGCGTTATACTGAGGGGTATGTATGAATTATTTTCATAAATATCCATGGTCGTGTAAGATATAACGGACTCTTTCAATTGAAAGTTTTAGCAAATTACTTACTTCCGTGTCTATATAACCTTGACCATAAAGCAACAAAGTAAATCTTTGTTCGGTAATGTCTTTGCCTATGCTCTTGCCTACATCTTTACCATGTTTGAAGGCTTTCTCATAAACTTCGTCGTGTTGAGGCTCATTTAAAACGCTTGAAATTGCAGCCATCGTCAATAGTTTTTTGAAGCCGAAATCGGTCGTCGGGTCGAAATAAATCGGTAAATTATTCATTCTTATTTTAGTACGGTTTGCTCTTAAATAATGTTTGCCGCTACAAAAATAATACTTCCTTGGATTATTTCAAAACTTTATTTTAAGAAATTTTATTTTTTTTTAAATAATTTTAGACAATAAATAATTGATTTTCAATGACTTACAATTTTAAATACAAAAAAGTGAAAAATAATTTTTAACTACGCAAAAAGGCTGCGTACTGCTACGCTCATCTTTGCATCATCAAAAGGGAATTAAAAATTAAGCACTAAAAACTAAAGGCGTAACCAATGAATTCGCTGTTTTAATTTTTAGTTCAAAAAAAAGACCCCTCAGTATAAACGCCTTTTTTGAGCTAAAAGTTAAAGGCTTAATAAAGGAAGTCGCGTTTTTTAATTCTTAATTTTTATCCAACATTTCTTAACCCTTATTTTAAAAATTTTTAAATCAGAAAAGCCATGTTATTTAATTTCAAAGCAAAAGACGTTACGACGAATCACGTTGGCGCAAAAGCCTTTAAAATGACGCCCCAAATGGCTTTATATTCTGCCGTTGCGACCTCAACTTTGAGTGATAGCTATTACGAAAAAGCGGGCGAACATTTGACCCGTTTGCAGACTTTGATTGGTCAAAATGACCCTGAGTTTGTCGCAAAATTGGCAGTTTATGCCCGTGAGCAAATGTATATGCGCTCAGTGCCTTTGGTTTTAGCCATCGAATTAGCAAAAAATAGCACGGGTAACAACTTGGTTAGCCGCACTTTAACGCGCACGATTCAACGGGCGGACGAATTGACGGAGGCTTTGGCGTTCTATCAAGTCAGCAACGAACGCACGAGTGGCGCTAAAAAATTGAACCGTTTGTCGAAGCAAGTGCAGAAGGGTTTGGCGGGTGCTTTTAACAAATTTGATGAATATCAATTCGCAAAATACAACCGAAAAGACACGACGGTGAAGCTCCGCGATGCCTTGTTTTTGGTGCATCCTAAGGCAATTGACGGCAATAAACAGGCGATTTTCGACAAAATTGCGACCAATACTTTGGCAACGCCTTACACTTGGGAAGTTGAATTGTCGGTGTTGGGTCAACAAAAATTTGAGGACTCGAATCAACGCGCAAAGGCGTTTGCGGCTAAGTGGGAAGACTTGGTGATGAGCAATAAATTGGGCTATATGGCGATTTTGCGGAACTTGCGAAACATCTTGACCGATGGCTCGGATGTCGCTTTTGAGGTGGCTTTGGAAGTGATTGGAGACAAGCATAAAGTGTTGAATTCCAAGCAATTACCGTTTCGTTTTTTGTCCGCTTACGGCGAAATTGAAAAGTTGAAAGCTGTCGAAAACAACGCCGAAAACGGTCGGGCAAATCAAGCAAAAGTGCTTTTGGCGAAAATCACAAAGGCTTTGCAAGCGATTGAAAAAGCGGTGATTTATTCGGTTGACAATTTGCCAAATATTGGTGGTAAAACCTTGATTTTATCCGACAATTCGGGCAGTATGCGCGGTGACGCGGGTGGTGCATCGCTTGTGTCGGCAATGAGCAAGCGGACGACGGCTGATATTGCGAATTTGTTTGCGGCGTTATATCATGCAAAAGCTTCCGACACTATGATTGGCTTGTTTGGCGACCGACTTGTAATGCCTAAAATTGATGCTCAAAGCACGGTTTTCGATACGTTTAAAGTCTTGAACGAAGCCGCGCAAACGTGTGGTCCGAGTACAGAAACGGGCATTTTCGTGATGCTTGAACGATTGATTAAAGAAAAAATCATGGTTGACCGCATCGTTATTTTTTCGGATTGCCAAATCGGTACGGGCTGTAATTGGTACGACACAAACAACCGCCGCGCCAATGATTTTGACGCATTATTTCAAAAATACAAGGCGATTAATCCGCAAGTGATGACGTATAGCGTCAACTTGAAAGGTTATGATACCACTGTTTTTAACGAAAATGTGATGAACGTGAGCGGTTGGAGCGATAAGATTTTTACGATGATTGCGGCGCTTGAAAAAGGCAGTTCAATTGTCGAAGAAATCATGAAAATTGAGTTGAATTAAAAAGAGTCGGAATGTTGAAAAAACGGACAGCTTCGCGCCCAATTCGGGGAGGAATAATAGGATTGTTTTAGTGCAATGAAATTATCAAGGTTCGACTCCTTGCGATGCGATGCCCTACGAAGTTTGTTTCGTTTTTTCGCTTCCGAAAAATAAGGAAAATGCCGTAGAGAAGGGTTACTTCGATCCATAATCCATAGGTCGCAGGTTCGAGTCCTGCCTCTGATTTCGGTCAGGGTAGCTCAGTGGTAGAGCAATGCAACGACTCTTTTCGCTTTTTGCTTTTCCTTTTTTTTGTTTCATATATCGTTAAAGTAGAATGCAAATTTTATTGATTATCAGTGATTTATAAAAATAAATTTGAGAAAGCTGCCGTAAATAAGCGTTACTTCTTCGGTTGAAAGTCTTCGGGCTTGGGTTCGATTCCCACATTACGCTTATCGCTTGTTGCGTTTTCTTAAAGAATTAGAAGGTGTCGTAGATAAGAATTACTTCGTGGAACTGTCGGTGAAAACCATGCGGGTTCGAGTCCCGCCTCTAAGCGATTAGAGTGGCGGAATTGGTAAACGCAATAGTAAAGTTTCTTTTCGCTTTTTGCCCTTCTAAAATTTTAAAAATAGGACCCCTCAGTATAAATGCTAAAACTAAGAGTTTTATGCACAATTAACTGATTATCAACGCATTAAAAATAAGGAAAATGCCGTAGAATAGAGTTACTTCGACATCTAAAACAACAGTCTCTTTTCGCTTTTTGCTTTTCCTTTTTTATTAAAAAAATGCCGACCACATCAAGTGCGTCGGCATTTTTAATTCCTTGATTTTTAGTTTTTAATTCAACCTACATCGCCGTCAAACCGCCATCAACTGCGACCGATTGACCGTTCATAAACGACGATTTTTGGGAGCATAAAAACATCACCACATCGCGAATTTCCTCAACCGTTCCAAGCCGTTGCATCGGGTTCGCCATAATGAGGCGTTGCCCGTGTTCGGGGACAGACATGATGGAATTTTGCACCATCGGCGTGTCCGCAAACGCGGGACAAACGGCATTGACGCGGATGTTTTTGCGGACATATTCGAGCGCCGCCGTCTTCGTAATGCCAATCACGGCGTGTTTACTCGCCGCATAAGCCACGTTGCCGGGGACAGCACCCAAGCCCGCTTTTGAGGCAATATTGACCACAACACCGCCATTTCGCGCCACTAAATGCGGTAATTCGTACTTCATGCAGAGAAAAACGCCCTTCGCATTGATGTTCATCACGGTGTCCCAAGTGTCTTCTTCAAACTCATGCGTCCGTGTTTTCAAGGCATTGCCCGCGATACCCGCGTTGTTGATGCAGATGTCCAAACCGCCAAAAGTCGAGACGCCTTCTTCGATCATCGCCGCCACATCTTCGGCTTTGCTAACGTCGCATTTTGTAAAAAAAACGGCGGTTCCCGTTGCCCGAATCGCGTCGGCAACGGCTTCTCCGACTGCTACATTGACGTCTGAAAGAATCAGTGACGCGCCTTGTGCGGCAAATTCTTCGGCGAGTGCCTTGCCAAAACCCGTTGCGGAGCCTGTTATGAGGACTATTTTTCCTTTAAATTCCATGTATTGAATGGTGTTAATCATCTTAAAAAAGCGTGAAAAAGGTGTTTATACTGAGGGGTCCTTAGAGATTATTTATTCGCAAAACAACCGCTTTATTTTTAATTATTTAGATTTTAGTTGACGTATTTTAAATGGGCATTCAAAGATGTTTCAAAGGGTTTTTAAATCCAATTTTTGACGAAAAATCGCTTTTATACTGAGGGGTCCTCTTTCGATTAAAATTAATGCGTTTTCTACTTTCGTTACGGCTTTTTAATGTTAGTTTTACGCATTAAATCATCTTTTTAAACAACTAAAAAATACCACGTATGACAAAATTAACATTAAAATCAGTTCTGCTTATTTTTCTTTTTCCGTTTTTTTCAAGCACCATTTTTGGTCAAAAAGTAATTGAAGTCACATACGAACGAGACCGAGATGGCAAAGGCTATATTTTTGAATGTCAAAACAATAGCTTCATTAATTACACCGTAACAGTTACATTTTCCACGTTATCAAATTTATCCGCCGACGTGACTCTACCTTATCAAATGACCGTTGCTCCCGGAAAAACCCGCTTATTTCAGTTAAAACAGATAAGTGAAAGCATGAGTCCGCCCAGTTTCAATTACTCAACTTCCTACCGAAAAGGGTGTGAAAAGACAAAAACGGACACGCTTTTTCCATATTTGTTGCCCATTTCGCCCAATAAATCGACAAGACCTTCCGAATTGTTCAATTTGAGCGAACGTTACGGCAATGCCTCGCCGCCTAAAGATTGGTACGCTTTAGCCTTTAAAGTTGCCGAAGGCGACACTGTTTTTGCGGCTCGAAAAGGCATTG
>JAYUKJ010000895.1:0-2239 GCA_043764555.1 Saprospiraceae bacterium
TTTTTGATTGTTCAAAACGTAAGAAACCAAGGCAATAGAGACGCCTACTTGCTGTGCAATGTCCTTCAATCCGATGCGTTTCTTTAATTCCATGGAACAGAAGTAGTTAGGTTAATCGTTTAAACATAATTTTTTCAACGCTCATTTATATTATTTTTTAAATTAATTTTACAATAATGTGTTATAAATTGGTTGTCAATATATTACAAAATAATAAAATATAAAATTGAAAATTGAAAAATATAAATTCGTTATCTAACTGTTTTATTTCGAGATGCATGTATCTTTCCTTATTTTATTTGGGTAAACGCGTGAGTAAAATAATTTCGTAGAATCTAATAACGAAGCTGCCTAATATTATAATCCTATTCAATCAAAAGCCATTCTGACAAAAATCAGAATGGCTTTTTGTTATTCGACGTTTGCGGCTACCTTTGCGGCGCATTCTAATTCTAAAACTAAAAACAGGACCCCTCAGTATAAACGCCTATTTTTACCAATTTTTGACATGAAAACTTAACAATCAATCAATCAATTATCAATCGCCAAATATTTAAAATTCAATAGCAATGGCTCAACAAGACGAAGTGTTTAAGAAGATTGTCGCCCACTCAAAAGAGTACGGCTTTGTGTATCAATCGAGTGAAATTTATGAAAATGGACTGCCTGCCGTCTATGATTACGGTCCGTATGGCGTTCTTTTGAAAAATAACATCAAGGAATATTGGTGGAAAGCCATGACGCAACTCCACGAAAACATCGTCGGCATTGATGCGTCAATTTTTATGCATCCAAAAACGTGGAAGGCTTCTGGTCACGTAGATGCGTTCAACGACCCGCTTGTGGACAACAAAGATTCCAAAAAACGCTACCGTGCGGACGTTTTGGTGGAAGATGCGATTGCTAAAATTGAAGATAAAATCACGAAAGAAGTCGAAAAAGCCGCAAAACGCTTTGAAAACTTCGATGAAGCCGTGTTCCGTTCAACAAATCAGCGGTGCATGGACTATCAAAAAAAGGTGGACGATGTGGAGTTTCGACTCGGTGATTTGATGAAACGCTCCGATATGGAGGGTTTGAAAGCCTTGATTGAAGAACTCGAAATTGCCGACCCCGAAAGCGGTAGCCGCAATTGGACGGATGTGCGTCAATTCAATTTGATGTTTAATACGCAATTGGGCAACATCGCAGGCGAGGAAGGCAAGTTGTATTTGCGCCCCGAAACGGCACAAGGTATTTTCGTCAACTTTTTGAATGTTCAGAAATCAACGCGGCAAAAAATCCCGTTTGGCATTGCTCAAATCGGAAAAGCGTTCCGTAATGAGATTGTTGCGCGGCAATTTATCTTCCGTATGCGCGAGTTTGAACAAATGGAAATGCAATTTTTTATCCGTCCCGGCACGCAAAAAGAATGGTATGCGAAGTGGAAAGCGAACCGCATGGCGTGGCATTTGGCGATTGGGACCCCTCAATCGAAATTGAAATTTAAAGACCACGACAACCTCGCGCACTATGCCGATGCTGCCGTTGATATTCAGTTTGAATTCCCTTTTGGTTTCAAAGAATTGGAAGGTATTCACTCGCGGACGGACTTCGATTTGGGCGCGCATCAAGCCCTTTCGGGTAAGAAATTGCAGTATTTTGACCCAGAATTGGGCGAAAAAGGCGAAAGTTACGTGCCTTTTGTGGTCGAAACTTCCGTCGGGGCAGACCGTATGTTTTTGTCAATGTTGTCAACGGCTTTCACTGAGGAGGCGGTTCCCGATGCAAAAGGCGACGACGCAAGCCGCATTGTTTTGAAATTGCATCCTGCGTTGGCTCCCGTGAAAGTGGCGATTTTGCCGTTGTTGAAAAACAAGGAAGAATTGACAAGCAAGGCAATGGAAATTTTCAACGACGTCAAATTTGTCGTCAATGCACAATACGATGAAAAAGATGCCGTCGGTCGCCGCTATCGCCGTCAAGACGCGATTGGTACGCCGTTTTGCATCACCGTTGACTTCGATACGCTTGAAAATGACACAGTTACAATCCGCGACCGCGACACAATGTTGCAAGAACGGATTGCGATTAGCGACATCGCAAGGATTGTGAAGGAGAAAACGGATATGCAATTGTTATTACGTAAGCTATAAGGTAGTCGGGAATTTATTTTCCGCTAAATCACGCGGGAAATAAATTTCCCGACTACGTACTAAAAGGCGATTTAATCAACCTTGATTAAATTGCCTTTTTTATT
>JAYUKJ010000896.1:0-2237 GCA_043764555.1 Saprospiraceae bacterium
GTCAAAGGGCGTCTCCCTGAAAAACAAATGCTTATGTATTTAGCTCAAATAAAACGTGCGAATCCTACGGATTCGGGAGATACGCCTTCACATTTTTTCTATAAATGTGTAAATCCTACGGATTTATCAGACACAAAAACGTAAGTAATTGATTATCAACGCTTAAAAAATAGTACGATACAGTAAAAAAATGCTTTTATACTGAGGGGTCCCTTTTTTCATTTTTTCAGAGAACAAAAACAACACTTATCGCAAAAAACGGCTGAATGTCGAAAGGCTGTGTTTCAAAAAAGCGAAGCTCATTCGTTTTACTAACTTTGTACGACATTAAAGATAATCTTACTTTTTTACTCGATTGCTTCATCTACTTTCAATATGAAACTGCTCATCCGCATCGGCATTTTTGTCGCATTTGTTGCCGCTTTAGCGTTCATCAAAATTAAATACTTGACCAATGAAACGCCCAAAATGGGTGGAGGAAATCCCGCAGTAGCAGGTGGAAAGAGCGGCGGCGTACCCGCAACGGGCGTGATGGGTTTTGTGGTAAAATCAGAAAAATTGGACAATAAGATATTTGCAACGGGTAGCGTTGTGGCATCAGAAATGGTGGATTTGAAGCCTGAGGTATCGGGAAAAATCGTAAAATTGAACATTATCGAAGGAAAAAACGTGACAAAAGGGCAATTATTGATAAAACTTAACGATGAAGATTTGCAAGCTCAAGTGAAAAAACTAAATGCTCAAATGCAGCTCACGCAGCAAAGCGAAACCCGTTTAAAAAAATTATTGGACATCAAAGGTGTCTCGCAAGATGAGTACGATGTGGTGACAAATCAGATGAATAATATTCGCGCTGACCTCGAATTTACGCAAGCTCAAATTGCCAAAACGGAGTTGCGCGCGCCTTTTTCGGGCGTCATTGGCTTGCGTAATGTGTCGCTTGGGTCGTACATCAGCGCGGCGAGTCAAGTGGCAAATATTCAGGTTTTGAACCCTATAAAAGTGGAGTTTACGGTTCCTGAAAAATACGTAAACCAAGTGCAAGTAGGCGAGACAATTAGCTTTTCTACTGAGGGGTCTTTGGAACATTTTACGGGAAAAGTTTATGCCACGGACAATCAGATTGACCCAATTTCGCGCAGCTTAAAAATCCGCGCAACGGCTCAAAATGTCAATGGCAAACTCAAACCAGGCGCTTTTGTAAAGGTTGATTTTAGCTTGAAAGAAATTGGCAACGCCTTAATGATTCCAACGGAAGCGCTTATTCCGATACTAAAAGGGCAGCAAGTTTTTGTTTCAAAAGACGGAAAAGCGAAAGCAATTACCGTGGAAGTCGGCATTCGGACGGACAGCCGTATTCAAATTTTGAACGGCATTCAAGTCGGTGATACGGTCATTACAAGTGGTTTGATGAGTATGAAACCTGATACAAAAGTGAAATTTTCAACGGTACAATAACATACTACTGTATATTATCCACACAATACACCATCCGTCTTTGCGATATGAAGTATTTACCTGAATTGGTACCAAGTAGAAGACATTTGCAAGTCTTTGAAATCGGACTATATTTAAGTACCCAGCTAAACAATACCTTTAGGAGTCACCAAAAGGTGACCCAAAAGTAATTTGATTAAGAGGTATTCTATTTTCGCGCTCAAATATACACTCGTTTTTTTGACCTTCACGTCCGACGGTTTGTCCTTCACATTTTTCAATTCAGAGATGCCCGAACAAATTTCGGAACTCCGTATTCCGCCCATGTTAAAACACAAGGTGCAGGACATTAACCCCTTATTCATTTGCTCAAATATTTGGAGAAAAGGTATTACAGCAGCTATGTTGAGGTAAATAACGAAGGTAATTATTGGGAAACAATGGATAAAGCAGTGTTGTGTGAACACTTCGGCATCTATAATAGTGGTAGATGTCGTAAGTGAATTTCTTAAAATATGGGATAAACGGCTACGGATAACCCCAATGAAGTTGCGATGCAGCTTGAAGATTTGTTGAAAAACGGTTTTCGGTGGAGAAAAGGAGTACCCCAATACAAAGGTGCAAAATGGTTGTAATTTATTGGTTTGGATGTACTTTATGAGCGTTTCAGGGTAAAAACATCATTTTCAAATCCTTGAGCATACTTATCTAAGCTATCGGAGTCACATTTTTGCGGTACATGGTTTAGGACTTTCCATAAATTTTCTATTTGTTTGTACAGAGTGGTTTTTATTTTCAGA
>JAYUKJ010000897.1:0-7461 GCA_043764555.1 Saprospiraceae bacterium
CAAATTCCAGATTCCAAAGATTTCATCTTTGGAATCTGGAATTTGGAATCTTTGATTTTTTTATTTTTTTTCAAAACGCACGCCAAACGTGCCACCCAAAGTTTCCGAAGGTTTTAGCCTCACCAAACCATCACCATTATTAAACGCATCAATATTACACGTCATGGGTTCAATAGCCACACTTTTACGGTGCGGAGGTGTAAAAACTTGCAGGAAATTCCATTTTTTATCGCCCGTTTCTTGCCAAAAAGTCAATTTTCCTTGAGCGGAAGCCAAGACGGTTTCTGCATTTTGCGTTTGATTGTTGATATAAAAACCATTGTCAAGCGTGGAATCGTTAATGGGTGTCAACGTTTTGAACGCGTCAAAAGGCGTTTTTTCGCCCGTTGGCAACATCCTTTCGTCAATCGCAATGAGTTGACAATCAGGCATTTGTAACGAACTGTCGTTTGATTTTTCCGACATTTTGAAATATGGATGCCAACCTAAACCAACGGGAATTTCGACGTTGCTGTCATTTTTAAAAGACATCGACATGTCAAAATTTGACCCTCCCGAAGAAGAATCGGGACAAGCTCTCAGTATCGTGGTGATTTGGGCAGTAAAACGGAATGGATACGCCGCGTGCGACCCGTCGTGTTGCCAACTGCACGTGATGCCCGCTTCTTCGGCGTTGTTCCAAACCGAATCGACCTGCATCGGCGCGTCTTTTCCGAAGCCATGAATCGAGTTTTGGGTATCGGCACTTGTTAAATCAAATTGATGGGTTTTGCCTTCATGCGTGTAGCGTCCATCGCGTAAGCGATTTGGATAGGGCAATAAAATGATATTTTTAGACCATTTGTTTTCTATCAATTCCGAAGGCGTTGCGTAGCCATCCAAAACGCTGAGGTGATTGAATTGTAGGTCGAGCAAACACGCGCCAAATTGCGGAACGACAGAAAAGGCATCGCCCGTGTCATTGGAAAAAATGTGTTTTTCAAAGGTGCCGAAAGGCTCAATTTTGTGGTGAAACATAAAGAGATTATTAATTTATAATTAATTGATTTACAAATATTTAATCGCGTTTTGAGCCATTAATAAATGAGAACGAAATACCATAATTGAAGAAGCGTTGATTGTAAGCATTGGGGTTTGCGGTTGCCGCAATATCGGGGTTGAATTTCTTCTCGACGTCGTATAAATTGATGCTTTTGGGCGAAAGCTGCACGTAGGGGCGGATGCTGATTGACATACCGTCGGTTACTTTTACGTCAAAAATCAGGTAAATATGGTTGGTCAAAATGCGGCTATTCGTCAAAACTTCGCGGGTTGCGTCGGTCGAACGCTCCTTGCGAATCTGGGTTTGGTTCCAATCAATCGTTGCCCCGATGCCGATTCTTTCGTAATGTAAGTCGCCGCCGAGCGAAAAAACTTGATTGCGAAAATTGATAATATTTTGATAAGATGTGCGGTCTGGGTTGATTACTTGGTCTTTTGCACGCGCAATGCGGGTACTCCAAACGAACTCGACAGCCGCGTAAGGAAAGCGGTAGCGAATGCCGAGATTCATGCCATTCAGCGACGATAAATAACTCATCGGTTGGGCCAACGCGGGATTTCTCGCATTGTAGCTGTCAATAATTTGGTTCAAAATGGCTGGGTTGCTGCGTGTATAATTGTAGCCGGCGATGCTGTTGATTTGAGCAAAAAGGGGAGATGAGAAAACGACAACAAGAAGCGTCACAAACCAAAATTTAAGACTCGAACGGGTATTATTTTTCATATCAAAAGTGTTTAGCGTAAAAGTAATGGCGTCAAAAATACTAAATTGCGCGTGAACTACGTACTTTTTTTGTAAAATACTGAGGGGTCCCTTTTTTTGAAAATATTGGGATTCTACTTTGTTCTTTCCGTCACAAATATAACCAATTGTTCCAATGACTGCCGAATGTCAGAATCGGGAAACCCTCTCAATATGGCGATTGCTTCGGCAATATAGGCTTGCATAATGCCTTCTGCATACGTTAAGCCGCCGCTTTTTCTAACAAAATCAATGACTTCTGCGACGCGCTCAGGTTTTTCGCTGTCGCGTTTGATGATGTTGATGATGCGGCTGCGCTCTGATTTTGAGGATTGATTGAGGGCGTAAATCAAGGGCAATGTCATCTTTTTTTCTTTAATATCGATGCCCAAAGGTTTGCCCACGTCGTCGGTGCCAAAATCAAAAAGGTCGTCTTTTATTTGGAAAGCAATGCCCGTTTTTTCACCGAAAAGACGCACTTTTTCAATCATTTCTTCGTCATTTGTCGTAGAAGCGGCGCCGACTGCGCAAGCTGCGGCAATGAGCGAAGCCGTTTTTTGACGAATAATATCGAAATAAACGGCTTCGGTAATGTCGAGTTTACGCGCTTTTTCGATTTGCAACAATTCACCTTCGGCCATCACGCGAATGGCATCGGACATGATTGTGAGTAACTTGACTTGATTGTTTTTCAGGGCAACCAACAAACCTTGCGACAGCAAATAATCGCCGACAAGCACCGCAATTTTATTTTTCCACAAGGCATTTATGCTAAAAAAACCGCGTCTTTCGTAGCTATCATCGACCACATCGTCGTGGACAAGCGAGGCGGTGTGCAATAATTCGACGAGCGAGGCGGCGACAAAACTGGCAGGATTGACGGTTCCACAAAGTTTTGCGGCGAAAAAAACGAACATCGGGCGCACCTGTTTGCCCTTGCTTTTGGCAATGTAGTACGTGATTTTATCGAGCAACGGCACCGAACTTTTCATCGAATCGCGAAAATGTTTTTCAAATTCGATGAGTTCGGGGTCGATTGGCTTTTTTATATCGTCAAGTTTCATAATAGAGTGGATTACGTTCAACGTGTTTTGTCAACGATGAAAAACACAAGTCTATAAACAGTCAAAGGTAGAACGGGTTTTCAATAATCACTGAAAATTGCAAAAATACTGAGGGGTCTTTTAGAAAAAAATTAAAGCCGATAACGCACACGCTATCGGCTTTAATGAGAATTTTATTCTTCCAAATCGGAGAGAATAACGCTTTGTTTCAGAATGATATTATCAATTAAGCGTACATCGCCGACCCAAACGGCGGTCAAAGCGACGGCAAAGTCCGTATCTTCAAAAATCCGAATCGGCAACAAAGTCCGTCCGTCAACGATATCAAAATATTCTAATTTGAAACGCGGTTCCAATTTAAGTTTCGTCGAACAGATGCGCGCAATGTCGGATGGCGTGTAATCTTCGACCTTTTCGACGGCTTCTTCGAGCGTTTGATGAATCAAAGCGGCAAGCGGTCGGTCGGTTTCTGTCAATCGAACATTGCGGCTCGACATGGCCAGACCGTCTTTTTCACGGATAATTGGGCAACTTATCAGCTCAATTTTCGATTTTTGTAGTTCCAACATACGCGCAACAATCGCCAATTGTTGAAAATCTTTTTGACCCATAAACAATTGAGTTGGCTGCACAATATCCAACAAACGACTCACGACTTGCGCCATGCCGTCGAAATGCCCTGGCCTGAATTCGCCTTCTAAAACCCGTTCGAGCTTACCAAAATCGTATTTTACTGAGGGGGTATTACCGTTTGGATAAACCTCCGAAACGTCGGGCATGAAAACGACATCACAGCCTGCCTCCGCCAACAATTCAAGGTCGCGCTCGGGTGTGCGGGGATATTTGTTCAGGTCTTTAGGGTCATTGAACTGCGTTGGATTGATAAAAATGCTCACCACTGCCACATCGCAAGATTTTTTCGCCAGCTCAACAAGTGACGTGTGTCCTGCGTGTAAAGCACCCATAGTTGGCGCAAAACCAATATTTAAACCCTTGGATTTCAGCGATTTAATGTATTTTTGTAAATCAACGACCCGTTTAAAAAGTATCATAGTAAAAATTTTGAGTAATAGAATGAGCGTGTAAAAGATTTCAAATTCCAGATTCCAAATTTCGAGATTCCAAATTCCAAGATTCCAAATTCCAAGATTCCAGATTCCAAATTCCAAGATTCCAAATTCCAAGATTCCAAATTCCAAGATTCCAGATTTCAAGATTCCAGATTTCAAATTTCAAATTCCGATAACTTTATTCAAGACTACTTTGGAATCTTGGAATCTTGGAATCTTGGAATAAAAAAGAGCGCAAAGGTATTTTTTTTTAGAGATTTTGCAGCCTTAATTGCCCCAATCATCGGCGTCAATTTCAGCCTGTCGTTCGCGGGTAAATTCGCGACTTTTTTGGCAGCTGCCGCAAATACCGTACAAATTGAGCGAATGGTGCGTGATGTGAAAATTGAGCAAATCGCCAATCATCGTCTTAATATTTTGAATCCGTGGGTCGCAAAACTCGACGACTTTCGCGCAATCGGCGCAAATCACGTGGTCGTGTTGCTTAAATCCGTAGGCTTTTTCGTACTGCGCTAAATTGCGTCCGAACTGGTGTTTGCGAACCAAATCGCAATTGACTAACAGCTCGAGCGTGTTGTAAACGGTCGCTCGACTGACGCGGTAGCTTTGGTTTTTCATGTGAATATACAGCGCTTCGGCGTCAAAATGGTCGTCGCGGCGGTAGATTTCTTCCAAAATAGCGTAGCGTTCGGGTGTTTTTCGGAAGGCACTTTTTTCCAAATGCGCAGTAAATATCGTGGCGACTTCTTTGATAATGTCTGCTTCTTTGCGGTTCGTCGGCATTTATGGTGAATTAAAAATTAAAAATTAAGCATTTTAAAAATGGCAACACGTCAAGGATTCCTCAGTATTGTAGGCGTAACGCGACCTTCAAGTCGTGATTTGTTGCTTGCGCGACCTGAGGCTCGCGCTACTTACGCACGGCATTCGCGCCGCGTAAGCGTTACACACACGTTATATACGTGGTGCAATTGAACAATTTTAAAGCGGTAAAGTTAAACGGTGAATCCGAAAACACGGCGTTTATTGATTTTTCGCGCAAAATAAAAAACCCGCGCTACCCCAAATGGGCAAGCGCGGGCGATATCGGTTTTTGGAACGCCATTTATAAACCTCATTTAATTAGCCTTCGACCTTCTGACGGTTCCACAAAAAATAGGTAACGGACGTTAACAACTCATTGACTTTGAATGACGCCTTAATAAATTGTAGTTGGCAACTTTAGTTGCCGCGATAACTCACGCGGTAACTAAAGTTGCCAACTACTTTTCATTATCGGTATCAAAACGTATAAAATTTTATGATATAAGGGACCCCTCAGTATAAATGCGTTTTTTTGTTTATTTGAAGAAAAAATTCGACAACTTTTTAAAAGTTGCCCAATCTCCGCGACGGGAAATGTACCTTTGCGAACTTTTTGGCAATAAAAAATGTCAATACGAGTCATGTAACGTGGATTTTTATCCATGAAAGCTATAAAATCACGTCAATCACGGACAAAAATCCGTGTTACAATTAGATATCATGCAACAAAATTTGAGCGAACAGGAATTGGTGCGGCGCGATTCGCTGCAAAAAATTCGAGAAATGGGCATCGACCCTTACCCCGCCGCAATGGTGGAAGTCACGGCTTTTGCCGCCGACATTAAGGCAAATTACAAGGAAGAAATCGCCGAAGATGGCACTAAAAACCGCCTCAACTACCACGAAGTGAGCTTGGCGGGTCGGATTATGGCCAAACGCGAGGCGGGAAAAGCGATGTTTATGAACCTACAAGATTCGTCGGGTTCAATTCAATTGTACATGAAAGGTGAGGACCTCAACGCGGCGGCTGGTCGCGACGATTTTTTTCCAACGTTGGTTAAAAAGTTGCTCGATTTGGGCGATTTTGTCAACGTCAAAGGTTACGCGTTTATGACAAAAACGGGTGAAATTTCGGTGCATTGCCGAGAATTGACGCTGTTATCGAAGTCTTTGCGCCCATTGCCCATTGTTAAAAAAGATGCAGAAGGTAATGTTTTCGACGCTTTCACGGATGCCGAACAACGCTATCGCCAGCGCTACGTGGATTTGACGGTTAATACCGAATTTCGCGAAATTTTCCGCAAACGCACGACGCTTATCAAAACGATGCGCAATCACTTGGACGAATTGGGTTTGATGGAGGTGGAAACGCCGATTTTGCAACCGATTCACGGCGGTGCGGCGGCACGACCGTTCAAAACGCACCACAACACGTTGGATATGCCGTTGTTTTTACGTATTGCGAATGAATTATATTTGAAAAGATTAATTGTGGCGGGTTTTGACGGGGTGTATGAGTTCGGCAAAATGTTTCGCAACGAAGGCATGGACCGCACGCACAATCCTGAATTTACGGCCTTGGAATTTTACGTTGCCTACAAAGATTACAACTGGATGATGGAGACGACGGAGGCGATGTTGCAGCGCGTTGCCCTCGCGGTGACGGGTTCGACGACGGTGAAGGTGGGTGAAAACGACATCGAATTTGGCGGAAAATACGCGCGGTTGTCGATGTTTGAAGCGATTGATAAATACACGGGTTTCAATCCAGAAGGAAAAAGCGAAGGTGAATTGCGTGATTTTTGCAAAAAAAATCACATCGAACTGGACGAAACAATGGGTTTTGCCAAATTGATTGATGAAATTTTCGGCGCTAAAGTTGAGAAAAACTTGATTCAACCGACGTTTATCATCGACTATCCCGTGGAAATGTCGCCTTTGACGAAAAAACATCGGACAAAAGCGGGACTTGTTGAACGTTTTGAATTGTTCATCACGGGCAAAGAAGTCGCTAATGCGTATTCAGAATTGAACGACCCAATCGACCAACGCGACCGCTTTGTGGAGCAATTGGAACTCGCCAAACGCGGCGACGAAGAAGCGATGATGATGGATGAAGATTTCGTCCGCGCTTTGGAATATGGAATGCCACCGACGGCGGGCATCGGCTTCGGTATCGACCGTTTGACGATGCTGTTTACGGGTCAGATTTCTATTCAAGAAGTCTTGTTTTTTCCTCAAATGAAGCCTGAAAAACAGGCGATATCGGAGTAGGTAAACGCAAACTTACAGTCTCCTCGAAGATATTTGCTAAGAGGTGGCGTGGAATGGCTGCTAACGCTGTATATTTTCTTTGCCGTGATTTGAAAAATATTTTAAATTTTATTTTGCAATAAATTGAAAGTCAATTTTTTACAAAATAAAATTTAAAATATTTCAAAAAAAAAGCCATGCCGATTAACTTATTGAATTTTTAACCTTATAATTTTTCTCGCATTCTTAACCTACCCTAATTCAAGTAATTTTATCGCATGATTGTTTTTTTAACTAAATAAGTAAACAGAATGTCAACAATATGTATGAGTTTTACATCTATCAAAACTTGTAAACAAAATGAATAAATTAGCAAATCCGTTCGACCTCATCCGTTCGACCTCATCCGTTCGACCTCATCCGTTCGACCTCAACCGTTCGACCTCAACCGTTCGACCTCAACCGTTCGACCTCAACCGTTCGACCT
>JAYUKJ010000898.1:0-7436 GCA_043764555.1 Saprospiraceae bacterium
TCTCGCCCGGTCAATATCATTTGAATTTAAAAATCGAAAAAGCCGCCCAAATGCTCAAAGAAACCAACCTTTTAGTCTCCGAAGTGGCGTATAAAACGGGCTTTGAATCGGAATTTTACTTCTCGCGCATTTTCAAAAAGAAGAGGGGTATTAAGCCTTCGGATTATCGGAAGGGGAAATGAAGTCAAAAGAGGACCCCTCAGTATAGGACGTAGGTATTGCACTTAAAGATATTGTGTCGAGTTTAGACCATCCTACTTTAACCACGATGTCGCAAGCGGTGGCAGCATAAAATACGCTTACATTTTGTAAAAGCACTAAAAAAAGCCGTTTCAACTCAGTTGAAACGGCTTTTTTGTTTTTTATATTGAGGGGTCCCCCTCCCCTATCAAAATCCCCAAAAATCACCTCAATTGCCGAATTTGAAACTCCATTTGCCGAATTCTTGGCTCATATTGGTGGACAACTTCGGCGAAAAAATCTTTATGACCATCAATGATTTTGCCTTTTACCAATTCGCGTAAAATCTTGTCCTGTCTAAAATCTTCGACCGCCAATACCCTATTTAATTGCAATTCACGCTCCTCAACAAGCGGTTTTACAAACTGACTTTCGCGCAAACCCCTAATCGCTTGCTCGGTTGATGCGGGGTCGATTGCCGTCAATTCGCGGATTTTATCGTTCAATGCTTGCGTATATTCTTGCCGAAAATCGGTTAATTGCACTTCCAATTCTAAGCGTTCCGCCACTTGTTTGGCGCGTTTATTGGCTTCCGAATCCTTTTTTTGCTGCGCAATGCGTATCTGTTCCGACTGTTGTTCTTCGCGGTCAACAAAGTTGTTTCGTAGGGCTTCAACGAAAAAACCTGCGGCATTTTTAGCTTTATTTTCGGCAACCGCACGGCGTGTCACCCTAACTGCCCGTTCAATATCGCCCTCTGTATGCCCCTTAATTTGGTTTAAAAATATGGTCGGCGATACCCCTAATTCGCCCACAACTGCCGATTGAAACTGCAAAAACAGTTGGTCAGTTGACGTAATTTCGGTCGGTTTTGCGTCTTCCAAAGGCATAATTGGCGGAAAAGGCAAGGACAGCATAGACGTTGACTCGGGTAAACGCCGACGCCTGTTCAATATCTCACGGGCGTTTGGTTTTGAGCGGAACTCAAATAAAAGGCTTTCGACTTTTCTGCCGTTTTTAATCTTAGAAATATTCGTTATTTCAATGTCGGCATAAAGGTTAATATCGCGGAGTGCGGGTTCTATTATTTTCTGATAAAAATTGGCAAAAAGCGGATATTCGGTGGCTAATTCAAATATTCTTTTTAGATATTCGATGTCCAAAACGCGACGCCCAATGCTTTCATATTGTTTCAAATGCTCATATATTCGGACGGTATAACTGCTGCGAAAACGGATGATATTGCGCATATCATAGGACGTAAAACGGCTTTTAAGTTCCAATAAAAGCTGCTTCATTTCGGGTTCAATCGCCAATTCGATGTACTCATTTTCTTCACGACTGCCTTCATCTGTCACCTCTTTTAGGTAATCCATACTGCGAATTATGTGAAAACGTTGCTCACGAACCGCGCCTTTTACTTCATAATTGATGAAAAAACGTTTGTCCATGAGGCTGTGAGCCGCTTCGCGAAGCAGGTCGTAGGCATTGCCGTTGTGAATCTCAAATTCCTTAATCATATCGCGTGGCGTGATACGAAAAACTTTAAAATCCTCATCTTCGGGAGAAATCTGAGTCAATACTGTACTGAAAATGCGCGTCTCCCAAATATCAAATTTATAGCGTGCTTCAATCAAATCGTTTGATTTGCGGATGAGCTTGATACCTTTGTTGCGCTTGTTCTTTTGTCCCATGTTGACAGACGTTTAATTTATAATGTCGCAAATATAACCAAAAAATAGCGACATCTTGTACTAACTATAACCAAAAAATAACAAAATACTTTTCGCTTTTGGTTATAGTTGATTCATTTTTTGGTTATAGTTGCGTTCGCTTTTGGTTATAGTTGACTTATTTTTTGGTTATAGTTAGACCTTAAATACATTGATAATCAATTAGTTACATTCAAAATCGCAAACTGTAAAAACAAGGAAAAAGGAATTAAAAAACTTATAAAAACTAACAAACAGAATTTGTTTTTGCTGTTGTTTCTTTTTTTAATTTCTTTTTTTGGAAGGCGAGAAAATTCGGGCTTATTTTAACTTGTTAGAAAAAAAAGTTAGCACAATTGCCAAGGAGAAGGGTTTTAGGTTTAAAAGTCTGAAAGCCAAAAAAAACGGGCAAATTTTTGATTTCTCCATCAAAGTCTTTACGCAATTTTTTTTAACCTTTTACTTTCAAATTGTTTAAATGTTTACGTAATAAATTAATTTCGCAGAAATCAACGTTCAAAAATCAAATGTAACGCTTTCTTTTAAATTCTTAAATGTTTACGTAAGAATTTAAAATTTTGGAAAATGGGAACCCCTCAGTATAAACGCTCAAAAATTGCCTTTTTTATATTTTTTTCTACTCTTTTTCTAAATGTTTACGTAAACATTTAGAAAATAACTGCTTGCAGGTTGCGTGACTTTGAGTAGTTAGTTAAATATTTACGTAAGTATTTAACCATTCAAATATTTATTATTTTATCTTTTTAAAAATTTAATCATTTAAAAATTTATAGTTTTAAAGATTTAACTAACTTCGCCCATCTTTTCATTTAAAACGATACACATGGCAAAAATTATTCTTTTCGGCAATCAAAAAGGTGGCGTTGGCAAGTCCACCTTGACCATGATGACCGCTACGGCTTTGAGCCAACCACCTTTCAATCTTGATGTCTGCATTGTTGACGCCGACGACCAACGCAGTATTTGGGAAATGCGCCGCAACGATGTGGGGAATGACACCAATTTTAAGCCGCCTTACGATGTTCGTTCCGCAACGCTCGACGACATTCATAAAGACATTCGGGAACTCGACAAACGCTATCATGTCGTCTTTATTGACGTGGCAGGCAAGCTCGATTTGAATATTTCGCCCGACAAACAGGAGATTATCCCCTATTTGAGCTACGTTGATATGTTGTTTATGCCTTTTGTGGCAGGAAATTTCAATGTGGATGCCTCTGCAAAGTATTTGAAGACAGTTTTACACGTGCAATTGTCGCGTCAATTGAGCGCACGACCGCTTCAAGTATATGGTTTGGTCAATATGTTCCGCGAAAGGTCGAAAGTAAACGGTTATTTGCTCGATGACATTCAAAATCTCCGTTCAGTGGTGGATATTAAGTTTATGGAAACCCGTTTGCGCGATTATTCACTGTTTAAAGAGTGTGATACGCTCAAATCCATGTACTCGGAAACGGGAAGCGACGTGGCAAAACTCAATTTCAGGCAATTTATGGATGAATTTGTCGGATTAATGAGCTAAATACTTAAATGTTTACGTAATAATTTAGACTTTTAAGCATTGAAGAGGGACCCCTCAGTATAAAACACTTTTATGATGCTTTTTTTAAATGACTAAATGTTTACGTAATAATTCAATGTTTTATCAATTTAAAAAATCAAAAAATAGGACCCCTCAGTATAAAGCATTATTTTGGCACTTTCTTAAATTGCTAAATACTTACGTAATGATTTAAAGTTTTAGCTTATTGCCTATTTGTATCACGGACTTCAGTCCGTGAATGTCAAAAAAGCCCAAATATTTATTATTCACGGACTGAAGTCCGTGAATAATAAATATTTACGTAATAATTTAATGTTTTAACAATTTAATAATTTAATAATTTAATAATTCAAAAAATACGACTTTCCGAAGAAAAATCGGGACAAGACTATTCGTATAAAATCTATTTTTTTCTCCCTTTGCGCTATTCAAACCTATAATTAATCCAATTTCTAAATGCCTAAATCATTAAATGTTTACGTAACAATTTAATGATTTAGATAATAAACGACTATAATCATGTCTAAAGATAGAAAAGTACGCAACTTCGATTTTCTCAAACAGACACCGACAGAATTGCCAAGCCGCGAGGAAGTTATTCAGAAAACGGCAGAACTCACGGGGCAAAAAAGGGTAGGGGAGGAGGACGCCCGTGAAGGCGGGGCAGGCTCCTCAGCATCGGCGCCAATTTTGGTCGTTCCTGAGCCGCCAATCGTCCGAATTGTCGCGCCAACGGTTCCGTCAATTCCAACGCCAACGGCTATCGAGATTATTGACACGCCGATTGAAAAAGAGAAAAAAGCGCCCGTCAAAAAGCCAAAAGCCGTTGAGCCGCCGCCCGTTGTGGCAACAATTGTGGCAATTGCGGAAAAGGGAAAAGTGGGACGTCGGGCGTTGATTGACGCAAGAAAACCGTTTACGACGACAATAACTGTCGATAATAAGCGGAGATTGCGCCAACTTTGCGCGGAACACGATATTGCGATGTCGGATGTTATCAATGAGATTTTGTCGGCGCACTTTGAGCAAAGGACGCCTAATTTTTAATGTGTTGTAAACCAATTAATTATGGTTATTTTTGAAGATTTTACCGATTTAAAATCCGCCATTGGCCGAGATTTTGGCTTTACGGACTACGTGACCGTGACCCAAGAGATGATAAACAGTTTCGCAACGGCGACGCTTGACCACCAATGGATCCACACCGACATTGAGCGCGCAAAAACGACGCCCTACGGCGGGACAATCGCCCACGGATTTTTGACTTTATCGTTGGTGTCAAAATTTTTGGAAGACTTAATGCAGGTGAAAAGTATGACAATTGGCGTCAATTACGGCTTAAACAAAGTCCGATTTATGCGTGTTGTGCCTTCGGGCGTGCGGGTTCGGATGTCGGCGGTCTTATTAAACGTGGAAGATTATACGCAAAGCGGCGTCAAGGCAACTTTAAAAACAGTTTTAGAAATCGAAAATTCCGTAAAACCCGTGTGCGTTGCCGAATGGATGATTTTACTTTTTGACAAGGTTTGACCACATTAATGTTTGTTTTAGCGAAGAACTTTCCAAAAATTAAAAACTTTTGGAAAGTTGAGTTTTTACAGCAATTTCTGTTTTGGGATTTCACAGCGGCGTAGCTGCAAAATCTCGGTAACACAAAGCTCAAATCACTAATTTCTAATGCGGTGTAACCGCAAAATGAGCGGTTTAGCGGTTACACCGCATAAAAAAAGTAGTAGATTGGCTTTAAATATTACCGAGATTAGGCAGCTACGCCGCCGTGAAAAAGCCAAAGCGGAAACTACTGCTCCAATAATTAATACTTTCATAACTCATTGATTTTAAAACAATTACCAATGGCTGAAAAATATTTCTCCCGTCGAAATCTCGATTTTACACTTTTTGAAGTGTTGAACGTTGGCAATTTGACCCAACTCGATTATTACAAAGACCATGACCAAGATGCCTTCGGAATGGTCTTGGATTCGGCAACTGAAATTGCTGAAAAAATCCTAAAACCAGTTTATGCCGACGCCGACCGCAAGCAGCCTGAGTTGGTGAACGGGGCCGTTAAAGCGCATCAAGGCGTCCACGATTTTCACAAAGCCTACACGGAAGCGGGTTTTATGTCGGCACCTTTTTCTTACGAAAACAATGGGATGCAGCTGCCAAAAGTGGTGGCTGGAGCCGCCGAATTTATCTGCGGTGGCGCGAACAACGCCTTTATAATGTATCCCGATTTGACGAAAGGCGCGGCGAATTTGATACTAACTTACGGCACGCAAGCCCAAAAAGACGCTTTTTCGAGCCGAATGTTGTCGGGCGAATGGATGGGAACGATGTGTTTGACCGAAACACAAGCGGGCAGTTCGCTGTCGGACGTTGCGACTTCGGCGACGCCACAAGCCGATGGGACGTATAAAATCAAAGGACAAAAAATATTCATATCAGCGGGTGACCACGACGTTACGGACAATATCGTACACCTCGTTTTGGCGCGCATCGACGGTGCGCCCAAGGGAACGAAGGGCATTTCACTCTTTATTGTGCCTAAAAAACGGGTCAATACTGAGGGGTCCTTGGAATCGAATGACGTGGCTTCAATCGGCATTTACCACAAAATGGGGCAGAAGGCGACGCCCGCGATGCACTTGGGTTTTGGTGAAAAAGATGATTGCATCGGGCATTTGCTCGGTGCCGAAAATCGGGGATTGCCGCAGATGTTTTTGATGATGAACGGCGCTCGGATTGGCGTTGGGATGGCAGGTGTTCACATCGGTTCGGCGGCGTATTATGCGTCGTTGCAATACGCGCACGAGCGGCCGCAAGGTCGGCGATTGAACGAAAAAAATGCTTTGGGCGAGCCGACGACGATTATTCATCATCCCGACGTGCGCAGAATGTTATTGCACCAAAAAGCGTTTGTGGAAGGCGGATTGTGCCTGATTTTGCAGTGTTTGACGTATCTCGACATGGAAAAAGCGCATCCCGACCCCGCCGTGAAACAACATTACAACGACCTTTTGGAGCTTTTGACGCCCGTTGCGAAGACTTACGGCGCCGAAGCGGGGACGATTTCGGTCAATCAAGGCTTGCAAGTTTTGGGCGGCTATGGCTATACCGAAGATTTTGAATTGGAACAATTGGCGCGCGACGTTCGGATTATGAGCCTCTACGAAGGCACAACGGGGATTCAAGCCCAAGCCATTTTGGGGCGTCAAATTCCGAGAAACAACGCAAATGCTGTCAATTTGTGGCTCACGGAAGTCAAAAAAGACATCAAAACGGCGCAATCGTTGCCCAAAATCAAGCCTTATGCCGCTTTGTTGACCAAAGAATTGAAGCAATGGGAAAAGACAACGACGCATTTGTTGGCAGTTGCGGCGAAGGGCGATTCGGAAGTTTTTCTCTCCGATGCCACGTTGTATCTCGAATTGTTTGGCATTTTGAACGTCTCTTGGCAATGGCTTAGGATGGGTATTGTTGCTGGAAATGCATTGGTAAAAATGGGCGTAAATAATTCAGAATCAGCATTTTATGTGTCAAAAATTCACACAATGCAATTCTTTTTTCACTATGAATTGCCCAAAACGAAAGGCTTGACAGCACGTCTGTTGGACGAGCAAGTTTTGACCGTTTTTGATGGAAATTTTGAGGCGATTTTTTGAAATAGGACCCCTCAGTATAAATGCCTTTTTTACGCTAAAAAGCCGCGCAAACACCATTTTGCGCGGCTTTTTAGCTTGAAAAGGCATTTATACTGAGGGGTCCTACCCAACCTTTTCGCCCTTTCGTTCTGTCTATACGACGTGAATTTCTGATAAAAACGATGTATTTTAAACAAAACGAAACGTTATGGCAAACGGTAAATTCCCATTAGAGATTACTGTACCGTACTATTTTTTAGGTATTGATAATCAACTGTTTATGTAAAATCATCTAATAAATCCGTAGGATTTACACATTTATAGGAAAAAAACAGA
>JAYUKJ010000899.1:0-2226 GCA_043764555.1 Saprospiraceae bacterium
TCTCGTAAAGATACGGTATTTACGAGGTGATTCTTGTTGTTTTCAATGAACCGTTGACCAATAAAACCACTGGCTCCAGTTAGTAATATATTTACAGGAAAATTGTTAATCATTTTACAGTTTAAGCGATATGAATTTAATTTTTTTCTAAAAGCGTACTTAAATTATTTAAGCATTTGGTTGGATTAAAATATGTTTGACAATAATCGGCGGCATTTTTTCCCAATCTATTTTGTTCTTCTTTAGGCATATTGTAGATGTCCAAAATATTTTTTGCTAAGTTTTTGTAGTCGCCCGCGTTGCAACTCCTGCCACAATCTACTTCTTTAATTAATTCATTTCCACCGCCATTGAGCATCCCGACAATAGGTGTACCCGATGACATATACGCTTGTAATTTTGATGGAATCGTATGGATGGGTTCATCTACTAAAGAAAGTAATAATAAATCGGCGGATTCGAACAGCGCAGGCATATATTTTATGTCAAAACTGCCCGGAAAAGAGACTTTTTCAGATAATCCTTTTTCTTTCAACGTGCTTTCTATCCACGTTTTTTTTCGACCGTCGCCCACAATAACCCAATTTATATCATAGTTTTTCAGCAATTCAACCGCATTGACCACATTTTCAAAATCTTGCGCACCGCCAAGATTTCCCGCAAAAACGACGTTAAAACCCGTCGGTAATGCGAAAGGGAGCGGGGCTTTTTGAAGGTCAAAAAATATTGCTTCCGCCCAATTCGGAAAATGGAGAATTTTTTCTTCTTTAACGCCGCGTTCAATCATCAATGCGTGGTATTCTTTTGAGCCAATGAGCATGACATCAACGCGCCGATAGATAAATTTAACGACACTTAATATCGCATTGAAGAAAAAGGGACTTCTAATGCCCGTACTTGCCACAACGACTTCGGGCCAACAATCTAAGTTCCAAAAAAATATTTTAATGCCTTGAATTTTTTTTACAACGATTGCAGGAATGCCGACAAAAATAGGGGACACGTGATGCACAAAAATGCAATCAAATTTTTGCGTAAAACCAATGTAAAAAGCATGAAAAAAACTGACAATCGCTAAACTTACATAATTCAAAATGAGACCTAAAGCCGAACCAGAACCACGAGGAATCAGCGGAAGACGTATTACTTTCACACCATTTAAGACTTCTCTTCTTCTTTTAAATAAGCCATAACCTTCAAAAAATTTCCCTTTTGGATAGTTAGGAATAGCCGTAATGACGGTAACATCGAAGCCTTTTTGCGCAAGGTCGAAAGCAATATCGTTAACTTTAAAAGTCTCGGGATAAAAATAAGTTGTGTAAATAAGCACTCTTTTGGACTTCATACTGAGGGGGTCTTAAATCTTTGAGTAAGACACATTTTAAATGTATTGATTATAGAATCTATAATATTTGAGTAGCCAAGTTTTCATTTCTGCTATCATTGTTGGATAATTAGGTACAGAATATGGGACATCTGTCCGCGTATTAATGAGCGATTTATCCGAATAATAGTCGTCGAAAGGTAAAATACTGAGGGGGTCTTTTTCGTAAACTTGTTTGAATAAAACCAATAAATCAAACTTATTAATGGAGGGATTTACAAGGTGATACAAGCCAGTTACCTCTTTTTCTACCATTTTTTCTACCGCTTTTGCTAATTCAATCGTCGTAACACCCGACCAAAAAACGTTGCGATAGCCTTTGATTTCCCCCGTTTGTTGCATAAACCAATGAAACAAACCGATACCATTTGACTTTAATTCAGGTCCAATAATGGACGTTCGGATGGTCAAATGTTGTCCATAATTCACTTCTCCCAAAGCTTTTGATTGGGCATAAACGCCAAAACCGTCTTTAACATCCCCCTCAGTATAATTGCCTTTTTTGCCATTGAAAACGCAGTCAGTGCTGATGTGAATGAGTTTAAACCCTTTTTCTGTGCCTTGTCGGGCTAAAAAATGGGGGAAATAACTATTCAAGAAAACGGCTTTATCGGGATTGTCTTCTGCATCTTTATTGAGTACACCAATGCAGTTGACGACGACATCGGGCTTTTCAATGTTAAATATATTTTTAAGTTTATCCGTTTCTGTTACATCTACGATATAATTAGAAGTAAAAAAATCATTGTCTCTTGATATATCTACGACTTCAAAACCCGTTAAGGACTTGAAATAATGATACATCACATGACCTGCCATGCCTTTTGACCCAATAATAAGTA
>JAYUKJ010000900.1:0-27735 GCA_043764555.1 Saprospiraceae bacterium
CCCTTTCACTAAAATAAATGCTTCTTTAATTAAAATACTTTTGGATTCCTTTCTATTTTTGCTTGCTTCAACAATCATTTTTTAACTAAAACTCAAGCATCATTATGGAGAAGAACGATTTGACTTACCGCATCAACGGTTGCGCCATGACCGTACACAAGAAAATGGGTCGCGGTTTCATGGAATACATTTATTGTCGGGCATTAGCGATTGAATTGAGACGCGCAGGGATTGCGTTTCAGCGAGAAGTGTGGTTGCCGATTTACTACGACCAATATAAAATTGGGGCGCGGCGCGTGGACTTTCTTTGCGAAGGAGAAGTGACGATTGAGGTAAAAGCAAAAAGCGTAATCGAAGAAAAAGATTTTGCCCAAGCGCTAAACACACTCGCAAGGCTCAATATTGAAAAAGGTCTGCTGTTGAATTTTGGCGCAAAAAGTTTAGAGTTTAAACATCTTTTCAACGTAACTTACGAAAAAGACAAAGTCTTTGAAGACATTACACCCGAATTGGTGGGAGAACCAAGCGACGACCTTTTTCAATTGCGCGATTATATCCCCGAGTGGATGATTAGTAAAATGCAATTGGAAAAATTGAAGAAGAAAGATTAGATGTATGGAAGTAGGATTATTTTTATGGAAGTAGAATTAGCGCAATTAAAAAGGATTTAATAGTTTTTTTTTACACGACGTGCGACGTGGACGTGTAGAATACAATTAAGTTCTTTCTAATTGCGCTAATCCTGCTTCCACGGAAAAAGCACGTCATACGTCGTGTAAAAAATCCTATTAAATCCTTTCTAATTTACCTAATCCTACTTCAATAATCCTAATCCCGATTCAAAACAACAAAGCCTTTTGCAACTGACGCTGCAAAAGGCTTTTTTTATGCATTATACTGAGGGGTCCTCTTTGGGCAAATTATCAATAAAGACATCTGAACGGCGCGTATCTTAAATGGGTGCCTAATAGATTTGCTTGTATTCGGCAACTTTAGCTGCCGCGATGATTGATGCGGCAACTAAAGTTGCCGACTACTTATCAATGCGTTACCAAAGTATAAACGCTCAAAACGTGGTTTAGACAACCGAAAGAGTCAAAACGCTTTTAGATTGCCTCAATCGCATCACCCATCTTAATTTGCCCCGCTTCAATCACCCGACACGTGATGCCACCGTGGCCGCGCATGGCGTTGAAGCCGCCTTTGCCGAGATTTTCTTCCATGCGGCTGCACGGATAGCAGAATCCCGTCATTTCTAAAACAACACCGCCAATTTTGAAAGATTTTCCTTTTAGAGCGTTCAAGTTTATGCCTTCGACAACGATATTTCGGCGCAACAAACTCGGGTCAATCCGCTCTTTGCCCAAAAACGCGGCAACGGCTTGCAAATGTTCGGCTTGTATTAAAGTTACCTGCCGTTTGTTGTCAGCGTTGCCTTTGTTGGAACGGTCGCCTTCGAGACCGCCAATGTGCGCGCGAGTCTCCGCGACGATGTGCATCGGCTGTCGGCTTTGTGGGCGAACACCTATCCATTTCACCGTTCCCGATTGGGTGAAGTTGCCAAACAAAGTGAGAAAAGGCTTTTCTTCTGGTGGTATCGTCATGATTTTTTCTTTACTTATTTTTTCAAATATTTATCAAACCACTCGATGTACCTATCAAAACGGTCTTTTTGAAAATTGGGCAACGTCAAACCGTGAAATTGATTGGGATAGACAATCAACTGCGTCGGAATGTTCAAATAGCGCAAACCCTGATACATCTGTTCGCTGCCGACGGCGGGGACATTGAAGTCTTTTTCGCCCACCATAAACAAAGTCGGCGTCTTAATCTTCTCGATTTGTAAGAACGGATAAGACAGTTTCAGGTATTTGTCCACGTTTTTCCACGGCAAACCCAACTCGTTTTCGTACTGCAAAATGTATTGGTCAACCCCGTACAACGACATCACGAGCGACATCCCCGCGCCACTCGCCGCCGCCTTAAAACGGGTATCGGAAGCGATGGTGTAATTCGTCAAGATGCCGCCGTAACTCCAGCCGCCAATGCCCATTTTGTTGGGGTCGGCAATGCCTTTTTCGACCAAGTAATCCGCAACGCCCAAAATGTCCACGACTTCTTTGTTGCCCCAATCGCCCGAAATTGCTTTGCAAAATGCCAAACCACGCCCGTTGCTGCCGCGATAATTGATGGCTGCCACCGCGTAACCCGCTTGTGCCAACACTTGACGGCTGAGGTCGAAACCCCATTCATCCTGCGCCGTTGGACCACCGTGAATAAAGAGAATTGTCGGTAATTTTTGGTTCGCAACCGCTTTTGAAGGCGTGAAAACAAAACCCGAAACCAGCGTTCCATCCTTACTTTTGGACGTAAAAGGCGCCACGTTTGCCAGTTCTACCGACGCTAAAAACGCATCGTGGTGCTTTGTCAAACGCCGCGTTGCGCCATTCTCAATTGCAAACAATTCAGTCGGCAATTGCGGCTCACTCATCAGCGTTGCCCAACCTTTTGGATGGCTTTCGAGGGCGCTAAAACTGCGATTTCCTGCCGTTATTGTGGTCATTGCCTTTGTTTTCACATCAAATTGCGCCACATACCGTTGACGGTCGTCGGTCACCAAAACCGCAATGGCTTGCCCATCTTTTGTCCAACGCACGTTGCTCACGGGACGGTCCAAAGCCTCCGAAAGCAAGCTCGGCGCGCCACCATCTTTGGACACCACGGCCAAAACGCTTTGGTCATACATATCGTAGGTGTCCGAAGAAGAACGTAAAAACGCAATCTGTTGACCATCGGGCCGCCACGAAGGCGCCGAATCGAGTCCTTTCCAAGTCGTTATTTGCTTCAAAGCGGCTTTGGGTTGCGCATCCATGACCCAAATATCGGTATTTACATTTCGGTCAGGCTCGGCAGTTCGGTTGCTCACGAACGCGATTTGTTGACCGTTAGGTGACCAAGCGGGCGACGCTTCGCTGTAATCGCCGTGCGTCAAAGTGTCGAGTTTTTGGGTTGCCACATCAAAAATATACAAATGCGTTGGGCGCAATTGGACGTAGCCTTCAACGTCTTGTTTGAAATGGTATTTGTCCAAGACGTAAGGTTTCGGCAACTTATTCTTTGCGGTATCGGCATTTTCGGGCGCTTTCATCGCCAAAACCAAGCGCTTTCCGTCGGGCGACCACGCATAGTCGCTCAAATCTCCTTTTACGTTCGTCAGCTGTTTTGCTTCGCCGCCGCGTCTGTCCAACAACCAAATTTGGCTATTCGTCGCCCCTTGCCGCGTTGCCACAAAAGACAAATATTGACCATCGGGACTCCAACGCGGTTGCGATTCGCCGTCAACGCTGTGGGTCAATTGAACCGATTGTTGACCATCCCAACTCATCATCCAAACGTCGCTGTTACGTTTGTTCTTGGCAGAATCAATGCGCGACAAAACGTAAGCCACCCAATTGCCATCGGGCGATACTTTGGGGTCAGACACGGATGCCAATTGGTACAAATCAGCGGGAGTAAGTAAGTGTTTAGACGTGGGTGTTTGAGCGAAAGTGTTGATAACTAAGCCACTAAGCAGAAGCAATAAGTAGAATCTGTTTTTCATCGAATGCGTGAATTTTAAAGAATGAACGGTGTTAAAATTGGTACTTTTGTAAATTTAGTAACGCGTAAATAATAATATGGTCTAATTTAAGGTTTTCTTTTTTAACAGATAGTAATCGGGCGTGGAAGGACGCCAACGTAAAAACAGATAACTAAAACCGCCATTTCCATTAGGACAATTTTTAACACATAGGCACATAGGACACATAGTTTTTGATTTTAAAAATGCTTAATTTGTAGCGTCTTACGTATAAATTCTATGTGTCCTATGTGCCTATGTGTTAAAAAAAAGAAAAAGTTGACCTACTTGTTATTTACTCGTTACTTAAAAGCGACGAACAAAATAAATCCATAAGATGTTGGACGCTTGTCCCGATTTTTCTTGGAGCGACTTGTTTCTCAAACGCAAAGATGTCTTTTAAAGGCATATAAACGCCGTTTTTTACATCAAAATAAAGGAAAAATGGCGTTTATACTGAGGGGTCCTATTTTTCAACTGAACTGGTTTTTGGCCTTCAATAAATCCGCGACGGATTCATTTTAAAAGCGTAGTATTGCCTTATTTTTAATCAAAAAAATCCGTCAATCCGAGTCGCCAAGCATTGCTGCCCGTGCATCCCGACGGTCCAATTATGAGTTTGAAATAAAAATCTACACCAATGAATATACTGATAACGGGCGCAAACGGCTACATCGGACAACGTTTGATTCCACTTCTGTTGGAACAAGGACATTTCCTGCATTGTTGCGTGCGGAATCGCCGCCGATTTGAAGAAGAACACACGCATCCACGGATTGCAATTCACGAAATTGACTTTTTGGAACCCAAAACCACCGCGTTTCCTAAGGACATTGACGTCGCTTTTTTCCTCATTCACTCGATGAGCAGCGACGGGGATTTTTCAGAAAAGGAAGCCATCACAGCGCGCAATTTTGCCACTTTAATTGACGCAACGCAGTGTCAACAAGTCGTTTATCTCGGCGGCATCAGCAACGAAACGCAACTCTCCAAGCACCTTGCTTCGCGCCTCAATGTGGAAGAAATACTGAGGGGTGCCAAAATTCCGCTCACAACCCTGCGCGCGGGCATCATCGTCGGCTCGGGCAGCGCGTCGTTTGAAATCATCCGCGATTTGGTCGAAAAACTGCCGATTATGGTGGCGCCAAAGTGGTTAAATACCTTGTGCCAACCAATCGGCGTGCGCAATGTCGTTCAATTTCTATCGAAAATACTGCTGAAAACCGAAACTTACGGACAAACCTACGACATCGGCGGACCCGAAGTTTTGAGCTATCGCCAAATGCTTTTGCAATTCGCTGCCGTCCGCAAACTACCGCGCAGCATTTATACTTTTCCGATTATGACGCCGCGTTTGTCGTCCTATTGGCTCTATTTTATTACTTCAACGTCCTATCCGTTGGCGGTAAATTTGGTCAACAGCATGAAAATAAATGTTATTTGTCGCCCAAATAACTTAGCCGAACTGCTCCAAATTGACTTATTGACCTACAAAGAATCCGTTGAAATTGCCTTCGAGCGCATCGAAAAAGACACCGTTATCAGCAGTTGGAAAGACGCCTTTGCCGCCTCGGGCGCCGACGCCAATTGGATGCAAAAAGAAGATATTCCGAGCTTTGGCTGCTACAAAGACGTGAAAATGCGCGAAATAACCGCCGAAAACCGCGAAGCCGTGCTTAGTAACATTTGGCAAATCGGCGGCAACAAGGGTTGGTACTACGGCGATTGGTTGTGGAAAACGCGCGGCTACATCGACAAACTCGTCGGCGGTGTCGGCCTGCGGCGCGGTCGTCGAAGTCCGACGGAATTGAACTCGGGCGATGCCTTAGATTTTTGGCGCGTCATTTCCTCCGACCGCGAAAACGGGCGCCTTTTGTTGTTCGCTGAAATGAAAGTCCCGGGGGAAGCATGGTTGGAATTCAAAATCATCAGCCGCGACAATCAACTGCAATTGCGCCAAACGGCGACCTTTCGACCGCACGGGATTTGGGGACGCCTCTATTGGTACAGCGTCTTGCCGTTCCATTATTTTATTTTCAATGGAATGATTGATGGGTTGAAAAAAACGGAGAAGTGATTGGAACGTTTGAAAAAAAGGACCCCTCAGTATAAAAGCCAAAAACCACCTTGCAACTCAAGTTTTGCAAGGTGGTTTTTGATTCATTCAAAACACGATAAATACTTTTAAGAGATTTTAACTATTTTGCACCTGATTTCAATTGTTTTTCACACTTAATTTCAATTGTTTTTCACACTTAATTTCAATTGTTTTTCACACTTAATTTCAATTGTGTTTTCACACTTAATTTCAATTGTTTTTCACACTTAATTTCAATTGTTTTTCACACTTAATTTCAATTGTTTTTCACACTTAATTTTAATTGTTTTTCACACTTAATTTCAATTGTTTTTCACACTTAATTTCAATTGTTTTCACACTTAATTTCAATTGTTTTCACACTTAATTTCAATTGTTTTCACACTTAATTTCAATTGTTTTCACACTTAATTTCAATTGTTTTTCACACTTAGTTCTCATTATAAGTCATTGTTAATCAATTATTTATGACTAAGATAAGACCCCTCAGTATTTTGACTTATTTTTTCAAATAAATTCAATCAATTCACGTTTATTTTTCTCAATTAACTCAAACTATTTTTCACTTAATAAATCTAATTAAATCACGCTATTTTTTCAATTAATTTTAATTAACTCACACTCATTTTTAAATCTAAATTTTTACAATGAAAAAACATTTTTTCTCCATTATTTTAGCCCTAATTACCTTTAGTCAAAACGCGTTTGCGCAAGACTTTAAAATCAAATTTAAAAAAGACACGGCACTCATTGACGGCAAACCTATTTGTCTCGTCAAAGACCGCAGCGGCGGAACGGAATACCGTATTTTGACGCTCAAAAACCGCGAACTTATTTATGCAAAAGCCGAAAACGTTGGCATGAAAGCCTACTTTAAGTTGACTTTTTTGGACAACGGTGCAAAATGCGAGCGCGAATACGCGTGGAAGTTTGGAACGGGTCTCGTCCGCGACCTCTACGAACGCGGTGCTTTGACGTTCGATTCAGACTCATTGAATGAAGCAGGATTAAAGAAATTCTTAATGACGAATGACCATAAATATTCGGAAGAATTTAAAGCAGAACAGAAAGCAGCAGAAGCGAAAGCGGAAAAGGCTGCTGTTCCGACAAATACGGGAAAAAGAAGTTCTGTTAAATTAGTTGAGCGCAATAATACTAAACGTCTTTCGGCGGGTTTTGGTAAAATTGAACAAGATTTCAAAACAATTGGCACGTACAAAGAAGAGAATGTGAGCGTAACGGGTAAGAAAATTACGATATTTATAGACGGACAGTCAATTGCGGAGCTTGTTTTTCAATCATTGTCGGATAAGAAAGGTAAACTCTTTATTTTTGAAGACCGCCAAGAGTACGATTTTCCAACTACAAGGTCGTTGAGTTCCGATGCACTTGTTCAAGATTTTGCTCAATTCTTGATTGATAAAAGATATTTGTAAATAATTAATATTGACAGTCGCTAAAAATACGTAAAATTAATACTAACCTAAATGGTGTATTTTTCTTAAAGAAAAGTACACCATTTTTTTGTCGGATTAATTTTATTCGTAATTTTGCATCATTGATTTTACAAACTACTTTTTTCTAAAACGTTACAAACAAAACGACTACCGATTCAATGTATAAATTCCCTATTTTATTCGTCCTCGCTTTCCTCGCGACGGCTTTTGTGGGCGCTCAAACGTCAAAAATCGCCGTAAAATTTCATAAAGACACGCTTTTAGGCGACGGAAAAGCCTTTGCAATCGTCAAAAGCAGCACAACATTGCCCACATCTTACAGCATTCAAAAGCTCAACGGCGTGGAATTGGTATCGATTAAACCCATCTATATCCAAATTTCGACGGGCAAAAGAGCGGGTTATTATCTCGTAACTTTCAACGAAACGGAGCAAACGATTGAGCGCTACATCACGCCAACTTTCAGTCGAACTTTTCCCCAAGAACTCGCCGAAACCGAAACATTGACCCTCGACGGCATTGATGTCGTGAATGTTCGACGGTTTGTTGCCAAAAATAAACGCCGCTTGTCGGATGAAATTAAAGCGACTATAAAACAGTAAAATTTCTACAAGAACCCGCGCTATTTTGCAAATTCGCACGGGTTTAAACGTCTTTTTTAGTAAATATACTGAGGGGTCTTATTTTATATTTCATTTTTAACAATTGACTTTTAAAAAAATACTTATGAGACAAAATTAAATACATAACCTTTTTATGTTATTTTTTAAAACTTTAACATAAAAAATTTGGTCGCCGATTTTTAATAACCATACCTTACAGATGTAAAATACCTAACCGCACAACTTGGTTGCGAAAATATTTTACAGACTGAACCTTTTTTTTCTTAACCTTAAATCTCTTCTAAATGTTCAATTCAATTCAATTCAATTCAATTCAATTCAATTCAATTCAATTCAATTCAATTCAATTCAATTCAATCAGGCTTTTTATCGCCTCGTTGTTTTTCATTTGGGCAAACTCGATGACTGCCCAAGCTACTTTTTCGCTCAAAGAAATTGCTTTGCCCAAAGCGGTTGAGGAAAAAGTCAAAACTCAAGTTAGCGAATTTCAAGCATTTGAAATTAATTTGCCTTTATTCGACAAATACCTCAAAAGCCATTCCGTCACGGACACAATTCCGATAAAACTAAATATTGGAAAAATGTACAACATTGATTATCTCGTTACGGAATACGAGGTTAGAGCGAAAAATTGCATGGAAATCGCCATTAAATCGAATGAAACGGAATTAAAAGAGCCAGGGCGATGCAATACATATCGAGAAATTGCGCGTACTTCCGCTGCCAAAAAATTCTTATTGTTTGCTTCGCAGGACTACTTCAGCGCGCATTTTCACATTAATAACGAGGCTTACGAATTGATTTCGCTGGCATCTTTTGATGGAGAATCGAATAAGAATATTGTTATTCTTCACAAAGAGAGCAAGTCGTTAAAAGAACCTTTTGTCTGTGGAACCACAAATTTTCCGACAACCGTTGATAATCAAACTACTGCAATTCTACCCGAAAACAATGCCGTCCGATTTGTTGAATTGGCAATTGTTGCGGATCGTGAGTATACTGGTATTAGTACATCTGATATCATAGAGGGAAAAATTGATGCTGAAATGATGAGGGTTAACGATTTGTTTGAAACCGAATTTCAGCTATCCTTCAGAATAGTCTTTCTTGAAGTGTGGGAAACCACTTACAATCCTTCGTTTTCTTATCCTTTCAGCGGCACGCCGCAGAATCGGTGGGAACAATTGCGTACTTATTTCAACCCTGTTTCACTTTCCACTAACCCTCCATATGATACTCATGTGGGTAAGCGTGCTTGTGTCAACCGAGATGCCGTACTGCTATTTACTCGCGACCAAGGAGGCGTTTTGGGAACAGTTACTGGAAGCGGTGGCGGAAGTGGATTCAATAAATTATGTGGTACAGATGATGATGTTCAATTGACGAATTCGTTTTGCGCTGACAAAAATGGATTTGCTTACGCTGTAAAAAACGATTACAATTGGGAGACGACAGCTCACGAACTTGCGCATCTTTTGGGATCATTTCATGCTCCTTGCGGCATTATGTGCGCCTCGGCTTCAAGTTGTGCTAATAATGTATGTAATGAACCACCCGGCACTTTTCTGCCTAATGTTACCAAAAAATTCAGTAACGCAGCGCACAATGCGATTCGGGGTCATATTTATGGCATTGGCATATTGGCACTTGCTTGTCCGCCTCATACGCGAGGCAGCTGCCTTTTAAACGAACCAGACGACAACACGCCATTTGTCGCGGGTAATGAAATTCTTTGTGGCTGGGGCAACTATAATATTGATACAGGTGCAGAAGCTGTGTGGGAAGCGTTGGATCCAAGCATTATTAGGTCGTCGGGAGGCTTTCCTTACACGGGTACTTCCATTCAGATTATGAGCAATGTACCCGGTAACCACACTATAAAAGTAAGTTTCATACATAATTGCATACCTGTTGTTCAATATAAATCCATTTGGGTGGGACCACCTCAGCTCCCTGAAGTTTATACACAACTGGATGCTTGTGACAATGGTTCAGGCACTTGCAGCATCTTCGGAGTAAGTTTCAATAAGGCCAACACGCGATATATTGATAACTTCACTTTGACGCCACAAAACTGTTCTTGGTGCAATTTTTACACGACGGGTTCTTTTCCTCTCGGTACTATCACCGTTTGGAATGTTCACGCGGGCGAATGTGTGAGCGTTTCCGGTAATGCTTATAATGAGTGTGGCTCAACCGATTTTTCCCAAACTTTTTGCAATACAAACAGTTACCTAATTGCAAAAAATGAATTAACAATTTTTCCCAATCCAGCGAATGATAATTTCTTTATTGGCACAAGAAGCAAAGGTCTTATCACAGTTTGGAATGTACTGGGAGAAAAAATATTTACGCTCAATAAAGAAGATTATCCCAAAGTTGAAATCGACACAAAGACTTGGTCATCAGGCACTTACATCGTCAAATTTAGTTCCGAAGAAGGAACGATAACTAAAAAAGTGTCGGTTTCTCATTGATACTACTGTAGGATACGGATTAGGATTGTTTCCAAAATCACTCTAATCCGTATTTTTTTTGCCACACATTAAAAAATAAAAAATGAAGAAGATAGTAATCATATTGTCATTTACTTGCTTTATTTATTTTCCCGAATACGCACAGCCAATTATCGAATGGGAAAAGAAAGTCAATTTCGGCTACCAAGATAATTTATTAGATTTCATTCAGTTGGTAGACGGTTCATTCTTAGGCATTGGTTCGACAGCGTTAAATTTTCAAGATAAGGTTTACGATTATTCTTGTTACAAATTTGATTGTCGTGGGAATATTACGTGGGTTAAAAAATTCCCCGATCGCATTTTCAACTTTGAATCTCTTCAAATTGATAGCTTGGGTTCAAATAAATTGGCTATTTATGGGGAGAAAATTAAAGATACAACCTATCGTTCCACTGGATTTATCACCATTATTGATACGGCAGGAAAAATCTTGAAAACAAAAGAATTTAGTGGAAATGGCTATGTAACGATAAAGAAAATCATCCTGAATGACGACGAGACGCTCACAGTATTGGTCAACTCGACTGCGTCCGACGGCATCTTTCAAGGAAATAAAGGGTTTCACGATATTTGGTTGTGGAAAATGGATAGAGACCTTAATATAATATTCAAACAGAATTTTGGTGGACCTTCGATTGATTTTGCAGGGTCCATCATAAAGTTAAAGGATGGAAATTATATTTTAGCTGGCGGCACGTCTTCCCGAGATGGTGATTTCAAGGCGGTTTATAGCGGCGGCGATGCCTTTGTCGCAAAGCTGAATAGGAATTTCGATATCCTCTGGTCAACAACCTTTGGAGGAAATCGTTACGAATCCGTAAATGATGTTATTGAAATGCCCGATAGGAGTTTCATAGTTAGCGGTTATACAGATTCCTATGACGGTGCTTTTCAAGGACAGCCCAAAGGATTCTACTCCGATGCATTTGTTGCCCGAATAAACCCTTCAGGCAGCGTATCTTGGGTGAAAGGTTTAGGTGCGGATAGGGTTAGAAACCCTCAATATGTCATTTGGGCGCCCACATTAATTCCGATTGATTCAAATAGCTTTTTGGTCAATACGAATGGTAAAACGGATGAAGGATTGCTAAATAACAAGTTCTCAGTCACTTGGCTTTTAAAGATGAATACCTTGGGGGAGACAATTTGGAAAAAAAACTACGGCAATTCAAAGCTGTTATACACCTACAAAAGCAATAAAATTAAACAACTATCCGATAAAAGTTTTCTACTCGTCGGAGAAAGTGAAGATTCAGGAAGTGTAGGTAAAGACTTTTGGTTACTCAAACTAAGTCCGCTCGAACCCGACAAAACGGATGAATGCAGTAAACTCGTTTTGTATCCTAATCCGACGGCGAAAGACTTGAAAATTAAAACGTCGGCATATTTTTTACCCAATGCATCCGTAAAAGTCATTGATGTTTTAGGCAGAAATATATTTAGCGGCGTCATTGGAAAAGGTTGTCAAGAATTTAATGTCGCCCTCCCTAATTCTATCTCAACGGGAATGTATTTTTTGAAAGTAGAAGACATCAAAAAATGTGTTTTACCGTTCTTTAAAGCGAATTAGAACAATTTTTAGCATTTATACTGAGGAGTCCTATTTTCAATAAAAATCGAATGGATTTAAAGACAATTAGTCTTTAAATCCATTCGATTTTAAAGCGCTTCAAATTTGAATAATCCGCGCTTTTTTATTCTGATGCAAATACAAACGCACCACTTTATTCGCATCTGCCGACGCCTTAACGCGCTTTACACATTCATAAAAATCTTCCGTCGTGGACCCCTCAGTATGCGTGTAACCAAAGCCGCGCACGTGTCCGTTTTCGACCAAAATGACCGCCGCTTCGTCGGCTGATTTGCCTTTTTCGATGATGAAAAAATCGGACTCAAATTGCGTATTCATGCGCTCTTTGGCGGCGTTTGCGCGCTCATTGTAACTTTCAGCCGTCTCCGAACCCACGCACGCACCGCGACATTGACCGATTTGATGGTAAAAACAGGACCCCTCAGTATAAAGCGGTTCCATCAGTTTTTCGCATAAATCGAAGCGTTTTGCCACGTTTTTCAGATGACTTTTGGCTTCATTTAGCTTTTCAAACTCTTGCAAAATTACGTTTTTCTTTCGGACTGCCGCCAAATTTTTAACCGCGTGAAACCGCAAAAACCCGCGTTCGTCCGTAAAGGCGTAAACACAATAAGGAAAAAAAGTTTTCCTTTGCGCCTTGTTGACGCGCGGTTTTATCCGCTTGATTTCGCTGTCTTCGAGCAATAAAGCGACGAGTTCGCTGCCCGTTTCCTCAAAAGAAATGTCGGCAACAGCGAGCTGAAATTGGTCACCTTTGGTGGTTTTATCGTTGAAATGTTCAAAAATCCGCTTCTGAATATTGATGCTTTTGCCAACGTAAATCACGTCGCCTTGCTTGTCGTGAAGGTAATAAACGCCGCAAGTTTCGGGCAAGTCGTGCAGTTTTTGCATCGAAATCCCCTCGGGCAACGCATTTTCACGGATGCCTTTGTTGACCATTTGCGTGGCGGCGGTTTTATTTTCCTCCTTTAAAAGAATTTTTTCAAAAATCTCCGTCGTCGCCAAAGTATCCGCGAGCGCACGGTGACGGTCGTTGACTTTTATGCCAAAATGCGCAATCAAATTGCCCAAAGCGTACGACCGCAACCCTGGAAAAGCCACGCGACTCAACTTGACGGTACACAATTGCTGCCGCGAAAACGTGTAGCCGAGCCGCCTAAATTCCTCCTGAACAAAGCCATAATCGAAGCGCACATTGTGGGCAACGAAAACGGCGCCCTCAGTCAATTGGACAATTTTCTTCGCAATTTCGTAAAATTTTGGCGCATCCGCCACCATTGCGTCCGAAATTCCCGTGATTTGCGTGATATAAGTCGGAATTGAGCGCTCAGGATTGATGAGGGTTTCGTAAGTCTCGACTACTTTTGAGCCATCATGCACCACTACGGCAATCTCCGTAATGCGTTCCCGAGCCGCCGAGCCGCCCGTCGTTTCGACGTCAATTATGGCGTAGCGTTTTTCTTTCATACGTTTTCAAAATTTGTTTCAAAATAAAGACAAAAGTAAAACTTTTTCTATCAATTACACTTTTTTGTTTTAAATTTTGTGCAACAAATTAAGGCGCAAAAATCAGCGAACGACATCAAATTAACGCGGCAAAAGGGCATCGATGCTTTAAAATAAATTAGAAAATAGTATTTATTGTACCCTGATTTTGAATGGCAAAAATAACATTAAAATTTTAAACAATATTGGGACATTGTCGTGCTTGACAATATCCCAATATAATTTAATGTTCCAATATAATTCTAACGTTATTTATAGCTGAATTTGCTTTTTAAAATAGCTTTTCAAACGTCCGTCGTGCGTGACGATTAATAAAGTTGCGTGGACTTCGGCAGCTTGTTGCTCCAATAATTTTATGACTTCTTCGGCGTTTTTATCGTCAAGTGCCGAGGTCGGTTCATCGGCTAAAATGACCGACGGTGCGTTGATTAAAGCGCGGGCAATATTGGCGCGTTGCGCTTCACCGATACTCAATTCATGAGGCTTTGATGTTAACTTATGCCCTAAATTCAATGTATCTAAAAATCGTAAAATCAATGCTTTATCGACTTTACTGCCCGCTAATTGTTGCGCAATTATCAGGTTTTCTTCCACCGTCAACGACCGAACGAAATGCGCCGTTTGGAAAACAATACCGATATTTTTACCCCGAAAATGGTCAAGTTTAGACCCTTTTAGCGAAGACAAATTTTGGTCATTAATCAGAATGTCACCCGATTTTGGCGACAACAATCCACCCAATAGATGCAATAAAGTCGTCTTTCCGCTACCCGATTCTCCGAGCAATAAACCTTGTTCGCCGCGTTTTAAATCAATGTCGGGAAAGGACATTTCAGGTTTTTCGGCGGCGTATTCAAACGTCAAATTTTTAGTTATTAGCATTGTTTTTATCTTAATTTATCCGTATTTAACTTTAATTTTAGTCGTTTTAAAACCACAATTCTAAATGTTTTAATTTGCTTTTACATTTTTTTTTATTCAACATAAATTTACTTTCCCTACCCCAGCAGTATTTTAAGCGTTTTTTGGTTTATTTGCCAACAACTAATGCCGTGATTTTCCCTATTTCTAAGTGTTAAATCGTAATAAAAACAACTAACTACCGTTAAAAAAACAATCAAATCAGTTCGATTTAAAAACAATTCAAGTCTGTGAATAAATATCTATTTCCCCTTATTTTACTGCTAAATACCTTTAATTTATTGGCACAAAATAATTACTCTTTTGATGGAAAAATAACCGATGCCGACGGTGAAGCATTGGCTTTTGTCGCCGTTATTCCCAACGAAGATGTGACGAAAGGCGTACTTTCGGACATTGAGGGACGGTTTCTGATTTCGTCTAAAATGCCGATTAAGTCATTGACTTTCAGAGCGGTAGGCTTGCAAAGTTTTACGCTTTTGACTCAGGATTTAGAAAAAAAAGGACCCCTCAGTATAAGCCTCCAAAAAGCCGATAATTTGATAAATGAAGTCATTATTTCGGCGGGAGAAAACCCCGCGGACAGATTAATGCAGCGCGTTATTGCCAATAGAAACAAAAACAATCCTGAAAAATTGACCACTTTTCAATGCAAAACGTACAACAAAATGGCGTTTGAAATCGTGCCAAATGATTCCGTTTTTAAGCGCATTATTGCTAAAGAAGACACGTCGAAAAAAGGCATTAAAAACCTCATTAAAAATTTCAAAAAAGCCGACAGCATTGCTGAAAAACAAGCGACTTTTTTGATGGAAACGGTGACCGAACGGCGTTTTCGTTTTCCAAATGACAACTTTGAACGCGTGATTTTAAACCGCGTGAGTGGCTTCCCGAGTTCGGGCATTGTGGCGCTGTCTAACATGGTGCAACCGTTTTCTTTCTATGGCGATTTTTTGCGTTTAATCGATAAAGATTACGTCAATCCTGTGAGCGTTGGCAGTCCAAATCTGTATTTTTTTAATATCAAAGACACGCTGTATCAAGGTGTTGACTCCATTTTCATTATTTCTTTTCATCCCAAGAAAGGAAAAGTGTTTGAAGGATTGACGGGACTTTTGCACATCAATTCCAACAATTGGGCAGTGCAAAATGTGCAAGCAAAACCCACAAATGCGGCGCAATCAACCCTGAAAATTGAGCAACAATACCACTTCGACACGGCGGCTTTGCACTGGTTTCCCGAGCAGCTAAATTTTGAATGGACGTTTCCAAAATATCCAAATCCGTTCTTGGGCATGCGCGTCGTTGGGCGCAGTTATGTGTCGGATGTTGCCATTAATCCGCCCTTAAAACAGCGCGATTTTAATCCCGAAATGCCTTTAATTGTTGAAGATTCGGCGCTCAATCAACCCGAAATTGCGTGGTTGCCTTATCGAAAAATAGCGCCCCTCAGTACGCGCGAATTGCGGACGTATGCCGTCATGGACAGCGTGGGCGAGAAGCGGCATTTTGCCACTTGGGCGAAGGGTTTTGAGATACTTGCTTCGGGAAAATTGCCGTTAAAAAACAGTGGCATTAGCCTTGATTTACCCAAATTAATAAGCATTAACAATTACGAAAAAGTACGGCTTGGACTTGGTTTGACGACGGCGCAATCACGCCCTTTAAGTCGTCTAAAACGTTGGGAACTAAGTAGTTATGTGGGTTACGGCATCCAAGACTCCGCGTGGAAATACGGCGCGAACATGACATTTAGAATCGCGCGAGGCAGTGAAACGAGCCTCAAATTCAGCTATGCGCACGACATTCGCGAGCCCGGCGCGCCTTCCGAATTGGCACCAAATGGCTTGGTGTCGCGTGGATTTTATTCTAAATATTTTGACACGCAGGATGAATTATCAGCCACTTTTAGTAGTCGAATTAGTAAGCGTTTTTACGTAAAACTAACCGCTTCAAATGCTTTTGTCAAGCCTAATTACGCCTATAGTTTCGTTAGAAACGACGGTGAAACAGCCACTAATTTTCGTTTTGCAGAAATGACGGCTTACGTAAAATACGTTTTTAACGAGCAAAATCCATCGCTTTTTAATGAATCCATCAATGAAATAAACAGAGTTCCAGTCGTTGAAATTGCCTACACCCGCGGCACCAATAATGCTGCGTTTAAAGGCGATTACCGCTACGAAAAATGGTTATTTGCCATCCATCAATTCGTTAATATTAGGCGATTAGGGCGCGCAACTTGGCGCATTGAAGGCGGAAAAGTGTCGGGAAATGTGCCTTTTTCAAAGCTCTTTACGCTCAATCAAAGTGGAGACGATGGCCTGCTTGCGATTGCTTTACCCAACAATTTTCAGACTTTAAAAGACAGTGTTTGGTTGTCGGATAAGTTTTTAAACGTCTATTTTTCGCAGTCTTTTGGCAATATTTTGTACCGTTCCAAATGGTCTTCGCCGCAACTTCGCCTCGTTCAAAACATCGCTTTGGGTCAATTAACCAATCCCGAAGCGCATCAAAATATCACGTTTCAAACGCCCACAAAACCCATTTTTGAAAGCGGCTTAATTTTAGATAACTTATTGACACTGAACTATTTAAACTTTGCTAATTTCGGAATTGGCGGTGGTATTTATTATCGTTGGCGAACGGAATTGGATAGAAAAAATTGGCAACAAATCTTAAATCCACGGCTTTCATTTAAGATTATTTTATAGCGATTAAACGTAACGCGACTTTACGGTCGCGCTACAAAAAGGACCCCTCAGTATAAAACCAGTTTTAGCGAAAAATTGAGCGAAAAACGGTTTTGTACTGAGGGGTCTTTTCTTCTATCATTTTTAATTTATCATTTAAACGGCGCGCGCGGTGTCCATTTTTCTCTCGGACTCAAAACGCGTAAAATGATGGGCAATAATCGATTCATAATTAAATTTTCGTGTTTCATAAACAGCGACATTTCAACGGGTTCTGCGCCAACGGACGATTTAATTTCGTGAGCCGTTCGGCTAAAAACAATGCGTTTAAAATTGCCTTCAATGCCCAAATTGATTAAATCGAAAAGCATATTCAAGTAGATTTGATGCTCGTGATTTAACGCCGCTTCGTAGCCCAAAAAATGCGCTTCCAACTCTTCGCCATTGTTAATTGTTGTGTAAAAACCGATTAATTTGTGGTCTAAGAAATAGCCGAATAAGCGAAAATTATCACCTAAATTAATTTTCATTTGCAGAAAATAATCCGCATTCAAATCCACTAAATTGAAACTCGAATTATTGGAAACTTGCGCATATAAAGTGTTTATTTCCAATTTATTAGCGATAATTCGCTCTTCAAAAAATTCTTTTTTTTCTACGTTGTTGCCGAGTTTTTTAAACGCCCGTTTTGCTCTAATTCGGTATTTAGACGCCAAAGCATCCAAATAATTATCCATTGTTTTCCAATCTTTTTTTACGTCAAAAACAAAATTTGGCTCCACTTGAAATTCGTTGTAACCTTGGTGTTTTACGGCTTGCATCAACGCATAATCGGGCGAATCGGGGTAAAAATCTTTAACAAAAACGCAAGCAATTTTGATTTTATGGTGGTCCCACAATTGTTTTTTCAAAAAAGAGGACCCCTCAGTATAAAGCCGTTTTTTTAGCTCAAAATCGTTAATTTCGGCGTCATTAAAATAAAAAGAATGCTGTCCTGTCAAGGTCAAATTGCCAATAATGAGTGTCGAAAAACGCGTCAATTTGGCAACCAATTTTTGGCTATTTATCTTTAATTTTTCATAAATCGAAGCCGTTTCTGCGTCGTAATTAAGGCTTTCGGAGGCATCAAAATACTTGATTTGACACGCCATAAAACCCGCAATTTTGCCCGTCGTGGCGTTTGTAATCACCAAATAAGCAAAGCTAAAACCATCGGGCGGCACTTGTTCCAAGCTGTCGAGATAGTCTAAATCGAGAAAAATATCTGAGGGCGCTTCTAACGTCGGCGAGGTTTTAAACCTCGCCGACGTTGATATATCTCTACGAATATCAGCGATAGTTCGATAAAAACACAAGTGAAAATTGTTGATAATCAACGTGTTATCGTTCACATTAACATTTTTACAAAAAGTAGGAATGGCTGCTTTTAGGCACATGATTTTGAATTTTATTGCTGAATTTTTTCGCTCAATCATCTTGAGACGCACACTATAACGAATGAGAACGGATTTTAGTTGACAAAAAAGAAGTCAAATTATAGACGCGCAAGGCTTTGCAAAATTGTAAATCAGGCGCACCATTTTGACGGCATTTATTGCATAAAATCTTCCTTTAAAATCTTCCGCAAATAGCGCATTAAATCTCCCGCATTTTCGGCGTCAAAACACATCGGCGGCTTGATTTTAATCACATTGTTTTGAGGTCCATCGACGCTGATTAAAATGCCGTGCGCTTTCATTCGGTTTGCCAAATACGCGGTTTTATCGGTTGCAGGAACTTTATTTTTTTCCACCAATTCAAAGCCCAAAAACAGTCCTTCGCCGCGCACATCGCCGATTAAAGGAAATTCTTTTTGCAATTCTTTTAAGGCGTTTTTGATTAATTCGCCGATTAAAAACGCGTTTTCCTGCAATTTTTCTGCTTTAATCACCCTCAAAACTTCCAAACCGATGGCGCACGAAACGGGATTTCCACCAAACGTATTAAAAAATTCCATACCGTTTGCAAACGCCAAAGCCACCGCTTCCGTACACGCAACGGCCGCCAAAGGATGCCCGTTGCCAATCGGTTTTCCCATCGTAACGATGTCAGGCACAACGTTTTGTAACTCAAAACCCCAAAAATATTTGCCCACTCGGCCGAAGCCAACCTGCACTTCGTCGGCAATGCAAACGCCGCCTTCTTTGCGCACCGCCGCGTAAGCCAAGCTCAAATAATTGTCGGGCAAATCAATTTGTCCGCCGCAACTCACGATGCTTTCCGCCAAAAAAGCGGACACGTTGCGCCCCGTTGATTTGATGCCCTCAATCGCCTCCGAAACGTGCGCGGCATACAAGGCGCCCGTTTCGCTTTTGTCGCCTTGATATTTGCCCCTAAAGCTATCGGGCAACGGCACAATGTGCGTATTTTCGGGTTTTCCTTTGCCGCCTTTTCCGTCAAATTTATAAGAACTCACGGCGACACAACCGCTCGTATTCCCATGATAACCAACTTCTAACGCAATAACATCTTTTTGATGTGTTACGGCCGTCGCCATTCTGAGTGCCAATTCATTCGCTTCACTGCCCGAATTGACGAAGTGCAAAACGGACAATTCTTTGGGCAAAGTTGCCAACAATTCTCGGGCAAAATCCAAGATATTGTCGTGCAAATAACGCGTATTTGTGTTCAAAATCGCCATTTGTTGCTGTCCCGCCCGCACAATTTTTGGGTGTTCATGCCCAACGTGCGCCACATTATTCACGGTGTCCAAATAGCGTTGCCCCAAATCATCAATTAAATATTGACGCTCACCCCTCAGTATTTTCAACGGTTTTGCGTAAGAAATGCTCAAACTTTTGCCTAAATGTTGTTTGCGATAATGAATTAAATCAGTGTGATTTTTAATCGTTAAATTAATTAAATCTCTTTTACTTAATTCAACTTGTTTAGTGCCATTTTCTACAATCAACTCATTATTTTTCGTCGATGATTCATAATGATTAGTCGATGATTCATAATTATTAGTCGTTAATTTACTACGATTTTTCTCAAACAATTCATTGTCGTTTTTTGCAAATAATTCGGTATGCTCAACTGCTAATTCAACACTGTTTTTTGCAAATAATTCACTATTTTTAGTCGATGATTCATAATTATTCGTCGATGATTCATAATTATTTGTCGATGATTTATAATTATTTGTCGATGAAGTATTGTTTTTTATTTCAATTAAATTTCCATCTTCAAATAACAAATTCGGGTCGGGACAAATAGACGACCAAACGTTAATTGTACTCGGAAGACCAACGCCCGGAAAATCATTTTTGTAGTCCAGTAAATCCAACATAATTTGAAAATGCAAGTGCGGCGTCCAATTACCATTTTCGGAAGGCGCACCCAATTCAGCCATTTTTTTGCCCTTTTTGATTTTTTTGCCGAGGGTCAAATTTCCGATGCTGCGTTTGCTCAAATGCCCGTAAAGTGTGTAAAAAACGCCTCTTTTATCGTATTTATGCTTCAAAATAAGCACCCCGCCGTAATCTTTGTCCGCACCATTGTAAGAGAAATCAACGACTTCTCCATCAAAAAGTGCATGGACGGGCGTGTTTTCTTTTTGCCAAAAATCAACGCCCAAATGAATTGTTCGGTATTCGTAGCCACTGTTTCCTTCGATTTTAAAAGCATCCGTTGAATACAAAGGACGCGGTTCTAAATAGCCGCCCGCAATTAATTTATCTTCATTTTCAAATTGCAATTCATTGATTTTATTGGTAAAAATGTGCGTGTTTTTGTACTCTGAATGATTGCCGAGAAACAAACTACCAACGCTTAAATCCAATTTAATTAATTGATTGAAAGCGACACTCGGAAATAAATCTTTTACATTTAATTGCTGATTTAATGCCCAATTATTAAAGGCATTTTCGGTTGGAACGGGCGTAAAACCACAAGCATTTCGGAAGGAAAAATGCGCCAATGCGGCGGGAATTTCGCGCCATTTATGGAGCAAATCCCAAGCGGGTTTTTCGCTGATGACCAAGTACGCATTATTGGGTTCTTTAATTTTATTAATCGCTGATTTTGTCACGCTAATCGCCAAACGCGCCCCAACGAGCGTGTAAAGCATCGACAATTCGGCTTCTTCTAACGGAAAATGCGCGTGATAACCCGCAATTAAGGGCAAAGCGGCGGCAAGCGGGTCGGGCTGTTCCATGATTGCGTAAGCCAAAGTAACCGCTAAATCGTTGATTGTTTGCGTATAAATCGCGTCGCCGTAATCAATAATCGCCAATACTGAGGGGTCCGTCAAATCATCATTCACGACGATATTATTGTCATTTGCATCGTTGTGAATAACGGATTTTCGGCGTGTATTGTAGTCGGTTTTAAAAGCGTCAAATTGGTTTTTAAAATGCGACAAACACGCTTTTTGCTCCGCGTCAAATAAATGAAAATAATTATTTGTCCAACCCATTTGCGCAATATCCCATTCAAAATCACGCTTTGCAAATTCATGTTTAAAATCACTTAAAACGTTGGTAATTGCCCCGCATTTTTGCCCTAAACTAAACCGTAAATCATCCAATTGTGGATTAACGGCCGACCACAAACGTCCCGAAATCCACGCCAATAAACGCACTTTTCGCGGTTGATTAGAAGCGTCAATAAACTCGGAATGCGTCTCGCCTTTTAGCGTTTTAATCAATTGAGGAAATCTAAAATCAGGCTTTTTACGCGCCATGTGCAACAACAATTGCTGTTGAAAATCGAAGTAATTATCGTCACGCAACGGACGGCTTATTTTCAGGATAAAATGCGTGTTTTCAGCGGTTGTTAGCTTAAAATTAGCGTCTAATTCGCCCGCTTGAGGCGTCGCTTTTCCGCGAATTCCGTAAATTTCAAAGGCTATTTCTTCGGCTTTTTGTTCTGAAATAAAAAAAGATGGGTAATTATTTTCCAGCATATTTAACGATTTTTGAATTGAATTTAGATGACTAACAAGGGTAAAAAAGGGAAATAATTTATTTATTTGAACAGAAATAAAAAGAAATATTTATTTCCGAATAAACATTTATTTTTGTAGAAAATAATGACAATATGCACCTTACAATAGAGTTACCTTACGATTTAGAAACGCAACTGCGCGTCGAAGCCTTGCAAAAAGGAAAGGCTTTAAATCACTACATCACGAGTTTTATTCAAGAAAAATGAGTGCGCCAAAATCTGTTTCTTCGACTTTGACAGCCGAGGAAACGCACTTATTTAAGGCGATAAACAGGGGATTTTCTGATGAATTCTGGTCTAAATTAGCCGATTTGAATAAAAAACGCCAATCATTCACGCTTACTGAATCTGAAAGGCAGGAACTGATTGACATGACAGAAAATTTAGATGCCGTCAATCTCGAAAGGATGAAAGCATTGGTTGAATTATCCAAAATTCGAGAAATTGACCTTGATATTCTTATGAATCAATTAGGCTTAAATAATGGCAAACATAACTAAGAAAACCAGATTGGTAGTTTAACACAACTAATTGATTATCCATTAGTTGTGTCAATTTATCAGCAGTTAGTAATTTAAAGAATCGCTCACAATTACACCTTTGTTATAAAACTGTTTGTAATATTTAACTATTAATTCCACAATTCTGTCCTTCTCCGTCTCCCTTATTTTTTCGTTCGTTGTGTCCCAAATTTTTATTGACTTTTGGTAAATAACGCCGTGTTCAGCATCAATATGACAAATTAATCCTTTCTCATTTTCTTTAAAAATCAAGTGCAATCCTCGACCATAAACGCGGATTTTATAGACATTTTCGCCCGCTTCAACGGTGTTCATATCCAAAGACATGATGTCTTCTAACCAATTATCCATCTTAAAAATGGGTCTATTTTATGAAAAAAACGCTTTTATACAGAGGGGTCCTATTTTGAAATTTTGTAACTACTTAGCGGTATCACGGACTTCAGTCCGTGAATATCTAATTGAACTTAAAAAGAGGTGTGCTAATCGTTCACGGACTAAAGTCCGTAATACGACTAAACAATTACGAAATTTTAGTCGTCAATTATTTGAATCCATTCGATTCATATCGCTGTAAAAAATCAAAGACCACGCGTCGCCGCGCTTCAAAAACCGCCGATAAGTGCCAAAAGGACGGTCGCGCTGCATGATAACTTCGGTAATCATATTGGGCAAAGGCGCCTCAAATCGACGCGTATAAAGCGAATCTACGAACATATTGCCCCGATGCATTGCCCATTTATCGGCTGTCCAACGGAAATTATTTGCCAAAGTCGCACTGTCGGGCGACATCGGATAGCCTTCGAGCGGAAAAGAAATATGCGCCATTTGGAACACACTGTCGGCGTGAAATTTCTCATAAAACGTTACAAAATCAGCGGGCAATGCGTCCGATTCCGCTTGTTTTAAAGTAGGTTCTGAACGTTTGCAACTGGCAATTGATAAAACTAAAATAAGGCAATTAAAAAGGTTTTTCATTGTTTCTGTTTAAGAAATTTAATGGTAAAATAAGCTAAAAAACGCGTTTATACTGAGGGGTCCTTTTGAGGAATTAATTTTGATTTATTAATGCGGATTTATTGGTCCATTTATCGAATAAAAAACAGCAGCCATAAGCGGCATAAATGAGCAAAAAAGGCTCTAAAGTAATGATTCTAAATCGGTTTTGCAAGCCGAAAATAATGGAAAAAACAAGCATAAAAAGATACAAATGTCCCATCCACAAGTGCTTATATTTTTCTTTTTTATAGGCTAAATAAAAGCCCAAATAAGCAAAAAAATAGAGTGGAAAAGACAGACAAAAAACGGCTAACCAAACGACAAAAGCGTAGGGCGGCGTCGTAACACCGGGTATTAAAAAGTGCATTATTTGGTGTTTTTTCAACGAAAACCACGTGACTGGCGCTCTTTTTATCCAGTTCATCGCAGAATCTCTAAATATTCGATGCCTTTCAACGTAAGTGGGCAACTGAGCAAAACGCTGTTGACTTACCGCACTTTTATCGTCTCTAAATCGCTCTCCTTCGGCAAAAATCAGGAACGCACTGTCCGTAGAATAATCCTTATTTTGAGGCACGTAAACGTCATAAGCGTAAGGACTGTTGCCGTACCAAAAAAACAACATCGTACCATCACTTGAAAAAGTATAAATGTGGTGTTTTTTTAGGTTAAATAAACCATTTGGTAGCGTAAAACTTAAAGAAATAAGCGCTAAAAAAACGGCTTTATAGACTGTTTTACGCCAATTTTTATCAATAATATACCAACCCAAAACGGCAAAAGGCGCAAACAATAAAATATGCGCTTTTGTTAAAAAACAAATGCTAAATAGAACACTAAATGCCATTAAATCCTTTTTTCTATTATCAAAAAAACACGTTTTTAAATAGAAAAATAGGCTTATTATCAATGTGGATTGAAAAAGACTTTCTTGACCAATTGAATAACAATAAAACAAAGTAAGCGGATAAAAAGCGTATAAAATAGCCAAGATTCGACACCGCAAAAGACGATTTCCCCACAGTAAAATAGCCATTTTAAGAAGAAAAACACCCGCGATAGATTCCATTAAAATCTGGCACAAACTCAGCGTAGGCAAGCCTAAATGCCCAAAAATAACCTTAAAACCAGCCATTAACCACGGATAAAACGGCGCAACCAAAAAAGGTCCCGTATCTAAATCAAAATTTCCTTGAAGAATTTGATTACTCAATTTATCATAACGATAAGCATCGAGTAAAAAAGAAAAGGAAGATTTAGGATTTAGCAGCCAATAGAGAAGGCGAATAGTTAGAAATAAAAAAAAAGATTGACGAAGAAATAAATTGGTTTTTGAATCAGTCATTTTATTTTTTTAATGGATAAATCATTCAATCAAAAGGCTATAAACCAATATGCAATCATCAATTTTTCCGAGATAAATAGCGAATTTTTTTTCAAAATTTTCTGTCAAAACGGACCCCTCAGTAACGCGCAAAAAAACGCCTTTTTCTAAGCCATTTTCGGGAAAACTAAAGGGTTCAATCACGATGTTTTTGCGAAAATCTAAGCCGCGCCAACCGTAGGCTTTGTACAAAGATTCCTTGGCACACCAATAGGCGTGCAGGTGGTCGAGTCGATGCGTTTTGTCCAATTGCCGCAATTTATTGTCGTTCATCACGCGCCACGCAATGCGGTCGAGTCGCGGTGTAACTTCTTGAATATCAATACCTACGGCTTTCGGACTAATGATTGCGGCGGCAAAATGCGCAGAATGGGTAATCGAAATATGGACGTCTGAGCCTTCCAAATGTGGCTTTCCGAAGGCATCTTTTATGACTTTATGTTTGAAATCCACCATCGATTGCACCAAATATTTACCCGCCAAAGACTCCAATTTTCGACGTCCTTTTAGTCCATCAATTTCCGCAGAATCAGCGGCCGTCAAAAGCAATTTGCCCCTGAAAAACGCTTCGTTTTCGGTGATGTGCCAGACGGCAAATTGCCCGTTTTTTTCCGTTGTATAGTTCTGAATAATTGGCATAATTAGATGATTTGATGCGCACTTTAACGCTAATTTTGGCGTGAAAGTACAACGCCGCTTTTGTTTTATCGAATCGTTGTACTTTTGTCTTTTTAAATTGATAGAATTTACATTCAACGTCGGCGAGGTTTCGAACCTCGCCGACGTTTATTTACTGCTTTGTCAAGGCTAATTCATGAGAAAAATCATTAAAAATATCGTGTTTAATTCAAGTTTTAGACAGCCTTCGCGGCTTTCTAAGACAGTGCTTGTTTTAATTACTTTTCTACTTGTTTTAATTAAATTAAATGCGCAAAACATCAATAACCAACGCCATTTTGACATAAACACACAATCCGACACACTTGCTTCCGACACTTTAACGATTGTTCAAAATTCGGTAGAAGTCGTTGATTTACAAACAAATACGCGATTGGATTCATCGCAATTTGATGTGAAAAATAATTTAATTATTCTAAATCGCAACGCCTTTAAATTCAAAACTTCAAACTTTAAACTCTCTTATCGTGTATTGTCGACGAATCTTGGAAAGCCATTTTTCAGATTGGATTCTTCCAAAATTGACCCGTATGCACCGCCTTCTTCAATGGAATTTTCGGATTACGGGGACCCCTCAGTATCGAACCAAATTTTTGATAAATCTTTGGATTATTCGGGCAATTATACGCAAGGTTTTTCATTGGGCAACAATCAAAACTTGGTCGTTAATCAAAATTTCAACCTCAATTTGTCGGGAAAGCTCGGAGATATAGATATTTTAGCTTCTATGACCGACAATAATTTACCGATTCAAGCCGAAGGCAACACGCAGCAATTGAGGGAATTTGACCGCATTTATATTCAATTAAAAAAAGGTAAAAACCAATTGATTGCGGGTGATTACGAATTGAAAAGCCCCAATTCTTATTTCACCAATTATTATAAAAAATTGCAAGGCGGCACGTTCTCCAACACGACCGATTTTCTGTTTAAAAACCCCTTCGATAAGTCGATTACAAAACCTCAAACGGCGACTATTTCGAGCCGCGTTTCGGCAGCCGTTGCGCGCGGAAAATTCGCTCGGTCGGTGCTGCCCGTTTCCGAAGGCAATCAAGGTCCTTTTCGGCTGCTTGCGACCGAAGGCGTCGTTTTTTTTATCGTTTTGGCGGGAACCGAAAAAGTGTTTTTTGACGGTAATTTATTGCTGCGCGGCGAAGAAAATGATTACGTGATTGACTACAATCGAGGCGATATTATGTTCACGCCCAAGCGCCTTGTGACCAAAGATTCACGCATCGTTGTGGAGTTTGAATACGCCGACCAAAGCTATTTACGGACAACGGCAACTGTATCTAATGAATTGATTATCAAGAATTTAAGATTAAATTTTAGTTTTTATAACGAGCAAGATTCTAAAAATTCAAGCGGCACGCAAAGCCTTGATTCGCTCGATAAAGTTTTGCTCAGAGGCATCGGCAACGCGGCGGCAACACCCCGCAGTATTAGAGCCGTTGACGACGGTTTTAGAGCCGACCGCGTGCAGTACAAATTAGTGGATTCTCTAATTGGAACAACCCGATTTAAAGAGATTTTGGTCTATTCAATTAGTCCCGATTCTGCCAAATTTACGGCAAGTTTTACGCCCGTCGGTCAAGGAAATGGCGATTATATTCAAGAAATTTCGGCGACAAACGGGCGCGTTTACAAGTGGATTGCGCCCGATTCGGCAACGGGATTTAAGCGTGGTTCTTTTGAACCCATTAGAAAATTAGTCCCTCCGACGCGCCAACAATTAACCACTTTTGGGGCGGAATATCAACTGAACAAAAACACCAAATTGACCGCCGAAGCCGCGATGAGCAACAACGATGCGAACCGTTTTTCGGCAAAGGGTGACTCCATTAACATCGGTTTTGGCGTTTATTCTAACTTAAAAAATCGGGTTTATTTTGATAAAAAAAACCAATATTCATTAACGACTGACGTCAAATTTGAAGCCACCCAAGCCACTTTTAAGCCGCTGAATCCGTACCGAAATGCCGAATTTACGCGCGATTGGAATCTACCTTTAAATCAAAATTCAACGGGTAATTCGACCATTGGAAACCTAAATGCGGTGCAACAAACGGCGCCTGAACAATTTGTTTTAGGTTCCGTCAATTTCGTCAGAAACAATTATTATTCAACGAGTTATGAATAC
>JAYUKJ010000901.1:0-7415 GCA_043764555.1 Saprospiraceae bacterium
ATGTAAGTTTATGTAAGTTTATGTAAGTTTATGTAAGTTTATGTAAGTTTATGTAAGTTTATGTAAGTTTATGTAAGTTTATGTAAGTTTATGTTTAAACACTTAATAATGCGCAATTTTATTTATTATTACGTAAAAATAATTAAATTTACATATTTTTATGGTTGCAGACTTAAAGCGCCGCTGATGTTTTAAACCTTGACGACGTTGAATTTCAATTTTACATAAATTTAATTAATTTTACATAAAAATACAGAATAAAACGTATTTTTACGTAATTATACTGAGGGGTCTTTTAGAAGAATATTTTTCCGACTGTCCAACAATTACATAAAATTATGTAAATTTGCATAAAAATAAATAATTTTAATTATAAATGAATATTATTAAACAAAAATAAGTAAAAATACATAAAAATAATCATGGCTAAAAAATCACTTACCCGCACACTCGATACGTCAACCGCCGAAGGGCAAGAAAAAGCCTTGCGCCTTTTGCAAGAAGCCTCAACTTTGACGGTTGCGCAACCAAGCATTCCTGCGCCGCTCATTCCTGAACCCGCCCTCGTGGATGCAGTCCCAACCGCAACGCAAACGGAACTAACGCCTCAGCGGGTGGCACCCCAAAAAATGGAAAAGAAAAAAATGGAGAAACCAAAAATCGAAAAACGCGGTCGCCCCGCCAAAAAAGAAGCGAACGAAGGCAGCTCCGTCCGATTCATTGCCGACGGTTCTTCGGTGAAACGCATCAACATGGATTTTCCGTTGGAAATGTACGGGCGCATTGAGTCGGAAATTGACGAAACGGGACAGACCGTGAAAGGTTTTTTCCTCATGTTGGCAAAGCAATATTTCAAAAATCGCGGCAACACCCCCTCAGTATAAAACTTATTCTTACATAATTTTACGTAAAAATAAATATTTTTGCGTAAAATTATGTAAAAAATGGGGGCATATTAGAAAAGCGCACAAAATAAAAAAGAAGCAGTCGTGAAAAAAGCCGTAAAATCTTTTCTCAATTCTAAAAAAAAAGATTTTGCCTAAAAGTGCTTAGACTTTTTTTTCGCTTTGCTTACAATCAAAAAAAAGGAGTAAAAATTATTTTAGAAAATAGTTATTCCTTACGAAATCGGGTTTATTATTTACATAAAATTATGTTTTTTTACTTAAAAAAACATAATTTTATGTAAATCAATGAACCGTCATGGTGCAAGATAACTTTCCAACTTTTGAAAAGTTGAGAGGTTAAACTATTAAAATCAATTTTTTTGCGACACCGAAAAGACGATGATTTCCATTTGCCCCATTTTTTTAAAAAACCGCAACAACTGTTGTGTTTAAAAAGTTTAAAAGGTTTAAGTTAGTTTAGGAGTCTCGATAACTCATTGATTGTCATTTAGTTATGAAGGTTTAATATAACAAAAACCACACTAAAACATAACAAAAACCACACTATATTATTACAAAAACCACACTTTAACCTAACAAAAACCACACTTTTAAAAGATAACAAACAAGACAATCGTGTTATGGTAACAAAAACCACACTTTAAGTATTACAAAAACCACACTTGCTCCAAGATGCCGCCGCTTTTTGGCAACAATAATTCCTATGGTAGTGTTTTTTTTGTAACTTGTAATATGCAGTTAACCAGCATTTTATCTTTTTTTTGAATGAATAAATTCAAAATTAAAATTTACGCCCGTCCGTGCTTTTGTGCTTTACTATTACAAAAACCACACTTTACTATTACAGAAACCACACCTTTACTATTACAGAAGAGCCTCCGTTGTTAGGTTAAATTAATGGCTGAATCTTTGCTACTATTGCCCTTCCCAAAAAATAAGTATAACAAAAACCACACTCAAGTAATACTAAGAAATATTGTTATACAGTCTGATGCTAAGGGGTTCAATCAAGGTGAATTGGTTAAATAAGACCCGTTATAAAGCCTAAATCTGCTCAATAATGTTCATAAAGCCTTATAAAAACCAGTGTAGTTGGACGCACTCAAAAATTAAGTATAACAAAAACCACACTCGAGTAATACTAAGAAAATAATACCTTAAAATTTGCAACAAATCAACTGATTTGACGATTAAAGGGACAAATAATCAGAAAGACACCCGTTATGAGGCTAAAAAACCGTTAATAAACACACATTTAGCTCCTTGTTTTGATGTTTTTAAGTACTTCAAATTCTGTTTTAAAAATTAAGTATAACAAAAACCACACTCTCCAAAGGGTCGCATCGGTGTGTTATCTTTACGCGAATTAATTGTTATGTTTTATTGAAAAAATAAATTTATCAAAAATAATTTCTATAACACTAACTACAATACTGTTATGTTTTTTATTTTTCGGCCTTGTTAATTAAAATCACAGTCAATAAGATGGAGAATAATTCGATGACACCCACATTTTTGGGCGATACAGAACACGTTTTCGTGCAAGCAAATCACTTTATTCAAGCGCGTTATAAGGAGCCGTTGAGCTATTGGGAGACGGTCATTTTCGGTAAAATGTGTACCTTAATTGGGAGCGAAGATACCGATTTTCAAGACTACCGCGTGCATATTAAAGACCTGATTACGATGCTCGAAGTGACCAAGACGGGGCGCGTTTATGAGGATTTTGTGGAGGCGGCTAACCGACTGCGGACGCGCGAAATTGTGATTAAATTTCCCGATGAATGGGGCAAGGAAATGACGCTTACCACCGCACTTGTTACGGGTGTGGCGCAACTTACGCGCACCCGAAAACCCGAAGATATGTTTGTTGACTTGAATATTCACCCCAAACTTATTCCATTTTTGCTCGAACTTAGGAAAGATTTTACCCAACTTGACCTACGCGATTACAAGCATTTGCACTCCGCGACGAGTATTCGCATTCACCATATTCTAAAAAGTTACATGGGGAGAGGTAATGCAAAACCCGAAATTGACATCGAAAAACTGAAAGGAATGCTCGGATTGACGCAAAAATATCCGCATTATGCCAATTTTAAGGCGCGGGTACTCGAAGATGCGCAACGGCGGCTCTCAGACGGGGCCTATTTGGCCTTCAGTTACGAAGAAATTAAAGAGGCAGGACGCGGCAGTGGGCGGGTTGTTGCCATTCGTTTTAACCTTTTTTCCAACACGCCGAAGCACGCAAAAGCACAAGTATCGCTGCAAGAAGCGCAGCAAAAAGTATTGGCTTTGCCTGAAAGTAGCGTTCAAACGGTGCATACAGACGGCGGCATTAAAGACAATCTGACGGACGATTTGACCACTAAAATCGTGAGTTTTGGCATCAAACCTAAGCAACTAAAGCAATTGAAAGAAGACTATAAAGAAGCTGAAATCCTCAAAGCAGTGGTTGTTACTGAGGGGGTTATTGCGAACAGGAAGCTAAAAACATCGGCAGCTGGGTTCTTCGTTAGTGCTTTGAAAAACGGTTACGAAGCGAACGAAGTTGTTAAATCGACCAAAATAGAGGCAGAAAAAACCGCAAAAAAAGCAAAAGAAACAAGCGAAGCCGCTGCGAAGTTGTCGCCCGAAGAGCGTGTAAAAGCGGAAAGAGTGGCACAACGCGCCATCGAAACCCGTCAACAATTTGAAAAAGAAAAGGCAATTATTGAGAAATTAGTCGCTGAAGACCTTGAATTGGTCAACGAAGCGGTGGCAGAAATTAGGCGCGGAATGTTTGGTTTTACTTTCAATGATGCCAAAACATTCGCCGAAAATCGAGAAAATAAGGTGTTTGAAGCCGCATTTTTGAACACGATTAAGAAATTGCGCAGCGATTTATTTAAGTAAAATTAAGTAAAATTACGTATAAATATGTATTTTTAAGTAAATTAGTGTAAAATAATAACCTTTGAAAACGGAACTGCCGTTGCTTAATTCTTAGAATTAGGCAACGGCAGTTCCGTTTTTAGTCAAAAATGGGTTTTATACTGAGGGGTCCTTGTTTGAACTAAAAATTAAGAATTAAAAATTAAGAATTAAAAATTAACGGGGTTTAATGCCCTATTTTTTTTACTTTTAAAGGTTGTCAAATTTGGAGAGCGGCATTATTCGGGCAATTCTTTTGGCTTATCTTCTTCTTTCAATTTGAGAAAATTATCGCTTGAAACGACCTTCAGACCCATTTTTTCTTCAAAACTCCGTCGGGCGTCACCCGTTGCGGAACCGCCTCTAATCGCCGCGTCATGATTTTCGTTAAAGCCTTGCGCATCGTCTCGGATGGCGATGCTGCGGGTTGCGGACTCGCTCAACATGGTGAAAATTAGTTCCATTTCCGTCATATTGTCGCGCAAATTCTGTTTTTCTAAGCCTTTCAACTTGCTGTGTTCCGAAGGATTTAAGCCAAAAGTCTCCTTTGCAATCGCCGCAGTGAGTATCGAAAACTCTTGTCCTTCCTTCACATTGCGCTGTTTCCACTCGTCGGTCAACTCTTTTCGGACCTCAATACTTTTCAAACGGCGCTCAATCCACTCATTATTATAGCCTTTTGCGCGGTAAATTTCGGTCAATCGGTCAATGCCGAGTTCAGGATTTTCGGTTTCAATGATGGATTGTTTGCCAACCTCGGCGAGCCACAGCTTAAAAGGCTCCGCTTTTGGCGACGGAACGGACATGAGAATGCGGAAAACCCCCTCAGTATCGGCACAATCCGAGGGATATTTCTTCCCATCTAACGCCAATATTTTCAGCTTTACACAAATTGTGGAAAGCTCAGGCTCTCGTTTTTTTAGCATATTCCAATAGTTTGACGGCTTGGGACTGCCAGTCAATGCTTCGATAATATCAATTATCGAAAACCAAATTTCGCCCTTATGCTCAGTTTGGCGGATTGCTTTTTGCTCAAAAACGGTTAGTTTTGTCATGATTTAGTCGATTTTTAATCCAGTCCGTCGCCAATTGTCGGCTCAAATTCGGCAGCTAATGCTTTATTCTCTTCGTAATTAGCCAAATAGCCTTCTTTTAAAAAGGCATTGAGTTTTTGCCGTTCCCGATTTTCAGGTAACGGTTAATCGCTTCTACGACAAAACTATTGGTATCGCCGTTGTCTGCTGTTTGCTTAATTTGCGCTAATAAGCTATCGGATAACTGTATTTGTAACGTTGTCATATCTCTCAATTTTAAAGTGAAATATTAAGATGGATCAATATAGCTTCTTCAAGAAGCTGCATTTTGGCATTAGAGATTTCACCGATTTTTTACCCAATTCGGCGTTTATCAACCGTTCTGATTTGGTCTGCTTTGGCTTTTGAATCATTTACTAAACCCGCTTCGTTTCTTTCCAATGAAACATCTGTTGGGTATATCTTTACAATGGTAGATGAAATGGGAACGATTGTAATAGTTGAACCGTAACGATTGTTGAAGTTATTTGAAACCACAATGGCAGGGCGGGTTTTACCAATTTCGCTGCCAATGACGGGATTCAAATCTGTCAAGTAAATAAAACCGGGTTGTATGATAGTTGCTTGTTAAAATTTTAAAAAAGTGATTTAATGCAACAAAGTTAAAAGAACTTCCCATAAAAAACGCAACTTTTTATAGTATTTGCTAACTTCACGCCAAGTTTTTAACATAAAATGTTTTTAAAAATATAAATGAAACCGATGAGAAAACTCGATGACAAGGACCCCTCAGTAGTCGCCGCTCGATTCATCAATCAGACCGATAAAGCCGTTTTTTTGACGGGCAAAGCGGGAACGGGCAAAACGACTTTCCTCCGAGACATCATTCGGCGGACCCACAAGCGTGCGGTTATCGTTGCACCGACGGGTATTGCGGCGATTAACGCGGGCGGCGTGACGATTCATTCGCAGTTTCAGTTGCCGTTTGGCGCGTTTTTGCCCCTCGATGTCATGCCCCAAAATCTGCCTACTAATATGGTGATGAATAATCGGCACACACTAAAGCAACAAATGCGCCTTCAAGCCTCGCGGCGAAAGGTGTTGAGCCGCTTGGAATTGCTCATTATTGACGAAGTGAGTATGCTCCGCGCCGACGTTTTGGACGCGATTGATACAGTTTTGCGCATTGTTCGGTTCGCACCTTTTACGCCTTTTGGCGGCGTTCAAGTCTTGTTTATTGGCGATTTGATGCAATTGCCGCCCGTTGTGAAGCACGAAGAATGGGCAGTTTTGAAAGAATTTTACAAAAGTCCGTTTTTCTTCGATGCCCAAGCCCTTGCTGAAAACCCACCTTTATATATAGAGTTAGAAAAAATTTACCGCCAAAGCGACGACCGTTTTATCGGTATTTTGAACAATCTACGCCACAATCGGATTGAAAACACGGATATGGCGATTCTGAATCAATATTATAAACCCGATTTCAAACCGAAACCCGAAGAAGGTTACATCCATCTCACAACCCACAACGCGAAGGCAGCGGAACTCAACGAGTCGTCTTTGCAGGCTTTGAAAGGCGAAATATTCACGTTTAATGCCGACATTGACCGTGAATTTCCCGAAATGATGTACCCGACGGACAAGACGTTGACGCTGAAAATCGGCGCTCAAGTCATGTTTTTGAAGAACGACCCAAGCGGCGAACAGAAGTATTTCAACGGTAAAATAGCAACCGTTGACAGCATCAAGGTGACCGAAGACAGCACCGTAATTATGGTGAAATTCAACGGGACGAACGATTTTTTGCAACTTGAAAAATACGAATGGCGCAATATTAAATTCAACGTCAACGAGCGGACGACCGAAATTGACGAAGAAGTGATTGGCACATTTACGCATTATCCCGTCAAACTTGCGTGGGCGATTACCGTTCATAAAAGTCAAGGTTTGACGTTTGAAAAAGCCGTGATTGACGTCGGCGGCGCGTTTGCAGCAGGGCAGATTTACGTCGCTTTGTCGCGTTTGACGTCGCTTGATGGCTTGATTTTAAGTTCAAAAATCAGTTTTCGCGGCATCAGCAACGATGCACAAGTGGAGCGTTACGCGGCGACGAAACCCGACGGCGAAACGGTTAGTCACTTGTTAGAAACGGGAACACAAGCCTTTATCAAAGAATCCGTTTTGAAGGCGTATAGCTTTTCGCAACTCAACTTCACGTGGAAACAACATCTTGAGACCTACAATAAAAGCGAGCAAAACTCCGAAAAGCAGAAGCACACCATGTGGGGTTTGGAGCTGTTCGACACGATGGGACCCCTCAGTAATTTTGCCGAAAAATTCATTGCGCAGCTCAAAGAACGCCTCAATGCGAACCCGATTGATTGGGCATTTTTGAACAAACGATTGGGCGAATCGCGCGATTATTTTGCCAAAGAATTCGGCGTTATTTTGCTGAAAATATTGACGCACAAAGAGAAAATGTCCACGCTGCCTAAGACCAAATTGTACGTTGATGAACTCGGCGAATTGGAAGCGGCGATGTATAATCAGTTTCAACAAT
>JAYUKJ010000902.1:0-2219 GCA_043764555.1 Saprospiraceae bacterium
CCCGAGCCGATTTTTGGTTTGGCGGTTACGGGTCGCGTGCCGATTAAACATATTAAGAAAAATGGCGGCGCTACTGAGGGGTCCGTTTTGTTTTTAACCAAACCGATTGGCGTGGGCATCTTCACAACGGCGCAAAAAAAGGGCATTTTGCGGGCGGAACACGCGGATATTGCGCCAAATAGTATGAAAAAATTGAACGTCATTGGCGCTTTATTTGGCACTTTAGATTACATCGAAGCCATGACCGACGTAACGGGCTTTGGACTTTTGGGACACCTTTCCGAGATGTGCGAAGCGTCAAATGTATCGGCATTGATTGATTTCAAAAAAGTGCCTTTATTGAATGCGGAAGCGATAAACTATTATTTATCCGAGAAATGCATTCCAGGTGGAACGAACCGAAATTTCGACAGTTATGGGCATAAAATCGCCGATTTGACGCCTTTTCAGCGCGCAATTCTCTGCGACCCGCAAACGTCGGGCGGCTTATTGGTGGCTGTGAAAGCGGAAAAAGCGGGCGAATTTGCGGAAATACTGAGGGGTCATAATTTTTCGACGGAGCCGTTTGGCGTGTTTGTTAAAAAGCGAGACAAACTGGTTTTTGTGGAATAATTAAACACGCAGGGTTTTGGAATACATAGATTTTAGTAATTTTTAACAATGTATCTTAATGACGGCGTAGCTGCATAATCTCGGTAATACTTTAGCCAATAAAATGTTTTTTAAAGTGCGGTGTAACCGCAGAACTGACAGTTTTGCGGTTACACCGCACTTTAAATTGGGCATTTGTGGTTTTATTACCAATATTTTGCAGCTATGCCGCAATCGAATTACCGAAGTGAAAAACGCGTTTTTATTGGTTTAGTATTTCTTAGGAAAATTGAAATTCACGTCTTGGACTTGCCAAATAAGGCTAAAACAACGCCGCCAATTATCAGTAAACCCGCGCTGATGAGGCGCGTTGTGAGGCTTTCTGAGAGGAAAATAACGCCGCCAAAAGCCGCAATAATGGGTACAAAAAGTTGCAAAAGCGCCGCTTGTGTGGTCGTCAATCCGCGCAAAGCGGCGTACCAAATCGCGTAGCCGACGCCCGACGTGAGGCTACCCGAAATGAGGGCGTATAGGACGCCTTCGGTCGAAAAATGAGCGTGCGAAAAAGTGAACAAAAAGACAATTAAAACCATTGGAACCGACCGAATAAAATTCAAGGTGGTTGCCTCAATCGGGTCGCTAACGCCGCGTCCTTTGAGCGTGTAAAATGCCCAAGAAATGCCCGCAATAGCCATCAAAAACGCGCCAAAAGGGTCGGGCGCGGACAAACCCGGGAAAACGAGGTAAATTAAGCCGCTTATTGCCACAATTAAACCCATCCATTCCGCTAAATGTGGGCGCTCTCCTTTCATTAATGCCGTCGTTAACATCGTTGTTTGGACAGTTCCAAACAAGATAAATGCACCCGTGCCAGAGTTGAGACTTCGATAGGCAAAAGAGAAAGTGATGCCGTATAAAAACAGATAAAAAGCGGGTAAAAAGCGCGTTAAATTAGGCTTAACAAAAGCCGTTTCGAGTGAATTAAATGTGCGTTTATTAAAGCCATTTATTAACGTTAAAGTTATGGCACCCGACACTAATCTGATAGCAATATAACTGCTGGCATCAATGGTATTTGCGCCCAAAGCCAATCTATTTAAGACTGAATTTGCGGCAAAAGCCAGTAAGGCAAATGCAGTAAAAAGGATAATTTGTCCTTTATTTAAGGTTGTTTTATTGTTCATTAATTGTCTTACGATTGAGCTAATAATTAATTCTTTTTTTGAATGAAAACGGGCATTTTTTAGCTTGTTTTTTAGCATTTTTTATTGTGGTTTTTTCCATTTTTTACAAATATACTGAGGGGTCCTCTTTTTATTTTTTTTAATTAATTCTAATGATAAATAAAACTAAAAACGTTTAATTTGCAGCTATTAATTCACTCATTTTTTCAATTTTAAATCGACTAAAAATGCCGACTAAAATACTTATTATTCTATTGTTTTGTTCAATTAATTTTAATTGTAAAAACGAACCAAAACCGCTTTTAAATACGCCTAAATCGCCGACGCAAATTGTTGATACTGATGTAGTTATCAGAAAAGAGGACCCCTCAGTAAAAACGGAAAAAAAAGCCGATTTTTTGTTGAATACCAATGACAATAAAATACCGCTTTTTCCGCATAAAA
>JAYUKJ010000903.1:0-7409 GCA_043764555.1 Saprospiraceae bacterium
CGTAGCGGTCGTCGTCGGCATCGGCGCTTTCTTCGGGCAGATAATCGTCGGCGTCAATGTCCATAACGCGCGCCGCAATTTCGTTGCTCAATTCGTCCAAATCGGTCGAACTACTGAGGGGTCCTATTTTGAATTAAAAATTAAAAATCAAGAATTTAAGGGCGACTTTTGGCTTGAAAATTAGAAGTCATGTAAGGTTGTCCACAAGTTTTAATTTTTAATTTTTAATTAAACAACCTACTGCACTTTAAGCAATTTTACCCCGTTCCATTTCCACAACGACACTTTAAATTTTTGGTCGCGCATTTCATATTCATCGCCTTTTTCCTCCATAGCTGCCGCGTCTTCGGTCATTAAAATATGGTTGTTGATGCCGCCGCGATGGCTCGGCAAAACATAGGTTTCGGTCGCATAACCCGTGCCTGCACCGCTCGACGAGGTCGTTTCCGCGATTTTTTGCAATTGATTATTTTTTGTCAAAAAAATCAAATAATCGCCTTGTGGATAGTCGCAAGCGCCGAAAGTCATGCCGTAGCTTACGACCTGTTTGACATTCTTAAAACCGTTGTCGCTCGTCAATTCTATCTGCGGGTCATAATTCAAATCGCCGACCGTCGGAAACTCCAAAACAGCGACTTGTTGCCCATTTTTGGCCACCCGCAATTGGCTCGTGAGCTTGTAGTTTTTTTCGTCAAAAGCCGCCACGCCACCGAGATATTGATAGATTTCGTTCGTTTTATAATCCACGTCGGACATGAAAACAGAGGCGATAAAACCGCCCCATAAGTAGCCTTTTTTTTGCTTGTTTTCTGCCGTAAAAGACACCTGATACCACGGTGCGCGGAGGCCCTTGACGGTCAACGAATCGGTCGTGACGGTTTCGATTTTCAACCACGTTCCAATCGACAATTTGGCAACAACGGCGCCCGAAGTAGCGGGTTTATCGCGAACATTGGCATCAGAAACGAGCGTAAAAGACGTGTCACCGACCTCAAAATTGCCGAAACGACGCCCATGTGCCACGTTTTCGGCAGCTTGACCGAAGGCAGTTGAAAGGCTAAAAAAAAGGCTAAAAAAGAGGCTAAAAAAGAGGCTAAAGACAGAGATAAATTGTTTCATTTTAATTAAATTTTAAATGTAATTAATCGATTTGGTGAACTGATTTTATTGTTGGTATTCAAAATAGAATGCAAGCGAAAAATCATATAACAGATTATAAATAAATTGATAAATACACGCTTTATATTTACACTTTCAAAAGCAACGTGGCAGCCGAAAAACGCATAGAGTAGGCACTTAACTTATCCAATTTTTTAATAAAATGAAAAAGATTTATTCAATTTTTATCCTAACCGTATTGCTCGGTTTCTTCAACCACACGCACGCCGCTATAAACGCGCCAACTGCTGTTTCGGGCATTCAAGTTGCAAAAACCCGCTGTTGCAAAACCGACGAAGCAGGATTTGAAAAAAATGTCCATTTCCGAAATTGAGGCTAAAATTGGTCACAAATTGACGTGGAAACAGAAATTGGCCGTGAAACTCATGAAAAAAAGCGACGAAGGCAACGCTGGTATTGGCTTCGCCTTAGGCTTTTTCGCGGGTATCATTGGCGTTCTGGTCGCTTATGTTGCCTTCAAAGAAGAGCCAAAAACCATTCGAGGTGCGTGGTGGGGATTTGCTACATCCGTTCTTATATCCCTTATCTTCATACTGATTTTCTTTTCAAGATTTCCAGTAATGTGAATGTGAAATTATCTTTATTAACGATAGGTACGCTAACGCACTATTAAAAAAACACGCTAAAGTTGCTTTAACTTTAGCGTGTTTTCAAATTTAAAAAGCAGTTGAAACAAAAAGGCGACCCCTCAGTATCAACTGCTTTTTGTGCATAAAATAGAGAAAATCAATGCCTAAAAAAGACATTTTCAACTTATTTTGGCAACGGAACGGAGTTGTAGTTCTGTCCAAGAACATAATAAACAAGCATAATAAACATGATGAAACCCAATAAGAATTTCATGAAAAAACCCGCGTTGTTGTTACCCGCAAAATCTTTCTTTTCGGAAGAAGCACTCATTTTTTTATCGTTTAAAATTAATTAAAAATTAGTATTGAAATTTGAACGCGCAAAAGTAATCATTAATTCCAAATCCTTTAAATCTTCGCGCATTTTTCCTTCAACCACGCTTTTTCTCCTTTTTTCAAATGCGGTTTTAAGGCTTTATAGACCCGTTTTTGATACTGATTGAACCACTTAATTTCCGCTTTTGTCATCAAAGACTCGTCCACCAAATGCACATCCATCGGGAATAAAGTAACCGTTTCAAAGGCGAGAAACTTACCATATTCGGTCTCTTCGGCTTCGACTGTCAAGACTAAATTCTCGATTCTGATGCCATATTCGCCCGGTTTGTAGAAGCCAGGCTCGTTAGATGTCAACATTCCAGCCACATTTTCCGTTTTTCCGCGCGCGTTCCAACCCGTCACAAACCCTTGCGGCGGCTCATGCACGTTCATGAAAAAACCAACGCCGTGACCCGTGCCGTGACCAAAATTCAGTCCGTGTTGCCAAAGGTGTTGCCGCGCCAAAATGTCCATTTGAATGCCCTTCGTTCCAACGGGAAATTTAAGGAGCGCCAAACCGATGTGACCCTTCAAAACGAGCGTAAAATCGCGTTTTTCCGTCGCCGTCGGCTTGCCATCGAGCGAAATTGTGCGCGTGATGTCGGTCGTTCCGTCGGCGTATTGCCCGCCCGAATCGATGAGCAACATCCCCGTTTTTTCAATCGTTGCCGACGTTTGAGCGTCGGGTTTGTAGTGCATAATTGAGCCGTTTGCTCGGTAGCCAACGATGGCGTCAAAACTTTCGCCGTAATAATTCGGTTGGTCGCTGCGGTATTGCGCAATCATTGAAGCGACTTCGTATTCGGTCGTCGTTCGTTTGTCCAACGTTTTTTCCAACCACATAAAAGCCTTCGTCAACGCCACGCCGTCTTTGACCATCACTTTGCGGATAAAATCCTGCTCAGTTGGGTTTTTAACGGCTTTCATCATCATCGAAAACGTGGGTTCTTTGACAATTTTTGCGGTTTTTATCGTTGAAAACAAGGCAAAATTTACGTTGGCATCATCGACAACAATCGTGTCTTTTGCTTTCAATTTTGACAAAAAATCATCAATCGCCTCATATTTATGCAAGAAGACCCCCTCAGTATTGAGCGCATCTTTGAGCGTTTCGGACACCTGCGAACGCGCCACGAAGAGACTACAAGAGTCCAAACCAACGACCAAATAGGCGATAAAAACGGGATTGCACTCGACATCCGAGCCGCGCAAATTGAGCGTCCAACCGATGTCGTCCAGCGTCGTGACCAAATGATACTGAGCGCCGTGTTCCGCCATTTTTCGGCGAATATCGGCGAGTTTTTCCCCGCGCGTTTTGCCCGTAAAATGGACTTCGTGTTCAAAAATCGGTGCGTTTGGCAACGTCGGGCGGTCGGTCCAAATCGGTGACATTAAATCCGCATTTGTGGTCAATTTGATGCCTTTTTTATCAAATTTGGCTTGCATTGCGTGGATTTGACCCACCGAAAACAGGCTGCCATCGCAGGCTACGCACGCGCCTTTTGCCAAATTTTCGCTCAACCAATCAATGTGTTCGGGCGCGCCTTGGACCTCTTGTTTGTGCATTTCAAACGCACTGCCCGCGAGTTGCGCAAGGCATTGTTCATAGTAGCGGCTGTCAGTCCACACGCCCGCGTGCTTGGCCGTGACCGCCGCCACGCCTGCGGAGCCTAAAAATCCCGACAACCATTGCCGCAATTTGTAGCGGTCGGCGACGTATTCCGATTGGTGCGGGTCGCTCGACGGGACGATGTAAGCGTCAATATTGTGGATGTGCATTTGCTGCCTAAGGGCGGCGATTTTGTCGTTGATGGTCATTTTTTTAACAATTTCAAAATTCTAAAGATTTCAAAGATTCCAAATTCTAAAAATTCCAAATCCCAACGAATAGCGGACTAAATCGTTGAAATTTGGAATCTTTGAAATTTGAAATTAAAGAGAGCGCAAATCTAACTTTTCTTCTTAAAAAATGAAAAAAAAGGACCCCTCAGTATAAACGCCCTTTTTCGCTCAAAATGAGTAAAAAAAGGCGTTTATACTGAGGGGTCCTTTTTTAAAAAATTACTCGCGCACCATACCTCTAATTTTTCGTCCCATCCCAATTTGTTGAATTCTTTGCATGACTGAATTGGCTTCGTTGATTTCCAAAAGAGAGTAAAACGCAAAGCTCAACGCAGTAAGAAAAAGTGTCATGGTTAGGAACAATAAAAACGCCGCCAAAAAGGTCATTGCCACGACAACGCTAACGTCTAACTGGGTTTGATTGAAGAACGAAAAGTTCCAACCAATCATCCACATATAAAAATAAGTTAAGGACGAATTGAGCAACGAAAACAGCAACCAACTCACCACAATCTGGATGCCAATGACGCCCAAAAACAGTTCCCGATTGCTGCCAATCAACCAAGCGGTGTGTTTGAAAGATTTTAAGTAGTTGAAATTGAAGCTAAAACGCATCATCAAAAATCCGTTTATGATAAACCACGGCATAATAACGCTCAATAAAATAAAGAGCCAAATGCCGTTTGCGTAAGCTGCGGCGAAAGTCCAAACGGCAAATAATAGAAATAATTCGGCGAAAGATTTGTATTCATCGGCGCGAGTTTGCGCGTAATTCCCTTCTTGTTTCAGTATTTTTTTGAAAATAATAAACGCCAAACCCGCGTAAATCAAGCCGTTTACGAAGGGTAATGTAGAGAGATTTCCGTTGATGAAAAACTGATAAATCACGTCTTGTTGACTGAAAAATCCTGCTTGCAATTTGAAGGTTTCGGCCGCTGTTCCGCTCGTCGTTGAGAAAGCAAACAGGCAAAATGCCGCCGCCAAAGCTGCGCAAGTCGGAAAATAAGTTGAAAAATTGCGACTGAAAAACAAGAACGTATCGCCAAAAATTTCACCCGCCGATTTGATTTTATCGAACTGAAATTGGTAAAAATTATCGGGCGGCAATTGTGCTTCACCCAACGGCCGCGCAAAACCTTTTCGCGCTTTATAAAACGGCAACCAACCGTAATAAAACAGAATTGCCGCCAAATTTGCGGCAATAAACACGCCGCGCGCCGCGCCGAGTTCCGTATGCCGCGTCAAATTGCCTTCAATCAGCGCCGCAAAAACGAGCATGACAATCACGCCCACCATAATTTTTATGCCGCGTCGCGCCGACATCTGAAAGGCTTGCAGACGCGTGTAAGTGCCGGGAAAAAGCAGTCCGCGCCCCATCGTAATGCCCGCCGCCGTGCCAATCACGATGGCCGAAATCTCCAAAGTGCCGTGCATCCAAATCGTTAAATTGGCTTCCGCAACCAAGTTGTAACGGCTGAAAAATTGCAAAAAAGCGCCCAACATCACGCAATTGTACATCATCATCGCCACCGAGCCAACGCCCGCAAAGACGCCCGAAATGAAGTAAACCAAAGTCACACGTATATTATTTGCCATAATACCAAAGGTCATATCAAAACGTCCACTCGATTTGTAAACCGCCATCGGGTCGCCTTTTTTGATGTTTTCGACGGTCATATTGACGTATTGTTCGCCCAAAATCGTTTTCAAAAAACTCTCGTCCATCATGCTCGAGAAGAAACCTACGGCAAAAGATATAATAAAAAAAGCGATTGCCCAAAAGAACGACCACCGCGATTCGTAAATCACTTGCGGCAATTCGTCCGTGAAAAAATAGGACAATTTATTGAGCGGCGATTTTTTTTGTTTGTAAACATCCCCAAAAATCAACTGTCCCAAACCGTTCAAATACGCCCGCACGGAACGCGTCGGGTAGAAGGTTCGGGCATGCGAAAGGTCGTCCGTGATTTGGATGTAGAGGTCGTGCAAACGGTCGGGGTCGCGGTTCGGGTCGGCGAGTGTTTTCTCAAAATCAGACCATTTTTGGCTATTTTGACGGATGAAGGCGGTTTCTTTCATGAAAAACTGAGATATTAGAATATTGGGTTATTGAGTTATTAAGAAATCCCTTTGAGCGTAATTCCAAAAGATGCTTATCTTTGTACCGCTTGACCGATGGTTGGGCTCCAAAAGTGTTAAGGACTTCGGTCGTTAGCACTTTTTTTATGACGCATTAAAGTCCGCAATGTAGAAATGTTTTAAAAACGCTTCCTTGAAAGACGCACTTTATTTTACACAAATGACCTCAAAATGTTAAATAATTTCTTTTTTTTGATTCTTTAAACCTCAAAAGTAATATTTTCACGCCGAAAAAAAAGCAACGCGAAAATATTAAATCTTCATCCGTTAAATTAGTAAAATGCAAACGATAGAAATCACGACGACCCAAAATGTCACGATAGAATACGAGCTTTCGGGTTTGAAAGAGCGCTTTTTCGCCCTGTTGATTGATGTCCTCATCGAAGGCTGCATTTGGATGGCTTTGATTTTTTTGACAATTGCGGCGCGCGATGGTAGCAATAGCGGATTTTGGTCGTCTTTTGTTTTCGGTTTTCCGTTTTGGTTCACCATTTTATACCCATTTTTGTGCGAGGCTTTTTTGGACGGACAAACAATTGGCAAACGGTCGCAAAATATTAAAGTGATTCGGATTGATGGCAAATTAATTGGTCTCAGCGACTTGTTTCTCCGCGCCGTTTTTATGCTCATTGATTTCATTATGACGGCGGGCGGTCTCGGTGCTTTGCTTATCCTCACGACCGAACGGCGGCAGCGCCTCGGCGACATGGCGGCGGGAACGATTTCGATTAAATTGAGCAACTCAAGTAGGCGTTTTGGGCTGCAAGACATATTGACTATCAATACGTTAGAAAATTATACCCCTCAGTATCCCGAGGTAAAACGGCTCTCGGAAGACGATATGTTGTTCATTAAAAGTGTCGTTCAGCGTTTTCAAAAATACCCAAATGCGGCGCAAGAAGACGCCGTTCGTGCCTTATTTTCGCATCTGCAAAAAGTCTTGGAATTGTCGAACTTGTCCTTACAGCGTCCGCAAGGCATGGTCGAATTTTTTAAAACATTGATAAAAGATTACATAGTTTTGACGCGCTAATTGGGTTGATGGGTCGTCGTTTTTTGTTCGATAGGTGTCTATAAGTTTAGACAATCACGCTCAAAAAGGACCCCTCAGTATATGACGTCCTTACGACATCCCGATTTCTCTTCGGAAAAAGCCGTTTTTATCTAATTATTTACCATTTGCCATTAATTATTTACCATTGATTCAATGGTTCGTTAAGAATTGGTGAAGTTAGTTAGTTTTTAAAACTATTGACAATCAATACGTTATGTAATTTATGGCGTAGTTGTTTTTCGCAACTT
>JAYUKJ010000904.1:0-2219 GCA_043764555.1 Saprospiraceae bacterium
TAAAAATTAAGGAATTTTAATTAATTTAATTCTAATTTTTTAATTAAAAATCAAGCATTTAAATAGCCACTTAAATCTATTGTTTCATTAAAAAAACAATAGCGGAATTGTCGCTTATTTTAATTCTTAATTCTTAATTTTTTAATTAAAAAAAGAGTGGGCTTGTACGGCGACATTCCTTGAATGTCTTGTGCCGTTTTAGATTTATTTCGACACGCTGCTGCGTGGCGGAATACGGCAAGGTTTGAACGGTCGTGTCGGTCGTTCTAAGGTTGGAAAATGATATGTAGCCGTCGTTTTTTTCATATTAATACAAATGTAAGTACCCCCTCAGTATTACGCAATATTTGAGCCGAATAAAATTCGTTTTTAACAAAATTTTTAGAATTTAAAGTGATAAATGTTGCTTTTTTTGAATATTATTTGGTAAGTTTTGTATTTCAGTTTTTTCGTCAATTTCAGTTCTATGAAATTAAAATTTGAATTTCGTTAGATCTAAGTAATTTTATTTTGAATAAAATGAAAAAAGCCAATGTGAATTAACACATCGGCTTTTCTGATTAGGTTCGATAATTCTTGAGAATTTGCGAATCTTATAATTCTGAATACAATTTTTCCATCAAATCTTTGAAATACAATAAGACCGCAAATAAATCGAAAATATCGTCACTCGTTGCGACAAATGGATTACTAACGGCGTATGTATTATTGTCTAAGACAACAAAAAACCAATTTCTGCCATTGACATAAATGCCATAAATTGGTTTATCATCCTCATTTTGAATTTTTGCGGCAACCATGGCAATTAATAATTGACCAAGTGGGTCGTTATCGCGTTTTTCAGCTTTGTATTGTTGCAAAAGTAAATTAAAAGGTTTTCGCGCTTTTTGTATGCCTTTCCCTAACATAAATTCAACAAAGCCCTTCGTTACTTTTGTACCATTTTTATATTTTACGCCCAATGGACGTTGTATAAATGCTTTAAAATGCTCAGTTACAAATCCTATTTGGGTAAAAAAAGGCGCAATAAACATAAATGTTGTTTCGGCATTGTTCCATGAATCTACATAATTAAGAAGTATCAAGCGGCTTAATTCAATGAACAGACGATTTGAATCATTTTCGGCTAATTTAATCGTTTTAAGATGCTCTAAAAAAGGATGCTTTTCAAGCCTAATTAACCCAAATTCATTCATAACTTCTTCATAAAGCCAATCTTTAAATTGCTTGTTTTTAACTGCTTTTGTCATGAGTTAATTTCAATTAAACCCCTAAATATTGGAAAAATTTGAGAAAAAATAGACTAAACTTCATATTTTATATGAACTAACAATTTAATTTTAGAAAAATACGATGAAATTACAATAATTGATACATTGCCAACTTTATTGTAACAAATCAATTAAGAGAAAATATTATGACTACAAAGAACGAACAATCTTTTGAAAATTTTGAGAAAGACAACTACTTTAAATCCAATACAATTGAAGCATTAAAACGTTTTAAATCGTTAATAAATTATCCAAGTGCATTAGGATATGACAGCGATTCAAATGGTTTTATAGTACTTCATAAAGGACATCAATCGGGTGCAATTGATTTTGAAATGCCTGTGTGTTTACTGTTAAAAAAAAGGGTTATGCTGTCGAATTGATAGAAGAGCCATCAGAGATGTTATCGGCGGATGCAATTATTGATGATGAAATCTTTGAAATTAAACAGATTATTAACGCTATAAATTTGGCAAGAGCAATTGAAAAACATTTTCGTAAAAGTTATAAAAAATCAATTAGGATAATTCTTCATATTGCTAAAGAAGTTGAAGAAAAGGAATTGAAATCGGCTCTAAGAAAGGCTGCTTTTAATTATTCTATGATAAAAAAAGTTCTTTTAGTTAATCATGAGCAAGTTTATGAATTATCACCTAAACAAATGTTGGAGATGAATTGGTAAAAAAAAAACAGCCGATATGCTGCAAAGCACACCGACTGTTTTGGGCAGCCATCCTCGGACAGCTAGTGGCGCAAAGATAAGGGTTGTTTATTCAAAAAAGCAAGAAAAAAATATTTTTGAAATTGAATTAGTTTTTCAATCCCCTCAAAGTCCTAACATCTCCCTCAAATACGCGCTCTGATTGTCGTTTTTGTTCCAATAATCGCTCATCATTGTTTTGCGAAGGGTGGCGCGACTGAGTTCTTTATCGTCTTGAAATTCGGCAA
>JAYUKJ010000905.1:0-7408 GCA_043764555.1 Saprospiraceae bacterium
TGATTTTCTTTAGAAAATAAAAAAGTTAAAATATGTGGAAATGGTATGATGCACAAATTGTTGATATTCAACAACAAAGTCCAACAACACGCTTGTTTAAGTTAAGCGTTGCGGAGCCAATAGATTTTAAAGCGGGGCAATTCGTCACGATGGATTTGCCGATTTCGGACAAGCGGCTCAAGCGTTGGCGGAGTTATTCGATTGCGAATGCGCCGCAAAAAAAGGTGAAAAGTGCCGAAAATGTCGTTTATACTGAGGGGTCCTCTGAACTCGAATTTTCAATTGTCAAATCTGCGGATAGCACGGGCGGCTCGCTTTATCTATTTGAAGAAGCGACGATTGGCACGCCGATTCGGTTCAAAGGACCCGATGGTGCGTTCACTTTGCGCGAATCTTCGGCGGGCAAAGACCTCGTTTTTATCTGCACGGGAACGGGTGTTGCGCCGTTTCGGAGCATTATTTGGGACATTTACAATCACACACTGCCCCATAACAAGATACATTTGATATTTGGTGGTCGCCGAGAACACGATATTTTGTTCCGCGAAGAATTTAATTTCCTACAAGCGAATCTCGACGGTTTCACATTCGACGCTGCTTTGTCGCGCGAACCCGATTGGACAGGCGCAAAAGGCTACGTTCACGGCGTTTATACTGAGGGGTATAAAAATGTGCGTCCCGATGTTCATTTTTATATATGTGGTTGGTCAAAAATGATTGACGACACGGTAGAAAAATTGATTATTGATTTGGGTTATGATAAATCACAAGTTTTTTATGAACTCTATGGATAATTCCGAATTTCAAGTTTTAGCCTCTGGAGTTTCAGCACCAAATATCATTAAAAAGACATAAAATGTTGATTATCAATGGTTTTATAAACCAAATTAGTCATGTATTTATCTTGTTTTATCAAAATATAACTACCCTAAATGGTGTATGACCCCATCGAGTCATACGCCATTTTTGGTTTCGTCAATCAAATTTACATTTTTCAAATATTATTTTTATTAAATAATTAAAAAAAAGAATATCGGCACACATTTTGCTTTTCTGTATTTGTAAGTTTTGGTTAAAAATTGTAAGATTCGTTTTTGGAGGCTCGTGGCACATCTTTGGTGAGCTACGAGTTTTTTTTTTGTATCGAAAAAAAGGACTCCTCAGTATATGACTCCTTCGGGCATCCCGATTCCTATTCGAGAAACGGCTTTTTACAACGTTCCCTGTCAATTTATTTGGTACAAAAAATAGTCGCTATCGTTTTGAACGGTAGCGACTATTTTTTTTGATAAACTTTTATAAATTTTTAGGCAAGTCTAAAAATTTATTTATACATTTGTGAATTGGTTTTAAAATCCGAGCGCTACCTTATTTATTAAACATTTATTTTACGCGTAAATACTTGTTTTTACGTTATTTATCATCCATTTCAATGATTACGCAAGCCGAAGAGAATTATTTAAAAGCGATTTTTAAAATCAGCGAACGCGAAGCAAAAGCCGCGAATACCAATGCCGTTGCTGCCGAACTCAAAACGACCGCTGCTTCCGTGACGGATATGTTGCGAAAATTGGCGGAAAAAGAGCTGATACATTACGAAAAATACCGTGGTGTAACGCTCACCACTGAGGGGGTGCGCCAAGCAACAATGTTGATTCGGAAGCACCGAATTTGGGAAGTTTTTCTCTGCGAACGGCTCGGCTACGCGTGGGATGAGTGCCACGACCTTGCCGAACAATTGGAACACATTCAGTCAGACGACCTCATTGACCGCCTCGATGAATTCTTGGGCAAGCCAAAATTTGACCCGCATGGCGACCCGATTCCCGATTGCGACGGCAATTTTACGGAGCGGCAACAGTGCCTTTTGAGTGCTTTGGCGGTTGGTGAAAAAGGCGTTGTGGTCGGCGTTGACGAACACTCTCCCGCTTTTTTGCAGCATTTGAACCGAATTGGCGTGGTTCTCGGCGTTAAAGTTGAGGTTTTAGAGATTTTCACTTTTGACGGTTCAACGCGTTTAAGGCTCAATGGTGCGGCCGAAGTTGTGGTGAGTGACCGTGTGAGCAACGGTATTTTTTTGAAAATTTAATTTTAAGCAACGCCATCTTTCCAAAAGTTTAAAACTTTTGGAAAGATGGCATATTAATCATACGTAGGAAATACATAAAGTATAAGATTATGTATTTCAAGCTATTAAGTATTTAATTTATACCGCATCAAAATTCTAAATCAGGAATTTGACATCTTATCAACCAAAACAGCATGGCATCTTTAAGCAAAATAAATGATAAACCCGACGCCAACGTTCCCAAAAACGGTTGGCTCAAAAACGCGGTAGAGCCTTCACTGCCCGAAGTTTTTGCGTCGATTCCCGTTCCAAAAACGGGTAGTTCTTGGCGTAAAATGTTCGCTTTCACGGGTCCGGGATTGATGATTGCCGTCGGTTACATGGACCCGGGCAATTGGGCGACCGACATTGCGGGCGGCGCGAAATTTGGCTACACGTTGCTCTCCGTTATCTTGATTTCCAACTTTTTTGCCATGCTTTTGCAGCATTTATCGCTCAAATTGGGCATAGTCACGGGGCGTGATTTGGCGCAAGCTTGCCGCGATGCCTATCCGAGACCCGTCGCTTTGGCGCTTTGGTTTTTGGCCGAAATCGCGATTGCAGCGTGCGATTTGGCAGAGGTTTTGGGTTCTGCGATTGCTTTGAATTTACTGTTTGGAATGCCTTTGTGGCTCGGTTGCTTGCTCACGGTTGCCGATGTTTTGGTGATTTTATTTTTTCAAGGACGTGGATTTAGGATGCTTGAAGCCATCGTTGCGGGCTTAATTTTTACAATAATTGCGTGTTTTGGCTACGAAATCGCCGTTTCTCACCCTTATTTTCACGAAATCGCCGCAGGACTCGTGCCGCGTAAAGAGATTGTGATGAACCCTGAAATGCTCTATCTTGCCATCGGCATTTTGGGCGCAACGGTCATGCCACACAACCTTTATTTGCATTCGAGCATCGTTCAAACGCGTAAAATAGAGCAGACTACTGAGGGGGTACGCTCGGCGATAAAATTTGCAACAATTGATTCAACGGCGTCGCTTTTGCTCGCTTTTTTCGTCAATGCTGCTATTTTAATTCTTGCGGCAGCAACGTTTCACAAAAATGGAATGAATGATGTTGCCGATATTACGGTTGCTTATCGTTTGCTCGACCCGATTGTTGGCGCTGCGTTTTCAAGCACATTGTTCGCCGTTGCGCTTTTGGCAGCGGGTCAAAATTCGACTTTGACGGGTACTTTGGCGGGTCAAATTGTGATGGAAGGCTTCTTGAATATTCGCTTAAAACCGTGGTTGCGGCGCTTGGTTACGCGCTTAATTGCGGTTGTTCCCGCGCTTTTTGTCACGGCTTATTATGGCGAAAAAGGGACGGCTGATTTGCTCGTTTTGAGTCAAGTTATCTTGTCTTTGCAGCTGAGTTTTGCCGTTATTCCGTTGGTGAGTTTGACGGGAAATAAAGAGAAAATGGGCAATTTTGTGAATAAAATGTGGTTGAAAATTGCCGCTTGGACGGTGTCTCTTATTATCATTAGTCTAAATGTATATCTACTCGTTCAAATGTCACTTTCTTAAACGCCCCAAACCTGCTTTGGCTTTTGAATGCAAGCCGTCGGCATAGTCGTCGGGGTTCAAATTTAAGCAAAAATTGTAATATTCACGCGCTTTTGCCGTGTTTTTGTAATCTTCGTAGATAATCCCCATTTGCAAAGCGGCGTTGCAAGCGTAATAATAACGCGTGTTTTTACCCGCCTGAATCGTTTTATCGAAGTAAACTATGGCATCATTTGGTTTTTTTAGCATCTGCAAAATGCGTCCGAGACGGTAATTAAATTCCAATTTTTCGACTTCTTGTGTGAAATTATTTTCCGTTTTTTGACTTAAATAATTGTACGCTTTTTGAAAATATCCACCGTCAAATAAGAGCCGCCCACGCAGTAAATCACCGTTTGGCGTCTTGCCCGATTTGGCTTCTTTCAACGCATTTTTATCGCCGCCAATGTCCGTTTTTCCCGCCGTTTTGCAGGTTTCCAGATAGGCCTTGTAGCCGTTCCAATTGCTTTTCAACAACTCAAACCACGCCAAACGTTGGTAGGCTTCCTTGAGATAATTGCGCCCGTGAAATTCGTTGACATATTTTTTTAAATAGATATCAGCGTCGCTGTCACCGCGATACATTTTGGCCAGACCCAATTGATAATCCAAAAAAGGAAAGGGAAAATAAGCGGCATTTGTTGGACGATTTTGCAAAATTTCAATCGCTTTATCGTTGCGTCCCGACCGCATGGCAACGTTTGACAAAGCAAAAGCGGCGAGCAAATTTTCCTTAGGTTTTAGTTTTGGTGAATTGATGAGCGCCCACGCATTGTCGCTTTGGTTGTTGAGATGGAGCGTCAAAAAAGCGTACATCACCAATGCTTCTTGCTCAAAAACGTAATCATTTGATTTTGCGTAATGTATAACTTCCTCAATTTCAGCTTGTCCCTGCGTCGTTGTGCCATTCATACCGCTAAACAATTTGACACCCCATTTGTAATTATCGGGAATTGTGCCAACAATTGCGTGTAAAACACCGAGGCTCATTTTGTTCGGCATGAAGCTCGGAAACTTTTTTTGATTGGTTTCCAATTGCTTAAAAGCCGTGGAAGTTTCGTTGAAAGCCGTCAAATATTCCCCAAATTTTGCCCGATTCATCGCCCACAATAGGCGAACTTGCGCTTGCGAAAAAAGATAATACGGCGAATTCGGATCCGACCCCCTCAGTACAGCGAGCCTTTTTTCGGCTTTTGGCGCCAATTGGTCAAACAAATTTTGGTCTTCGCTGATAAAAACTTTCAAACAATCGGCGTAATTTTCGATGTAATAAGCCACCGCATTGTCGGGTTCCTTGCGCCTCAATTCGGCTAAAATATCGTTGGCTTCGCTGAATTTCAAAGCCAATGTTTTGTCATAAGCCGAGCGCGCTAAAGGTGAAAATTCAAAGCGCGATTGTGCTTTGAATGCCGCCGAAATGCTTACAAAATACAACAATAAAAAGCCAATTAAAGCGCATTTTATTGCTGATTTTTTACGTATTAAAAATGCGTTTTTTATATTTTTCATTTTAATTAAATCGGTTGAAATTATTGACACTTTTTGCATCTAATTATTTGAAAATCAATCAATTGACGATTGAGTCTTTTTGCATTTTGATACCCAATTCTTTAGCAACTTTTTTTGCTGTGAATACACTTTCGTTGTTGTAAAAATGATTAATCTTGACGGTGCTGCGCCAGAGGAATGTACCTTCGTTTTCGGCACTTGCAATCGGCAATAAATTAAAATAAAGCGTCATGCCGCGAAGCGTTTTTACGTGGCTTCCGATGATGTACATTTTGCGAATGCGCTCATCTCGAACTTTAAGCGAGAGTAAATAATCGGGCGTAAAAGTGCTTTTCACTTTATTCAATTCTTCAATATCTGTCGCGGTTTCGTTGTGTCGAATATTGAGGCGTTCCACGACGATGTTGTGGGTTTTGAGTTCTTCTTTGACGTAATTTTTCAGCGAAATGACAAATTCTTGCGTCAATTCACTGTCATAACTCACAATCAGCACGCGTTTTTCTGTTAAATTAACAGCAGACATACGCTCCGTTTGCACGGCAAGCGTTGTGTTGAAAGGCAAAAAACCTGAATTACAGGCCGAAAACAGTAAAATAAGCGCCAAAATGCCGATTATACTGTGGGGTCCTAAATTATTTTTCATGAAACTTATTTTTTAAAAATGACCGCATAGTTACGCATAGGCGCTTGAACAAAACGCAATTAAGGCTACTTTTGTGCTTTCAAACAGTCGGAAAATTCTTTTTTTGACTCAAATCAATTACCAAATCACGCGGAAAATAAATTTTCCAACCACGTATTTTTTATGTTAATAGATACACACGCGCATTTATACGCGACAAAATTTGATGAAGACCGCGCCGAGATGCTCAAACGCGCCGATACTGAGGGAGTCAAAAAAATATTTTTGCCCGCAATCGACAGCGAAACGCACGCCGCAATGCTCGACCTCGAAGCCGCTGACTCGACGCGTTATTTTGCGATGATGGGCGTGCATCCGTGCAGCATTGACGCTGATTTTGAGCAAGAATTGGCGGTTGCAAAACGCTATCTGGACGCGCGTCCGTTTTGTGCAATCGGCGAAATCGGACTCGATTTGTACTGGAATAAAACGTTTATTGAGCAACAAAAAACGGCATTTATTCAGCAAATGCATTGGGCGCAAGACCTTCAAATTCCGATTATCATTCACAGCCGTGAAGCTACCGACTTGATTATCAGCATTTTAGAAGAAAATTCGTGGTTTACTGAGGGAGGCATTTTGCATTGCTTCACGGGTGACGTTGAGCAAGCTAAAAAGTTGATTAACCTCAATTTTTCGCTGGGCATCGGCGGCGTTGCGACCTATAAAAACGGTGGATTGGAACCCGTTATCGCGGCAATTGATTTGAAATATTTGGTTTTAGAAACCGACGCGCCTTACTTAGCGCCCGTGCCTTATCGCGGAAAACGCAACGAATCAAGCTATATTAAGCACGTGGCTCAAAAAATTTCGGACGTCAAAGGCATTGATTTTCAAGAAGTTGCGCAGCAAACAACCCTGAACGCCGAACGTATTTTTTCAAAAATGAGCGTCGGCGTGTGATTTATTTATTAAAAAAACTATCTTTGCGGCCGCTTAGAAGGATTCCAAATCTCAGATTCCAAATTTAAAGTTGCAATAAATTGATAATCAGCTGTTTGCAAAATTAAATTTGGTGCTTTATTGTCTAATCCTAAGAAAAGCTGAAAGCTGAAAGCTAACGGCTCATAGCTCGAAATGGAGATTTGTCCGAGTGGTTTAAGGAGCACGCCTGGAAAGTGTGTATACGCCAAAAGTGTATCGAGAGTTCGAATCTCTCAATCTCCGCAGTACCGCCGTAACTTGTTGGTTGTCAACTATTTACGGCGGTACATTTTTAGATTAATTGTGCATTGCGTTCTAAAATGTTAGAATACGATGTTAAAAAATTTTGCTTTTAAGGTATATCCGCTCTCTTTAGATATTTCCAACTGCAATTACGGCATAAAAACCTTACAACGACATCTGCCTATTTGTCCTCTTTGGGTATAAACGAGCCGAACGAATTAGGCGATATATTTTCGGATATTTGAGAAAAGAGACCCCTCAGTATAAAAGTCATTTTGGTACGAAAAAAGCCGTTCAACATCTGTTGAACGGCTTTTTTTGTGACAATTGTTTTTAGAAAAGGCATTAATTTAATAACATCACTTATGTTTAATTCTGACACTATGGCAGACTTTATGTGACGTC
>JAYUKJ010000906.1:0-2212 GCA_043764555.1 Saprospiraceae bacterium
GGTTTGTGCCGCCAATCTTCAAACAAAAGGTCAATCACGTTTTTCAAACTTGCGGGATAACCGCCGTTGTATTCGGGCGTTACGATGATAATACCGTCGGAGGCTTTAATTCTTTTGGCAAAATCAAGAGTCGTTGCCAAAGGTGATTTTTGATATTTTAATGGACTATCAAAAATGGGGAAATTGTATTCTTTCAAATCAATAATTTCCGTTGTGGCTAAATGATTTTCTGTCAAATAATTTTTGAAATACAACGCCACGCGGTGACTGTTTCGGTCGGGTCGAATGCTCGATGAAATGATGGAGATATGGTACATTTTTTATTGATTTTTGATGGTAAAAAGGTGTAAAAAAGCGATTTCCCGATGTTCGGGATGTCGTAAAGACGCCATATACTGAGGGGTCCCTTTTTTCCTAAACGTCGGCGAGGTTTCAAACCTCGCCGACGTTAAGTCTCCAGACGTTAAGTCTCCAATTCAATCATCCAAATGCATCACCATCATCGGAATTTCCGTTGACAATGCGATGTTTTCGGTCACACTTGAATGGACTAAATTTTGCCAAAACGTTCGGTGTTTGCTCATAAAAACCATCATGTTGATGTGGTGTTTATGGGCGTAATTGTTCAATTCGTCAATTTTATCGCCGCCCGAAATGGTGTGAATTTCAAAGGATAAAGCGGGCGTATCGGCTGCCGAAAAAAGTTCTGCCCATATAATTTCAGCCACTTTATTTTTATAATCCTTACTTGAATCTTCGACGTGAATGAAGTGAACACCTGCATTTAACGCCAACGCAAAATCCGTAATATTACCAATCATTTTTGGCGTCGTGGAATTGTAATTACTGGCATACATCACTTTGTCGATTTTATGCCATTTAGCGTCTCTTGGGACCAAAATCACGGGGCAATGTGCCTTATTTGACACGTCAAGCGACGCAGAACCGATGACTTTACCGATGAAATCTTGCATTCCCGTCATGCCCATGACGATGACATCTGTATCGCTTTGCTTCGACATTTCTACTAAAAGCGGCACTAAATCGCCCTTCATAACGGACGTTTTGACCCGATGTTTTATCATTTTCCAATGGTCGATGCCGTCTTCATCAACGACAAAAGCATTCATGGCTTCTTCGCTCATTTTGGTGACTTCATCTTCCGAAATCGAGCCAATGGCAACCTCATCAATGGGCATAAAATATTGGTTGACGTGCAAAACCGTTATCGTTGCATCGAGCGTAATCGCCAATCTTTTTGCGTAGTGATAGGCGTTGCGCGAAGTGACTGAAAAATCAGTTGGGACAATGATGTTCTTGATATTTTTCATGATTGAATTAATTAATACGAATGAAGGATTTTTGACATCGCTTAAGTGTAGCTTTAGTTGTCAATTTTAAAAATATTGACCATTCTGTCACCATCCGTGTCCCAGTAATAAGCGTTTTTAGGCGTGACTTTGATGATGGCAATGTTAGAGTCCGTTTTGCCGCCTTTAAACCACGTTTCCTGTTCGGGCGACCACAATTCGGCAACTTTTGAGGCGTCCATGATGATTTCAGCGTTGCCGTTGACAATCATATAACTGCCTTTGGGTGGATGTGCGAAAAACAATTGCACTTGACTATCCGCTTTGATGGCGTGGTTTTTTGCGCTCAAAACGGGACTAAAAAACCACAAATCACCTTCTGCATCCACGTTTAAGACGGTCATAGGTCGGCAAGTTGCGCCGTCGTCGGCTTTGAGGTCGGTGCAAAACAGACAAACTTTGATGGCGTTAGCCAATTCTTTTAGCTTATCAACGCCCGATTTTTGCTCCAATTTTATTTCGTTTGGCATTGTCTTTTATTTTTTTAGAACGTTTAGAAAAAGCACCCAAATTGATGTTTATACTGAGGGGTCCCGTTGGAACGGATTCCGTTAGTGTGGTTAAATCGCCGTCGTTTTGTGGCTTAAATTGGACTTCAATAATCCGAATCGTTTTCATTTCCAATGCCTCTCTTTCAGACAAATACGCCTCTAAAACATCCGTATTCACGCCGTTTTGATGATTTACCACGGCTTTATTGGTCGCGAGTCCTTTTGTTTTTTTAGTCGAAATATCCTTATTTGTAAGTGTAATGTCCGCTTGAAAAAACGATGTAGCGATAACCGCCAATTGCTCATCGGCTTCTTTTTCTTCTTCAAAATTTTGTCGCAACAAAACAGCCG
>JAYUKJ010000907.1:0-2210 GCA_043764555.1 Saprospiraceae bacterium
TTGTCCGTTTCGACGACGCCCGTGTAGTATTTTTCCCAATAATCGCCCGTTTCTTCTTTGTAAACAGCCGCGCTGATGTCCGCCGCTTTTTTCAAACAAGGCGAAAAACTTTTCACTTGGTCGCCACCCATTGCGATGCCTTCCAACAAATTATTGACGGTCGGACGGTTGTCTTCCATCCATTTTTTGATGCCAATCAAAACGCATGGCATTTGGCTACGGTATTCGCGCGTCGAAACGATAGAGACCAAACCGCCTTTCTTCTGAGCAACCATAACGTCACCGGGCGTCCAAGTCGTAACGGCGGTAACGCCGATTTTGCGTTTTACACCCGTTCTTTTGCCCGATTTTACTTCGTCGCGCTCCTCAGAATAGCCGTTGATGTACTTTTCAGCAGCATCCAAATAAGTATCAGCCGCGATAAAATTCATCGCATCGGGGTCGTAAGTTGTTTCGTCGGCATTGACGGGAATCCCGTTGTCGGCGCACCATTTTATGACGATATTCCAATCACCATCGCGCAAAACTGCCGTGCAAACGCCGCCTTTTGCCAATTGCGGATTCTGTTTCCAAGCCGCTGAACCCATAAATTTATCTTCACCCAACGACCGTCCGCACGTGTAAATGATTTGCGCCCGATAGTCGGCACCCAATTTTTCCAACTGTGGATTCACACCCGCGAGGAAAGCCGCCGCACCGTCGCCCATAATCGTGACGAAATGCGTTCCCTCAGTTGCCGTCGCGGGATTCGCCTTGTATTGCGAAGCAAATTTTATCAAATTGGCTTGCATTTGCGACACATCGTCTTGGCGCATAATCTTCAAATTCACTTTTTTCGCCGCCATAATTGAGCCTTCCGTCGTCTGAGCGCCGCCGTTTGCGAGCAAAGCACCCATTTGAGCGTTCCAAGCCCACATCAACCAACGCACTTCGGGCGTCGCGATATTTGCAGGGCGATTGCTCGGCAAAGGCATTGTTGCCACCGATGTACTCGCGTTTTTAGGCGCATCGGGCAGGTCAATTTTATTGATAACCGTTGATTCAGACGTTGCTTTCGCACCAATAATGCCCGAACCAATGAGGTATTTATAGCCGCCGAACAAGCCCAAAACGATGGCAATAGTTATGGTCATTCTGCCGATAGGCGTTAATCTTGATAGCATGATGTTGTATTGTTTAATGATTTAACTTAAATATTTTTAGAAAGAAAGAATTGCTCATTTGCAAATCGGATAGGCTAACTACGGACGCCCAAAATAAGTCTGTTGGGCGCTTTTTTTATGGGCAAACTTAGGGAAATAAACGATGAAAAGCTACTTTAATCCGATAAATTAATTGTTGTCAAACGAGACGCCAAAAAGAGGACCCCTCAGTATAAAACGCATTTTGAGCCATTTTTGATGATAAATTCATTGTTTCTCAAAACGTTTTTTAAACCTATATTCGCCCTTCGGAAATAATAATTCAGTATCAAAATAGCTCAATCATTCAACAGTTGAAATCACCTTTAGAACTTAATTCAGACTTTACTTTCGCACTCGATGTTTTGGAGAAAACGGCGAAAAACTTGTTCATCACGGGCCGAGCAGGAACGGGAAAATCCACACTTTTACATCTTTTTCGCAACACAACGCGTAAAAAATGCGTGGTTTTGGCACCGACGGGCGTTGCGGCGTTGAATGTGCAAGGGCAGACAATACACTCATTCTTTGGTTTCCCGGGCAAGTTTTTTGGTCCAGAAGACATCAAAAAACGGAAAGATAGACGGCTTTATTTGAAAATGGAAGTGCTAATAATTGATGAAATTTCGATGGTTCGCGCCGAAATGATGGACCACATCGACCGTTTTTTACGCATCAATCGGGAAAATCCTGAGCCTTTTGGTGGTGTTCAAGTCGTTGTTTTTGGCGATTTATTTCAGTTGCCGCCCGTTGTGGCTTCGCCCGAAGAGCAACATTTTTTTCAGACGTATTACGACTCTCCCTACTTCTTTTCGGCGAAGGTTTTTCGTGAAAACGACCTTTATACTGAGGGGGGGATTTTTCAATTAGAAATGATGGAATTAACCAAAGTGTATCGGCAAGAAGCACGGCATTTTGTTCGGTTGCTCGATGCCGTTCGGTTGGGCGAAATTGATTACGACGATTTGGAAGATTTGAACGTTAGGCACGTTAAAAACTTTAACGATAAAAATTATTTTATTACTTTGT
>JAYUKJ010000908.1:0-7353 GCA_043764555.1 Saprospiraceae bacterium
AAAAAACCTTACAATGCCCAAAGGCTCATCAATTCGTTTCTGAATCAGAAACTGATGTGCCACATTCGATTGAAGGAAAACGCCGAAGCGCAGGCGATAATCGCCGAAACGCTCGAGCAGCAAATCGAGGGCAGTTTGAGTTGGTTCAAAACTTTGGAACACGGTGTGACCCTGGCTTTTCACACGAGAAATTACGAAGACGCCTACGTTATATATAGCATGGCATCGAGGCACCCCAAATTTAAAGGTTTGGAGATGCGGCATTTGGAGATTTGGTTGTTGTTCAAAGCCTATTTGTTTTATCTGATTTCGGTTGGAAAAATAAAGAAAGCGACGCTCAAATCGGAAGAGTTTCAAGATTTTAAGCTCAATAAATTCTTAAACGACGTCGCTTTGTCCTCAAAAGATGCCGAAGGTATGAGGATTTCGGTCCTCATTATTGACGCGGCTTTGAATTTAGTGGAAGGCAAATTCGGTAAAATGATTGACACAGCGGACGCCTTGGCCAAATATCGGCAACGACATTTGGCTAAATCTCACGCGCTTTACCGCCATAATATTATGATTAAAATGGTTTCTATGATACCGCGCTCGGGTTTTGAAAGAACGGAATTGAAAAGAATGACGGAAGTGCCGTTTCGGAATATGAAAAATACACCGATGCAAACGGACGGTCTGAACTTCGTGTCCGAAATTATGCCGCTCGAAGATATTTGGGAGTTTATCGTGGATTCGCTGAAAAGTAAAACGAAGGAAACGAAGGAAACGAAGGAAACGAAAAATGAAAAAGGGGAAATGAAAAAGGGGAAATGAAAAAGGACCCCTCAGTATAAAATGAAAAAAACGCCTTGCAAATCATTTTGCAAGGCGTCTTTTCATTTTCCCTTTCCCCATTTTCATTTAATAAGCGTTCCGCTTAAACGTAATAGTTCGATTTCTGCCATTTTTGCTTCAAATTTCGCGGAGATGGAACGAAAAATGGCGTTTTCGTAGGTTTGCTGGATCAAGGCGAGTTCCAAAATAGTTGAGCGGCTCAACCTAAAACGTTCCATCGCAATGTCGATACTTTGGCGCGCAATTGACTTGTTTTTTTCTTCATCTTTCAATATATCGGCGGCATTTAGGTAAGTTTGATAGGCGATATTCAAAGCATTCAACAAGTCAATTTCCAATTGTTGGGCGCGGAATTTGTTCGATTCTATCTCAATTTTGGCGTTTTGGACCTGTCTTTTGATATTGCCGCCGTCGTAAAGCGGGTAGGTCAAGGTGACGCCCGCGTTCAAACCCGTATTTTGATTGACCAAAAACAAACCCGCCGTATTGTCTTGTCGTCCGAGCGTGAAACCTGAGTTGAAAACGACGCGGGGTTTGTTTTGAGTGGCCGCTTCTTTCTCCAAAATCATCGAAATGCCCACCTGTTTTTTTAACAAAGCGACGTTTAGATTTTTAGATAAAAGGTTGTTTTTCAAGGCATTATAATCCGTAAATGGCAAAATGTTTAAAGAATCTTTAATCGTAAATTTTACTGAGGGGTCGTTTGTGAGCAACTGCGTGAGTTGCAATTTAGCGATGTCCGTGGCTTGGGTTTGGCGCAACAATTGGGTTTTTTGGAGGCTCAAATCCGATTGCGCTTGCAAAACATCGAGTTGATTGCCTTTGCCAACTTCGAGGCGAATGGACGCGAGCCGCAGCCGTTCTTCGTAGAGATTGAGTTGTTCGACCAAACTTTTGGCGAGTTCTTGCTGCCGAACGATGTTGAAATACGTCCGCATCACGTCGTAAATCAATTGTTCGGAACGAATTCGGAGGCTGATTTCACCGACGCCTTGCAGTTCTTTCAAGCGGTCGAGCGTCAAAAACATCCGTTTGCCGTCGTACAGAAGCCACGACAATTGAACGCTGCCCGCCAAGTTATTGCTCACATTCGAGCGATTGACTTCGCCGCCGTTCGAGAGTTTTTGGTTCAAATAGCCGAAAGAAGGCGTTTCGGAAACCGCTAAGCCGACGTTCGGTAGAAAACCCGCGTTGGCTTTGACGGCGTTGTTGCCCAAGATTTTCACGTCGTTTTGCAAGACTTTAATGCCCAAATTTTGACTCAGCGCGCGGCTTATTGCTTCTTCGAGCGAGAGTGTCGATTGTGCCGTTATATGTCCGTTAATCAATATAAAAAAGCTCGTGGCAAACAGTAAAATGTTCTTCATAAATAAAAAATATTTTGAATTCGTAAGATGTCGGATTTAACCTTTAAATCGCAAAAGTAAGACAGTCTTGCGCTTCGAGCATTCTTTAAGCGGCGTTGTTTAGATTGTTCAATTGGTTAAATCTCTAAAATAGTCACGGCTTATCTAAAATCTGCGGCTTTACGCGCTTTATGCCATAAATACCACAATACCACAATATCTCAATATCACTCAATAACCTTTCATGAATAGACCCCAGGGTTCATTTTGCCCGTAAAGTTATTGTTTGTTAAAAAAAGAATAGATATTTGACCGTGTTTATAAATGACAAAACAACGCTGTCTAATTGTGTTACTGAAACTTTTAATCCAATAAATAACAATCTAAATAAATGTCTAAAGCATTCATTTTAAGCTATTTAGCATTCAGGGCTTCGCATTTAATGCTTGCCGTTGGCTTATGCTTCTATTGTTTTTCGACAATCAAAGCACAGCCTTTTAGCTATTTGCCCGATTCTACAAAAGCGGCGCTTTCGGCCTTGCCCGAGTCCGTTCATGACAGTATTTATGAAGTAAAAGGCAGTGAATATTACGCGCAATTCAACGCGCAAGGGTACAGTCGGGCGCTCGATTGTTTCAATAAAGGACTGTTGTTGGCTGAAAAATATCAGCATAAAATGTGGATGCTCGAACTAACGCATGATATTGGTGCTGTATATGACGCGCAAGGCGACGAACCCGTTAAAGTGCTTTATTACTACAAACGGGCGTATGAAATGTCCACTTTTTTGGGCGATGATTACCGCTTGCCGCTTGCTTACGGTGTGGCGCACGCTTACAATTTATTGCAAGATTCGGCTAAGTCCATGCTCTATTTGAATTTTTTAAAAAAGAGTTACACGACTTATAGAAATGAGCCTGTAATACTTCAAAAACACGTTCTTTTAATGGCGTATTTGACGATGAAAAATAACAATATTGTCGATTTTAAGAAGCATTTTGAGGCATTGGACACAAGCGCTAAATTTCAAGACGGTCGTTTTCCCTACGGTCGTTACTACGCCGTTTGCGCGTGGCGTTACGCTTTTGAAACGGGTAATTACGACAAAGCGATTGAAACAATTCAATTAGAATTAAAGAATAATGCAACCGATTCTTCTTTGTTAATGGGGTATTTGGCGAACGCTTACGCCCGCTCAAATAATTACGAAAAGGCGTATGAATGGTCGGATAAATTGAACAAATTTGACGAGGAATACTCAAAAGAATCAGTGCGTAAAGATTTGAAAGTCAATCTTTTACAAACGGATAACGAGTTGAAAGAAAGGGAAAAAACCTTGAATGAAAAGAGAAATAAATTATTATTGGCGTGCCTTCTGATTACTTTACTACTGTCGGGAATCGCGATTTATTTTTGGCGTGCCAACTATAAAAGTACGAAAGAATTGGCGCAGCGCAATGCCGAAAAAGACGTTTTAATTAATGAAATTCACCACCGCGTTAAGAATAACTTACAACTTTTATACAGCCTCGCTAAGTTGCAATTGCCGACAATTAAGGATGAAAAAGCCAAAGCCTTGTGGCAAAAACATTTAACGCAATTGCAGGCGATGTCTCTCGTGAATGAAAAATTGTACGCGCACGAAGGCTTGGCTTCCATGTCTTTAAAAATGTTCGTAAGCGATATTTTACACCATTTTGAACAAATTTTTCCGAGCGCACACCCCCTCAGTATAGAAGTGGAAATTGACGAAAATGTGGTCGTAAATCCCGATTTTGCCGTTTCTTTCGGCTTAATTCTTTCCGAATTAATCACGAACTCTTATAAATACGCTTTTCCCAATACCGCTGAACCGCGTTTAAGCATTTTTATTTCAAAAGAAAATGGGCGTCAAATAAAATTTAATTACACCGATTTTTATGCGTTGAAGGACCCCTCAGTATTAAGCACAAAACAGACGGGGGGTGCCGCTTTAATTCGGGATTTAACGAGGCAATTAAAAGGAAAACTCGTGATTAATAACGCGCCTTATTTAGCGTATGAATTTAATTTTGAGTCGATTAAATAAACCCGTATTTAATCTTAAAAACAGAAACAATATAAAATTTTGTGTATAATTTTGTGTAGCAAAATTTTATATTGTTTCAGATTTTTTTTGAAAATAGCAACCAAATATAATTTTGAAATATAAATAAAATAAGCATTAACTGTCAAAACATAGACAATATAAAATTTTGCATTCATTTTTGTGTAGCAAAATTTTATATTGTATTAAAGCGTTTATGTAGCTTATAGACCAAATAAAATTTTGCAAAAAAATTAACGAACCATTATTAACAATCTAAAAAAATGCGCATTTTAATCATCGAAGATGAAATAATTATCGGCAGATACATTCAGCTATTAATCAATGAAAATTTTGATTGCGAAAGCCACCTTGCCATTACAATTGACGAAGCAAAAGCCGAGATTGGGACGTTTTTGCCGCATCTTATTTTGAGTGATATTAACTTAAATGAAGACAGCGACGGCATTGAATTAGTTAGACATTTGCAGGAACAATGTCATTTTGAGACCATTTTTATCACGTCTTATCAAGCGAAAAACATGGTCGAAAAAGCGGCTTTTACGCAACCCGCGCATTATATTGTCAAGCCAATTGACGAAAAACAAATCGTTGCGACGATTGAATTGACGCGTATTCGCTTGTTGTCAAATCCGCTTGCGGGGACTTTACGCTTGAATATCAGGGAGTTATTAAGTAAAATAGAATATGATGTGTTGCAATTGTTAAGTGAAAACAAAACCACAAAAGAAATCGCTCAAATCCTATTTTTAAGTCCATTGACCATAAAAAATCACCGACACCACATTAGTAAAAAACTTAAATTGTCGGCCGATAACAACGCTTTAATAAAATGGGTTTTGGACAACAAAAGTCAAGTGAATTTTTAACAAAAACGGCTTTTATACTGAGGGGTCCTTTTTTTTTGAAATTATTGATGTATTTTTGCGAAAATAATTTAATAGATACCGATGCTCAACTTTCAATACCCAACTTGGTACTTCCTTTTTTGCGCTTTATTGGGCGCTCTTTTCGCCGCAACTTTGTACTTCCGCAACAACACTTTTCGGGAACAATCGCCGCAATTGAACAGAATTTTAGGCGTCTTGCGCTTCCTTTCGGGAACGCTGATTGCCGCGCTTTTGCTCTCGCCTTTGCTCAAATCAACGGTTACGGACATCCGTAAACCCGTTGTTGTGTTGGCGCAAGATGTGTCGGAATCCATCGGTGTGGCCATCCGAGACACCCCTCAGTATAAGGCCAATTTTGAAGCACTCGCGGCGCGTTTGAGCGAGAAATATGACGTGAAAACGTACAGTTTTGGCGAAAAAGTGCGTGAAGGCGCCGAGTTTTCCTTCAAAGATAAATTGACAAATGCGTCCGATTTGATGACAAACGTATATGATTTATACGCCAATCAAAACCTCGGCGCGGTCGTCATTGCCACCGATGGTATTTACAACGAAGGCTCAAATCCGTTGTACGCTGCCGCTAAGTTGAATGCGCCCGTTTACACCGTCGCTTTGGGGGACACAACACCCAAAAAAGACTTGGTGGTGAAGCGCGTTTTCCACAACAATATCGCTTATTTGGGTGATAAATTTAACATCCAAATTGACGTGGCGGCAACGAATTGCGCGGGCGGTTCGTCGAGTTTGACGGTCGCCAAATTGGGCGCCGTGGGCAATCCTTCGGTCGTGAGTACGGCGCCGATTTCGGTTAATAAAAATGATTTTTTTACGACAAAAGAAGTCACGCTCGATGCGACACAAGCGGGCATCATGCGTTTTAGAATCAATCTAACGCCACTTGCGGGTGAAGTTTCGACGGTCAATAATACCAAAGAAATTTTTATTGAAGTGTTGGATGCGCGGACCAAAATTTTGCTTTTGGGCAATGCGCCACATCCCGATATTGCGGCGTTGAGTGAAGCCGTTTCGGTCAATAAAAACTACACGTTGACGGTGGCTTACGCCGACGATTTGAAGATAAATCCCGCTGATTTTGACTTCATCGTTCTGCACAATTTGCCTTCCACAACGCAACCTTTAGACGCGATTTTAAACAACTTAAACGCTAAAAAAATCCCGCGTTTGTTCATTGTTGGCGCTCAATCCGACGCTCGAAAATTGACGGCGCAGCAGTCGATGATGGCGCTCAATTCGGACGGAAAGAACGTGAATGACGTGCAAGCGAGCCTCAATAATGGCTTCAATTTGTTCACTTTAGAAGATAATTACCGTAAAATTCCTGAATTTAACCCCATTGTTGCGCCTTTTGGTGAGTTCAAAGAAATTGGGGGTGGACAGGTTTTGTTTTATCAAAAAATCGGAAAAGTGGAGACCAAATATCCGTTGATTATGCTCGGCGAATCGAACGGCATCAGAACGGGTATCATCACGGCTGAGGGTTTGTGGAAGTGGCGTTTATTTGACTTTGCGCAGCAAAAAAATCACGATATATTTGATGGTTTGATGTCTAAAATTTGCACCTATTTATCGGTCAAAGAAGACAAGCGGAAATTTCGCGCATCGACTGATAAAAACGTTTACCGCGAGAATGAACCCGTTCAGTTTTCGGCTGAAATATACAATAATTCTTATGAGTTAATCAACGAAGCCGACGTGCGCGTGATAGTTACCAACGGCGAAGGCAAGCAATTTCCTTACACAATGAACAAATCGGGACGCGCTTACGCCTTGAACGCGGGGATTTTGCCCGTTGGAAATTACACGTATAAATCGACAACGAGCATCGGTGGACAGCAATTGGAAGCGGGCGGCGCGTTCAGCATTCAGCCGATTCAGTTGGAACTCTACGAAACGACCGCCGACCACGCTTTGCTCCGCGCTTTGAGCAATCAATTGGGCGGTTCGGTGGTGATGCCGCAAAATATGGCGTCGTTGGCGGATTCTATTTTGGCAAAAAATCTGAAACCCGTCATGTACACGACGCAGAAGACGGAAAACGCCTTGAATTTGAAGTGGATTTTCGGCATTTTAATCACTTTACTCGCGGCAGAATGGTTCATGCGGCGCTATTTTGGCGGCTATTGATTATCGGAGGACCCCTCAGTATAAAAGCAAAAAAAGTCCTTCAAACGCGCGT
>JAYUKJ010000909.1:0-7344 GCA_043764555.1 Saprospiraceae bacterium
AAAATGTAATATTTTGCCCGTTCATCTTCAATTGTACGAAACGCCGCATACGCATCATTTGGCGAAACGACAAATTGCCCAACGTCCGTAACGGGCTTAGGCAAAGGAAATTTTCGGATTTCTTCGCCCGTTTTGATGTCTAAAACCAAGATTTCACGTACCATTTCCGTTTCAGCCGCCATCACAGTCGTGAATAATTGCAGACTTTTATGGTAAAAAGCGGGAGACGCAATGCCTTCTTTTTGCCATACAATTTTCTTGGTTTTGACATCCGAAAGGACGAATTTAAAGACTTTTTTAATGTCGCCATTTTTCAAAAATTTACGATAATAGCCTTGATAACCCATCAGGTTTTCGTCGTGCGTGAGCATCATTTGTTCACTTTCGCCTTCGTGGTTTTTGACCTCATCAAACGGCGTTTCCGCAAGGGTTTTGGCATCAATTTCAGCCAAATATTTATAAAATTTAGTGCCTTTTTCATTGATTGCGTAGTGATTACTTTGTTTCATCGCTTCAATAGGCATCACTTTTTGAAGCTCGCCCGTTGCTAAATTCCAATTTAAAAGATTGTCATCTTGCTCAACCATCAACGCTTTATCGTTGCCAATCAATTGATGATAATACATATACGACTTCGGTGCGTCGGATATTTTGGACACAATCGCCCCTGTTTCAGCGTTCAAACAAGCCAAAGTTAAGTGACCCATCGCCACCAATTTACCGTCTTCCGAAAACTGAATTTGAACGCCAACGGCGGGAACAGGGACTTTCCAAACGACGTTTTTTGTTGCTAAATCAATCAATTGCACGTCATTTACACTCGTAATGAGCAATTTTTTAGCATCGGGCGAAAATTCAACTCCGTATATTGGTTTATTGTATTCCGAAACGGTTTCATAGGTCTTACTGTAAACGCTTCTACCCGTGCTTATTTCCTGCACTTCAAGCGTATATTTATCGGAAGCGGCTAAATATTTACCGTCGTTTGAACACCTGATAATGTCAATGGAATTGCCTACATATTTGTCGTTGTGCATATAAGGCAGGTTAAAATCAAGCGTTTTTATTTCGGAATCATCGGCGGCGTTTGAGAGCTTAACTTTGGTGTCGGAACTCACCGCCGCCCCGATAACGGCGTTGAGTTTTTGAGAAAAATAAGACGTTCCACCAATCGTCACCTTGCCCTTATAAAATTGCTCATTGTCTAACAACAACCGCTTACCATAATCTACAAAAACATTCGTTCCCCGCTTGTTGATTTGGGTATTTCGAGTAGGCGCGTTTGGTATCGTTTTACCATTAAAATCAAGCGTTTTTAAGGAAAAATCCTTGCGAACGACCTCAATTGAACGGCTGTCTTGCCCAAATTTAGCGGATAAAATGCCTTCAAAAGACTGCAATTGTTTGCCCGTTTGCAGTTCCCAAAGGATGAGCATATTTCCTTTTTCGACCGTCAAAATGAGGCGATTATCGGGTGAAATACCCGTCATTTGAACTTCGCGTTGTAGCCCCGATTGAAAGACCAAAGTCGTTTTTTGCGCCCACATACTGAGGGGGTATGCGAGGAGGAGAAAGAGGATTATTTTTTTCATTTTTTGAAAATTCTGAAAAATTACATAAATTTGTGAAAAAATATAAATCATGTTCGACGATAACAACTTGACTACCAACCCATTAGCTGTTTTAAAACCTAAAAAACAACCCCACCTTTACACGCTTGCACAATATCTGCACAAAGAGGAAAATTCAAACGATTTACATGAATATTACAATGGTCATATCGTCAAATTACCACCTGCGAATACGCCTCATAATCTTATTTCAACCAATATAGGAACTTCAATACACGGGGCGTTAAAAAATAATTTTACCGTTTTGATGGGTAAACAATTGACATATTTACCAACTGAAAATTATGCGCTTTATCCTGATGTCATCGTTTACGAAGATGCCCCTCACTACTTCGACTATAATGAAACCTTGATTATCAATCCTATACTAATCGTAGAAGTTTTGTCAAAAGGTATTAAAAAATTAGAGCGAACTGTAAAATTTCGCGAATACAAAACATTGGCTACTTTCAAAGAACATCTTTTGATTGACAAAGAAAAATGCGCCGTTCAATTAAGTTACAGAGAAGAACCGAATGTGTGGCTAACAAGGGATTTTAAAGACATCAACGCCTCCATCTATCTAAAATCCATTGATTGCACCATTTCATTAGCCGATATTTATGAAAATATTGCGCTGAAATAATAACCGTTAAATAAAGCCTTTCAACCTGCGTCAAGTTGTAAACTTGACGCAGGTTTTTTGTTCTATTTATTAAAAACACCATATCCATTCACGAAAAAACCTTTGCCCGTTGTCCGTAAATTATAGACTGTTTTTACCTTTCTATATTTTTTATCAATACGGACTACATTTGTTTTAACTATTTGATTATCAATGATTTGCAAAAAATTATCACCAAGTTTTACGTCATTCAAAATCACTTTTTTGCCATTTATACTGAGGGGGTGATTTAAGGTAGCCTCCAATACAACCGTATTGCGAGAAGCAATATTCGACACAAAATCCACCGTTTCGGGCATATTAAAATGCAATGCACCGATGTTAAAATTGCCGTGATGCACGTCCAAGCCTTTCACTACTGAGGGGGTCTTATTTAAGTCCAACACCCTATCACCAATTTTAATATCTTCTATGCGTTTGCGGCCACCGTCGGCGAGGCTCACATAGACACCCGCAGGAAAGCAAAGGGATTGATTGTCAACGGATTGCCACAATATTTTGCCCGTTCTGTCAATCATTGTGTATTTAAAACCATCGCCCGTTCCGTTAAAAAGCACAAAAGTTGCCACGCCATTTTTAAACGGCGTTGCTTCTGCCAATTCGCCATTTTTGGGAAACGAAATTACCAGTTTTCCCGTCGTATCAATGTAGCCTTTATTCGTTGGACAAAGTCCCTCCGAAAAACTCATATCAGAATCATAACCGCCCGCCATAATGTGTACCATCGGAATTGCCAATTTGCCCGATTTATCAATAAAACCCCATTTTGCCTCCTCGTCGCCGTTTCTAACAACGCCCGCAAAACCATTTTTAAAAGGCTTAGCAAATTCGTATGCTTCTTTAGTCAAACGCTTGCCCGTTCGGTCAATAAAAACGGGTCTATCCGCCGCGTCGTCGCCTTTTCCAACCGTTATATTCACCATCGCTATGCCTTCGGAAAACTTGCCACTACCCGTGTATTCGTGCGGAATCACGAGTTTTCCTTTCATGTCAATAAAACCCCATTTCGGCTCTCCATTGACAACGCCAAAACGAGAACCAACCGCCGCCAAACCCTCTGAAAAGTCGTCCGCCGTATCCCAAGTTTTGGGGATAACTACATTGTTTTTTTTGTCAATATAGCCCCATTTGCCCGATTCTCCTTTGACAGATAAGCCATTGCTGAAAAAGCTCAAATCGCCATCAGAAAGCGGAATAACCATTTTGCCCGTTTGGTCAATTGCACCATATTTCAAACTTTCGTCCTGCACAAAAGCCATTCCTTCACGGAATTTATCAATGGTCAATGGGGAAAATGGGAAAATAATTTTACCCATTTTATTAATCACCGCCGATTCGACAGTGTCATTTTTTGTCTGTTTCACAACGGCAAAACCTTCATGAAATGCCTCAGTGGTTTGAAACTGTGGCTTGATTGCCCACTCGCCCGTCACGGCACTGAGATAGCCCATTTTTTTTGTTTTCAAATCCTCCGCCGCTATCATACCATCGGAGAGAATTTGCCCATAAATCTGAATGCCTTTGAAGGATTTTATGACCTTTCCCGTTAGTGAAAGAAGGACATATTCCTCGTTATCGGCGTGGTAAAAATTCTTATTGGGCAATAAGATATTTTGAGCAGAACAAACGGTGATTACTGCCATTGAGACTAATAAGAGAATCGTTTTTTTCATTTTTATTAATTTTAAAATATTGATTTTAAATTAGTTATAAATTTACTTTTATTTAGAAATGCCGATAACGCAAAGTCGCTTCGTTTGAAATAATGAAATCCCACCCGTCTTTTTCAGCCGTTGTGCGCATCGTCAATTTACCTTGAAAATTGTAGAAATCGAACCGCACGCTGTCTTCATTTAGCGGGACGGGAACGCTCCAATAACCATTTTGGACATCAGGTATATTGTCTTCTTTGAATGTGTAGGTAGGTTTTACGACAATTTTTCCGCTTTCAGTTGCCAAACCCCGTAGCCCATTTCTCATAAACGGCACGTGACCGTAGGCGGATTTGCCCCATTTTTCGGCGATAATTGTTCCCGTTTTTACGCCTTTTTCGTTGTAACAAGTGAAGGCAAATTCATTCGTCGTATCGGTTTGTGTCCAAATATGGTGTTCAAAAACCTCCAAACCGCTGTACTTAAAACTCTTAATTTTGGCAATCGGTTTGAGGGTTTTATCGGTAATTGTTAGGTTGTTTTCGACATCTTTACGTAGCAAAAGAGACCCCTCAGTACCGACGAAATTTTCACCATATTTAAGGTCAATTTCTGTTATTTTAGTGCCTTCCAAGACGTAAGTATGCGTTGTTCTATAATCTTCGGTCTTAAAACGACATTGAAAATAATCCTTAGAAAGAGAAACAATTTCGTTAATTTCGGTCAAAACCACGTCGCCATTTTTGTTTATGAGCGAAAAAAGGCTTGTTTTAGGGTCTTTTAGCGCAATAAAACCGAAGTTGAGCGGTCCCGTTTTTCCATCATCTTCCAACAAATCTGCATCCCAAATCATCGGCAGAATCAGTTGCCCTTCTCGGTTTACCATGCCCCAATTTAAGGCGGCATTGTGGCAAAAAATCGCCCCGTTTCTAAAGTTGCCTCTGATGCCCGAACAGGTGATTTGGGCAATTTCTTTCTTCGTTTTCACATCAAATAATAGGTAATTTTTCTCACCGTCGGCGGTCAATTCTTCTTCGGTTTTGAGGTACGCAACTACGCCGTTGCCCAAATATTGCCCCGTCATATTCGGACATTCATAGACCATATTGCCCGCTTTATCGCACAACACAAGTTGCGTCGTTTCGTAATTTTGTATTTCAATCAACCCCATTTCATCAAAACCCGATAAAATTTTGTAGCGTATCTCAAGTTTAGGACGAAAGGCAATGTCCCCCTTCACATTATACAATACTTGCTTGCGTTCAAACCCAACACCGCCGCCGTTCGTGCTTTTTACGTCCATCGTTGAGCCACATAACGAGTCATTAACCCAACCCGCAGGCGAACCCGCAATGTCCAAATAGGGTTCCCACATCGGTTGTCCGTCGGTGTTGAAATAGTGCCAAATGCCTTCTTTGCGGTAAGCCAGCATCGGCTGTTGCGCCAATAGGCTTGTAAATTGCCCAATTAAGAGCATTAGAAATAGATTTTTTGCTGTCATTTCAATTATATTTTGTTGGAAAATGTCTAAAATACTGAGGGGGTCAATTTTTCACAACCCCAATCGGAAAGTCATTTCCAAACCCATAACTCGCGGGATACTGAGGGGTCCCTTTGTACTTCGCCGTGAGTTCGGGAACGACCTCTTGCAGATACGCGTCGAGTTCTTTAACGGTTATCTTTTTATCGCCGCCTTTATCCGCTTTTCCGCTTAGTGCTTCGAGCAACGCATAGGTAAAAGTGCCATGTTTGAGCTGCTCAAATTCCGATGCAAATTGCTCACTTCCCGATGCCGTGAGCCAATGCGTTCCCGTTGCCCGAGCGAGTTGAGCAATCGCTTTTTCTTCGGCTGCACCACGTGCCGCAACGATTTGTTCCAACGCCCCCGCCGATTGACAAGCGTCGAGAATAAACAACTGTTTTTGGGCTTTTATATCTTTTGAAAATTGTTGTAACTGATTGGCACTCAATCCTTTTTGCGCTAATGCAGCGTCATTTCCGTAGAGTTGCGTCACGTCGTAAGGGACTAAGAAAAAGTCCTTTTTTTCGTTCAAAACTCCGTGACCTGCGAAGTAAAAAATGAATACGTCTTTGGCTGTTGCAACGGTTTTTATTTGCTCTAATGCGCTTGAAATACCGTCTTTTGTGGCTTTATCATCACTAATAAAAACAACATTTGTTTTGCTAAAAATCGACGTGCCGCCACGCTCAATTGCCTCTTTAAAACTCGTCGCATCGGCATTTGCGTAATTCAAATTATATTTAGGATTTTTATATTTATTGATGCCTATCACCACCAAATGCAAGCAAATTTCATTGGTAATTGTTGGACTAACGCTGCTCGATTTGGTCGGTTTATAGATAAAAGTGATGTTATCGGGCTTAGATTCGGTGCGTTGATTGTTGATAGCGACCACTTTTAAGCGGTTTTCGCCTTCCACTAATTCTACGTTAAAAACCTTCTTTTCAAACTTGCTTTTTTCATCTTCAACAATCAGATTTCGCGTCGTATTGCCCACCAATTTACCGTTGTGGTATAATCTAATTTCTTCAATCGTTCCCTCCGTACAAGTCGCTTCGGCGGTCACTTGCACGGTCGGTTTATCCACTTTTACCTCCATAATATCGCCTTCCAAAAGCAAGTCTTTATAGATTTTTGACGGCTCATAAGTCAATTTTACTGAGGGGGGTGCTTTTAAGTTGTTGATGTCCTGTTTTTGAGGTTCGGGGGCGTTGGTTTTTGAAAAAATTTGCGCCAATAGATTGGGCGTATAAAATTTTTCGGACAGCGTTTCCAACGGAATAATTTGCTTGCCTTTCGTAAAATACAAGGCGCGCATCATCGTTTCGGACGCGTCGAAAAGACCTTCGGGCGTGACGACTGCCCACTCACCATTTTCGGCAGATAGGATTATTTCAGCCACTTTTTTATTATCGCTGCCTCTAAAAATTTGTATCGTATTGTTGTTCTGTGATTGCACGTAAAATGCGCCATTGTCCACAATTTTTGAGTGCCAAAAATCTCTATCCGTCGTAATTCTCACGCGTTGCTCATGCCGCATTTGCGATTCTAACAACGGATTGTCCGTAAAACGATACGTTTCCATGTCTTCTTCACGACTGATTGTACCATCGGCGGGGCGTAGAAAAACGATTTTTTTCTTTAGCAAAGTCACAAAACCGACTTCATTTTCGACCACAAACGGCCTATCACCGAGCAAATTTTGCGCGTCGGTTATTTCCCAAAGTTTGCTACTTTTTAGTAAATCAAAATACGTAATTATTGTTTTGTTATCTGTATCTACTTTTAAACCAACGAAATAGCGACTATCTGCCGAAAATACGCTTTGCTCAAAAACACCTTTTCCGAGCAATTTTATTGCACCCGTTTTAAGAT
>JAYUKJ010000910.1:0-7344 GCA_043764555.1 Saprospiraceae bacterium
AGCCTTGAAAACGCGCGTTTTCAAGGCTTTTTTGGCATTTATACTGAGGGGTCTTTTTTTTTAAACAAACGGATGATTGCTCACCACGGGAATATTTAAGCCAATCAATTTGATGATGTCTTTCAAATAAGGACGTTCTTCGGCTTCGCAAAACGAAATCGCGACGCCTTCCGCACCCGCGCGACCCGTCCGACCGATGCGATGCACGTAGGTTTCGGGAATATTCGGCAATTCGTAGTTAATCACAAACGCCAAATCGTCCACATCAATGCCGCGCGCCGCAATGTCCGTCGCGACTAAAACGCGGGTTTGCCGAGATTTGAACGTACTGAGCGCGTTTTGTCTTGCGTTTTGCGATTTATTGCCGTGAATTGCCAAAGCGCCAATGTTCGTCCGTGCCAATGCTTTTACGACTCTATCGGCTCCGTGTTTTGTGCGCGTGAAAACCAAAACGGAATCCATTTTCGGATTTTTCAGCAAATGCATCAACAAATGGATTTTCTCATTTTTTTCGACAAAATAAACCGATTGCTCAATCTTTTCAGCCGTTGAAGAAACGGGCGTTACTTCCACTTTCTTCGGATTTTTGAGAATCGTTTGCGCCAATTTCATGATAACGGGCGGCATTGTTGCGGAAAAAAACAAGGTTTGACGCCGTTCGGGCAACAACTTTATGATGCGTTTCACATCGTGAATAAAACCCATGTCGAGCATACGGTCGGCTTCATCCAATACAAAAATTTCTAATTGACTGAGGCTGATAAACCCTTGATTGATAAGGTCTATCAAACGCCCTGGCGTCGCAACGAGGACATCAACGCCGCGTCGGAGTTTTTCAACTTGGCTGTGTTGTGAAACGCCGCCAAAAATCACGGTGTGCCGAATCTCCGTAAAGCGCCCGTAAGCGCGAAAACTCTCGTCTATCTGAATCGCTAATTCGCGCGTTGGCGTCAAAATGAGGCTTTTAATGGCTGGTTTTGCGTGGAATTGCTTTTTTGACAGCAATTGAATAATCGGAATCGCGAACGCTGCCGTTTTTCCCGTTCCCGTTTGCGCGCAACCTAAAAGGTCGGTGCCGTTCAGAACAATCGGAATGGCTTGAGCTTGAATCGGTGTGGGTTGGGTGTAACCTTCGTATTTAAGTGCTTTGTGAATCGGCTCTATTAAATTTAATTCTTGAAAAGTCATGTTGTGGTTTTAATGATAAAAAAGATGTCAAAAGTCTTGTGTCGCCTTGTGGTTTGAAAAATCGCCGCAAAGATGCACTTTTTTGGCGACAATACAGATTATTTCTTCACGTGTTATTTGATTTGGAGATTTGCCAATTGATTGAAAAGCTGTCAAAGCGGCGCAACGTATATAACGTATGCATTCGGGGATAAATTTCCCGACGCCGCTACTGAACGGGTAAGGCTTGCTGCTCGATTTCCCGTTGTCGCACTATTAATAAGGAGTCCACGTAGTATTTACGCAGAATCGGCGCGCTGTCTTGGCAATAGCGGTCAAGCTCGGGCGTGATTTGAACGATGTTTTTTTGCACAATCGTATCAATCGCTTCGCGGTCGGCGCGGGTGAGTTTGACCGTTTCTTCTTCACAAGCGGTTAGCAAAGCGGCAAAAACGGCAAGGCAGAAGACAGCACAAACGAGTTTTTTCATTGTGTATTACAATTAATGTTGAGAAAAAATTTGAAAACAACGGGGCAAACCTAAGAAAAACGTCCTTAATAAGCTGCCAATGTCCGAAATACTGAGGGGTACTTGGATTTTTTTTAGAAAAAAGCGTAAAACCACGCTTTGAAAACCTAAAAAAGGGTAGAAAGAAGCGCCTCAACCGAAGCATCTGTTACAAAGGCATCGAAATCTCTACCGTAAATAGGTCATTTTCGGGGGTAAATTTATATTTAATTAATTTTTATGAGTGTAATTTTACTATGAAAATCAGTTATATACATTTATCATAAATTTATATTGTCAAAATTACCCTCGTTTTTTGCCCCGTCACAGCGTTCGGGGCCTTGCGTACCAATTAAAAGGCCCCCTATCTTTGCATCATGTTTGTGACATCAGCGCCGCAAAAACAAATCATAACCACCCACAATCGCCGCTTCCCTTCCTCCCAATTGAGCCGCGATTTTCAGCTGATACACAACTTACTTCTTAGGCTTCTCCTCCCACATAGCCGACTTTTTGGACAGAGCATCTCAACAAACATCATCAACATCATCAAGTATTTTACGAACGAACTTAATTTTTTAACCATTTACAAATTCTTACAAAATATGAAAAATTTCTACTTCACAATCATCGCTATCCTCGCTTTCACATTCACAGCATTCACAGCAAACGCTACAACGGGCGCAGAACTCGTTTCTAACTACGTCTCTCAATACAAAGATTTGGCAATTGAAGAACAATTGCGCACGGGTATCCCCGCAAGCATCAAACTCTCGATGGGTTTGTTGGAGTCGAGCTTCGGACAATCGCGTTTGGCGACGGAAGCAAACAACCATTTCGGCATCAAGTGGTGGAGTGCAACCGACGGCTCGTCTTTTGTTGAGGCAATGGACGACGACAAAGACGAAAACGGCAAGCCAAAAAATTCTAAATTCGTCAGATTCGGCTCGGCTGAAGAATCTTACCGCAAGCACAGCGAGTTTTTGTTGACCCGCGCCCGCTACCGCTCATTGTTCAGCTTCGACCGCTCGGACTACCGCTCATGGGCAACGGGTTTGAAAGCTTGTGGCTACGCAACGGCGCCAGATTACGCTGAAAAGCTTATCCGATTGATTGAAAAATACAATTTGTCACAGTATGACGTGCCATCAGGTTTGTCTTTCGACAACGCAGCAGCACCCGTTGCAGCAGTAAAAGTTGCAGCAGTAGTAACCCCTCAGTACGAAGCGCCTTTGACGGCATCAACTGAAAAAGTGGTGACTATTCCGCAGCCAGTTCGCCGCGCAGTTGCCGCAAAAAGCACAGCGCCTGCACCCGTTGTCAACACAAACGTATCGCCTAAACCACGTGTTATCGAAAGCACACACGTAGAAAATGGTCAAAAAATGCACTACACATTGACAGAAGTCAATTAATAAAAAAATAAAGCGAACCGAGCAGAGGTACAATCTGCTTATTTCGCAAAAATTAAAATGGTTATAAAAAGCATCGGGCTATCTCTGGAAACAGTGATAGCCCGTTTTTTATTGTTATTTATCTGAACGGGAATTCTAAAGAATTTTTTGAAACCCTACACATTTCTTTATCGCATAGAAACATAGAAGATTTCGCATAGGGTCACATAGGGTTTTACGTAAAAATCTATGTGACCCTATGCGAAATCTTCTATGTTTCTATGCGATAAAAGCTAAAGTCAAGGTTATGTAGGGTTTCAAAAAGAATTTTAATAAAAAAACACCTTATATACTGAGGGGTCCTATTTTTTCTGCGAAAAATTTACCTTTGCGCGAAATTTTATTTTCACGACTAAAAATCTTGTTCTTTCTATGAAAAAAATGATTCTTCTAACGGTAACAGCGTTCGTTTTCTCGAATTGCAACAAGCCAGCTACGGCGGATGCGCCAAAAATAGCCACCAACGAAACAGCCATCGCGGCGGGCATGGCGGCGGCAAAAATTGCTTTTGTCAATATCGATTCCTTGCAGGAAAAATATACGTATTTCAAGCAAAAAGCGGCGGAATTTGAGCAAAAACAAAAATCACTCACGGCATCCTTAGAAAGCAAAGCGCAGGCTTTCCAAAGCGAATACGCGGCTTTGCAACAAAAAGCGCAAGGCGGAACGGTTCCACCCGCGCAATTGCAACAAGAAGGCGAGCGGATGCAACAAAAACAGCAGAGTTTGGTGGGCGAACGCGACCGCAAAGGCAAAGAGCTGATGGACGAAACCCAAAAATTCAACGAAGGTTTGATGAAAAAAATTAATGACGTTTTGGCAACTTTACAGAAAGAAAAAGGTTACGATTACGTCATTCGCCACAGTGCGGGCAGTGGCAGCGCTTTTTTATACGTCAATGAAAAATTGGACATTACAAACGACGTTTTGGCGATATTGAACGCCGAAAAGAAATAACATAAGAATTTTAGATTGGGCGACTTCTGAAAAGTTGCCCAATCTTTAAACACCATAAATCAGAAAGCAATATTTTTATCACTTAACAGTTGAATTTAAAACAATGACAGCTACTCAAAAGAAGCTCTCCCACAAGGTCAAAGACATCAATTTAGCGGCTTGGGGTCGCAAAGAAATTCGTTTGGCGGAAGCCGAAATGCCGGGACTTATGTCTTTGCGCGAAGAATTTGGTGCCACTCAACCACTCAAAGGCGCGCGCGTTGCGGGTTGCCTTCACATGACGATTCAAACGGCCGTCCTTATCGAAACCCTCACGGCATTGGGTGCCGAGGTAAGCTGGTCTTCGTGCAATATTTTTTCGACGCAAGACCATGCCGCTGCCGCAATTGCCGCAGCTGGCACGCCCGTTTTCGCGTGGAAAGGCATGAACGAAGAAGAATTTGACTGGTGTATCGAGCAAACCTTGTTCGCTTTTGACGGTGAAAAACCGTTGAATATGATTCTTGACGATGGCGGCGACTTGACAAATATGGTCCTCGACCGCTATCCTGAACTCGTCGCGGGCATCGGCGGCATCTCGGAAGAAACGACTACGGGCGTTCACCGCCTCTACGAACGCGTGGCAAAAGGTACTTTGCCGCTTCCTGCTATCAACATCAATGACTCCGTAACGAAGTCGAAATTTGACAACAAATACGGTTGCAAAGAATCACTCGTTGACTCAATTCGCCGCGCTACCGACATCATGATGGCGGGTAAAGTGGCCGTTGTGGCGGGTTACGGCGACGTGGGCAAAGGTACGGCGGCCTCGCTTTCGGGCGCTGGTTGCCGCGTGATTGTAACGGAAATTGACCCGATTTGCGCGTTGCAAGCGGCAATGGACGGTTACGAGGTGCGGAAAATGGCAAATGCTATTCCACGCGCCAACATCATCGTTACGGCAACGGGCAATTGCAACATTATCACGAAGCAACATTTTTTGATGATGAAAGACAAAGCCATTGTCTGTAATATCGGTCACTTCGACAACGAAATCGACATGGCGTGGTTGAACAGCACGTATGGTTCGACAAAAACGGAAATCAAGCCACAGGTCGATATGTACGAAGTTGAAGGCAACGACATCATCGTTTTGGCGGAAGGTCGTTTGGTGAATTTAGGTTGCGGCACGGGACATCCGTCGTTCGTTATGTCTAATTCGTTCACCAATCAAGTGTTAGCACAATTGGAATTGTGGGAGAAAAAAGGCTCTTACGAGAACAAAGTCTATATGCTCCCTAAGCATTTGGACGAAAAAGTTGCCCGTTTGCACTTGGCCAAAATCGGCGTCGAATTGGAAGAATTGGAAACGTATCAAGCGGATTACATCGGCGTAAAAGTCGAAGGTCCATTCAAGCCTGAATACTACCGCTACTAATTGAGCCTTGTGTTCACGGACGATAAACGTGAATTATCCCGAATTTTCTTTGTAAGAAAGTTCGGGATTTTTTTATTTTAGAGACAATTTTGACGCAGATGCGTTATCATTGTCCGCGAAAAATGAGAAAAAGCAGCGTTCAAGCACTAAAAAAGGCATTTATACTGAGGGGTCCTTTTTCACACCTGCTTAGGTCTGAAACATAAAACATAATATATGTCGGGTTGCAAATCCTCAATAGTGCTGTGCGGTCTTGGTTGTTATGAGTTGATAAGAAAATATGTGGCAAGCAGGCAGTTCCTGCAAAAAACGTTTTGTAGGAGAAAATGGTTTCAGAAATGAAAAATATTGGGATTATGATTTACATCAAACGGCTATTTTTCCACAGTGTACGAGAAGCCCTCCAAGAATTTATACTTTTCCAACGAAATGTTCTAAATTCGCCCCATGAAAAAAGAGAAAGAAAAACTCAGTTTTACAGGGCATGATTCTTTTCATTGCCGTACGTATTGGCTCAAAAAAGGGTTTGATTTTATTGAGAACGACGGCGTTTTCAATGACGGGGCGGTTGTGGAATTAGGCGTAGGTCGAAATATGGTAAACGGGATCCGTTTTTGGTTGAAATCGTTTGGTATGACAAACGAAAGCGACGAATTACAGGACATTGCAAGGCTTATTTTCAATGATACGGATGGTTTTGACCCGTATTGTGAGGACAAAGCAACGGTTTATTTATTGCATTATTTGTTGGTTACAAATCGTCGAGCGTCTATTTATTCGTTTGTTTTCAATCGTTTTAGAAAAGAACGGGTTGAGTTTACGAAAAAGCAATTGACTGATTCTTTGAAAAAATATTGTGGTCAACAAAATTTTACCGTTCAAGATAGTTCTTTAGATAGAGATATTGACGCTTTTTTGAACAATTACAAAGGCAGTTCACGGTCTAAAAATATCGAAGAAAATCTATCGGGTATTTTGCAGGAAATCAGCCTTGTTCAATCCGTGAGTAAAGATACTTTCAAAATTGAGAATCAAGAACGTGCTGATTTGCCCGTTTTAATCGTTCTTTACGGCATTTTGCAGCAATTAGAGGGCAATTCGTCTATCAATTTTCAAGAATTATTGAACGGTGAGGACAGTGTCGGGTCGGTTTTTGCATTGAGTTCTAATGGTTTGATGTTGAAAATCGAAGAATTATTGGCGATGTATCCGCAACACATTACGTTTAAAGACGACGGCGGTATTCGTCTTTTGCAATTCAAACATACTTTTTCTAATACCGAAATCTTAAAAGAATATTATGACACTCAATCTGTCTCCGTCGGTTAATATCCTTCGTGATGCTGAACGTCCGTCGAATTACATTCCGACGGCGAATAGTCGGCATATTTATACACAAATCGCTTCACAATTTAAAAGTGGCGTGCGGTCTTTTAGTATTGTCGGCTCTTACGGGACGGGCAAATCGGCGTTTTTATTGGCTCTAATCAATCATTTCAACGGGACAAATCCTAATAATTTTGGTTCAATTAATGGTCAATTTAATGGACTTAAAAAATTTGAATTTATCTCGATTGTCGGCGAAAATCGGTCGTTTTTAGAAGCTTTTGCGGAAGAATTAGACTGTGAGCCAAATCAAAAAGAAGTTTTCAAAGTTTTAAAAAAGAAGCGAGAAGCACTAAAAAAACAGAATTTATGCTGCATTATTATTGCCGATGAATTTGGAAAATTTTTAGAATACGCGACAAATAATGACCCCTCAGTACAATTGTACTTTTTACAAGAATTAGCCGAATTCGTCAACGACCCCGATAAGAATTTTTTGTTTTTAACGACTTTAC
>JAYUKJ010000911.1:0-27388 GCA_043764555.1 Saprospiraceae bacterium
CTTTGGTGCAAAAAACGGCTCTTATACTGAGGGGTCCCTTTTGAAAAAAATGATGGTTTACTTATCCAAAGTCACCGTGAAATACTGCGTTTCGTCACCCGCAATCACTTCCACAACGTAGCTTCCTGCCGCTACTTTCGACAAATCATAGCGCTTGTTGAGCGTTAAAACGACGTAATGCTTGTCTTCAAAAGCCATTTGACCTTCGTTGTTGTACATCTTAACGATGATGTTCGAGTAGTTGCCCAACAAAACGTTCACGTCCATTTTTTTACCCTTTTGACTGATATTTGGCAAAAATTTCTCTTTGCGTTCCAATTCGTTTAAGACAATATTGGTGCGCGTCAATTCAAACGGCTGAATCGTTTTAAGCAAATTTTTGGTGATGACGAGGCGGTATTGACCCGCTTCCAATTGCGACAAATTGTATCTTTTTGCAAAATACGCAGGCGCTTTTACCATATCAGTTGCGAACTTTTCGCCATAAGCGTCTTCAAGAGAAACGGACATTTCGCCGTTTGCGTTGTTGCTCAACGTGACGACAACGGTCTTAGAATTTTCAATTGCCGTGATATTGATTTTAGTGCCTTCGAGGTTGAAAATACGCTCAACGTTTTCTGCTTTTGCAGTGAAAGAAGCGATTGTAAGGGCGATAGCCAAGATAGATGATGCAAACTTTTTCATTTTTAAAAAAATTAAGATTGTTAATTAATAGAGATTTATTTTTTAAATTAAAGTTATTTTAAGGGACGTTTTTTAATCATTTAATTGAACCAAAATAGACAATTAAATCGCATTTATTTGTTACATTAAATAATGTCCTTTCGTTGCTAATTATGATGCAAATGTAGGAGCAACGAAGCGCCGAAAGCAAATCAGAATCGCTGAACCGCGTGAATAAACGGATGAAGTGTCGCTTATTTCGACCGAACTTCAATTCCGCTTTTTTTCCACTCGACAAACGCCCTCTTTTGAACGTTTAAATGAAAGCGCGCACGAATAAACAATTGATTTACAATAAGTTATCGCCAACTAAACTTGAATCACTTTCTAAATTCAAAGATAACCAATAGACTACAAGTCTCGATAAAAGGTTGCACGGAGGTTGCAGACGCTCGACAAACGGCGTGATTTACTGGTGGAAAAGTCCATTTTATCGGACGAAGGGAAGTAAACGAAATGAGGAAAAAAGGTCTTAAATAGGGTGCAAATGATGGGTAAAAAAAAGCGTCTATACGTATAACAGCAGCGGCGTTTTCAGGATAACTTAGAAGTCCTAACTCACTATTTTTAGTCTCAATTAATTCTTTATTTGTAGCTACTTACCAACGATTAATTTTAGCCACGGATTCACGAATTTTATGGATTTACGGATTAAAACGACTGCGTTTTAATCCCTAAATCCGTAAAATCCGTAAATCGGTAGCTAAATAGTCGCGTAGCGAAGTCGTTACAAACAATTAATAAAATGCGAAAATTGGATAAGTTTTGGAAAATTAACACATTCACCTTTACATTTGCCGCAAGTTCGGACTGGGACATTAAAAAAACAGTTCAAACCCATAAAAATCACAATCGCAAAAAGTGTTGGTTTTCTTTCAAAATTAAAAAGCAAAATTGCCATGCTAACACTGCAACCCATTGAAAAACGAAGCGGATTGACCCGCGATATTTTCTTAAAAGAACACTTAGAACCGTTAGAACCCGTCGTTTTCACCGATTTAATGGACAATTGGACGGCAAAAACCGAGTGGACAATTGATAATTTGAAGAGAAAACACGGGCATATCAATGTTCCCGTCGTCACGCCTAATTATTCAAAACCCGGTAAAGGCTACATGGAACCCGAATTACACATGAGTTTTGGCGAATACCTCACGCTCATGGAACGTGGCCAAATGCCTTATCGCATCTTTCTTTGGAACATCTTTCGGCACATTCCCGAGATGGTAAACGACTTCACCTTGCCGACAATTATGGATGGCTTTCTTAAAGATTTTCCGTATATGTTCTTCGGTGGACAAGGCTCAATCACGCCGATGCACTTCGACCTCGACCTCAGCCACGTCTTTTTGAATCAACTGCACGGACGTAAACGCGTTGTTTTGTTTTCGCAAGAAGATTCAAAACGTCTCTACCATCATCCTTACACGGTGGCAAGTTACGTGGACATCAATCAACCCGATTATGAGAAATTTCCCGCCCTTTTGCACGTAAAAGGCTGGGAAACAGTCCTAAATCCGGGTGAAACGGTGTTTATTCCAACGGGATTTTGGCACTACATCGAGTACGTTGACGGCGGCTATTCCATCGCTTTGCGGGCAAACGAGAGCTACGTTAGGCGCGCAAAAGGTGCCTATCAAATCGCTAAACATTTTGTTGTCGATAAAAGTATGAACAAGATTTTAGGGTCAAAATGGCGCGAAATGAAAGAGGATATGGCGAAACGACGGGCGAGCGAATATTCTTGAATTAGAGTAAAAAAAATGGTCGAAAAAGGCGTTTATACTGAGGGGTCTCTTTTTTTGTAAGAAATTGATAATCAATAATTTAAAACATAAAAAAGCGCCCATTCTGTCAACGGAACGGACGCTTTTTTTTATTATTTTATTTCGGAATAATCCCTTAATCATCGCTACTCAAACTTGACGCGGGTTTGAAACCCGCGTCAAGTTGTAACTATAAAAATCCGCGTTAATCCGCGTTAATCCGCGTTAATCGGTGAAAATCGGTGAAAATCCGTGAAAATCGGTGGAAATCGGTGGAAAAAACCCATTAAATCTTAACCATTTTCTTAGTAAACGTTAGTTGTCCAATCGTCACTTTTACGAAGTACAAACCACGTGGTAATTGGTTGGTTTTAATCAATTTATCAGTGCCTTTTTGAGATAGCATTAACCGTCCGTTGGCATCAAAAACGTCGATTTGTCCACGTCTAAGGTCGTCTGAATCGCTTTCGACCGTCCAAATATCGTCCGATACTGAGGGGACCACTTTTATCGTCGGATGAACGCCCGAAGCGGCAATTGTGATGATTTTTGAATAATCAAAAGTGCCGTCATTGTTCACCGAACGTAAGCGATAATAAGCGGGATTTTTGAAATTTATATCCTCAAAAACGTAATTCTGAATGCCCGTAAATCCTTTCGCTTTCACGGAACCAATGGCTTTAAAATTCTTGCCATCGCCGCTTTTTTCGACGTCAAATTGTTTCAAATTCACTTCCGAAGCCGTTCGCCAATTCAACTGAACTGAACCATTTTGCGCCTGTTTTCCTGTAAAATCCGTCAATTCCACGGGAATAGCGCCTGAAAAATTTGTAAAATCGAGATTAATAATTTTCCGATTACCCGAGCCTTTGAACGAAATTTCGACACCCGCAGGGACCACAACTTGACTAAAATTGACATCCGAATTCACGACCAAAGTCAACGTTTTTCGACGCAACCAAGTCGGAACATTTGCCAAATTAAAGTCAATTTCCATCCGATTTCCTGCCACAATTTGCGTCGAAAATTGGGCATATTGACGCATTTGCAAATATTCATAAACGGTTTGCAAAGGCGCAAACCACATTTTATCCGTCCCGTTTTTGCCATAATTTTGCGCCAAATCTTGCATATAATTTCTAAATTTGAAATAATTGACAGGCGCCGTATTATCCAAACCATCAATGCGATGCTCAAATTCGGCTTGCCATTTATAGACCGTTCCGTTCTGCGTTTCAGCCGCAATCGGTGCCACTTTATTTGCCACCTCACCCGTTAAAACGGCGCGTAATTCCCAACGACACATTTTATTATTGGGCAAACTTGGCACATTTCCAACGTCAACACCCGTGAAACTGACGTCATAATTCGGAAAATTTTGGTCAAAAACCGCTTTTGAACCTACCGCCAAAGCGCGGTCTTGGTAATAAAAATCGCCGCTTGGCACGACAAAAAGCGGCATTTCAATCGCTTTTTGCGTCTTTTGGCGCACAATTGCCGCATTTTGAGTGATTTGATAATTGTACTCCGCATCGGTCATTGTTCTCGACCCGTTAAATTCGGCGCGGTGCCAATAGCTGTGGTTAAAAACGTCCCAACCCGCATTGTACAACGAGTCGAGTTGCGTCCAAGTCAGCATCCCGCCGACCGTCCCCGTGTGAACATCTTGCCCATATTGATTGGCAGAATTCCAAGCAATGCCCGCCCGAAACGGGACATCGTTGCCGCAACCATCCGTGAAAAAAAGTCCCGAAGTTTGTTCGTTTATGATGTTGACTCGACCGCCTTTGAAAAGCGGCAAAGCGACCGTGTAAGCGTCTTCCGCCGCATCGTCGAGCGTAAAACTGTACGCAAAAGCCTTGTCAAAGCGCAATTTTGCCGCCGATACAGAGGGGGTGCTTGTCGGTGAGGATGTAAATTGAAGCGTAATTTTTTGAGCTTTGGTGCTGTATGAAAGCATTATTGAAAGAATAATCAGCCCGAACTTGTTCATGTAGTGTTGATTTTTTAAAAATTAAAAATTTAATAACATTCGTTTGCGGGGTACGTGTTTACCTTGCCGTCTAAAACGCAGCAAAGTTTGGTATTTTTCGCGAAACTTGCTTAACAAAATAGCCACAGCGCGATTTTTTACCTAAAAAGTATAGAATTAATATGGTTAAAAAAAAGCATTTACGCGCTCAACTGTGTTCTACCTTTAACTGTATTTGCGCATTCATTCACACGCGTAACTGCGAATGAATGCGCAGAAAAACTTTAAAGGCAATTGAAATTTTATTTTCCAAAACGTTCCTCTGCGAATGAATGCGCAGTTACGGGTGCGAATAAATTCGCAAATACATTTTTCACACGTTAAATACATTCAAAAATGACATTGAATCCGCTTTATTTTTTCTTGGTTTTGCTCCTTGCAACCACGTCTTGCAACGCACAAATCGACCTTTTGAGCGCCTCAAAAGGCAACACAGGACACCGTGGCATCCTGCGGCGCGACGAAAATGGCAACCACATTGAGCCGCCAAAAGGTAAAGATTACTACGCACTCGAACTCAAAACAAAGCGCGGTTGCACAGTCGAAATCGTCAATTTGACCATCAAAGGAAACGATGGGCAAATCGTCAATTTGTCGCCAAAATTCACGGAAAATGACGCTGAAAAGCAGAAATTGAAAGCAGAACAAACGTTTTATCTCCGCGCAGAACGTGAAGATTCGGCGAGTGCATCGAAACAGATTTTGAAAGGCGAAGGCTTATTGACCATGAAAATAAATGGTAAAAAAATGTCCTTACCCGTTGAAAATTTCACGATGATTATGCCGCAATAAAGTAAAAATGATATTGAAATATTTCAATATCCCAACATAAATTCCTTTCTAATTTAACATTTTTGATGAAAAAGACATTTATAACATTTTGCGTTTTTGCACTTATTTCCGCTTGCACACCCCCTTATGTTGCCCAAAAATCGCTAAATGACGGCGAAAAAACCCGTTCATCAGCGACAAAACGTCCGAAAAACATCATTTTGATGATTGGCGACGGCATGGGTTTGTCGCAAATAACGGCGGGAATGTATGCGAATAACAACCGATTGAGTCTCGAACAATTCACCACAATCGGCTTGCACAAAAACTATCCCGACGACCCCGAAGACGGCTTGATTACCGACTCGGCGGCGGGGGCAACGTCCTTTGCGTGCGGCGTCAAAACCTACAATGCAGCGATTGGCGTCGGCGTTGATTCGTTGCCGCGCACCACGATTTTGGAGTTGGCAGAACGCAATGGTTTGGCGACGGGTTTGGTCGCAACTTGCAATATTCAACACGCAACACCCGCTTCGTTTATTGCACATTCTAAAAACCGCGCTTTGTTTGAAGACATCGCGCTCGATTTTTTGAAAACAGACATTGATTTGTTCATCGGTGGCGGCAAAACACCGTTCGACAACCGCAAAGATGGGCGCAATTTGCTCAATGATTTTAAGAAAAAAGGCTACTATATCAACGATTGGACGCAAGCCGACCTCGATACTTTGACCCTTCCGACGAACCAAAATGTTGGTTTTTTGACCGCCAATTTGCAGCCTTTAATGGCAACCCAAGGCAGAACTTATTTGCCGATTGCTGCCGAAAAAGCGTGCAATTTCCTTCAAACACGCTCAGAAAAGAGCGGCAACAAAGGCTTTTTTGCCATGATTGAAGGTTCTCAAATTGATTGGGGCGGACACGCGGGCGACACGGATTACATCGTCGGTGAAATGGCGGATTTTGACAAAGCAATTCTGAAAGTTCTCGAATTTGCGAAAAAGGATGGCAACACCCTCGTTATCGTTACGGCAGACCACGAAACGGGCGGTTTTGCGGTTTTGAAAGGCTCCAAAATGGGCAAAATTATCGGTGGTTTTGGCGACCCTTACGATGAAAAATCAAAATCGCGCTACCACACAGGCGCTATGATTCCCGTTTTTGCCTTCGGTCCGGGGTCAGAAGCCTTCGGTGGGATTTATGAAAACACGGCAATTTTTGATAAAATGAAAATGCTTTTTGGTTTTTAAGAAAAAATAAGACCCCTCAGTATAAAGCCTAAAAAAGCCTTAAAAACGTTCGTTTTTAAGGCTTTTTTCATTGAATTAGAACGTTATATTTCGATAAAAATCTTTCAAACTAAACGGCTTATTCAACAAACGAAACTCGTCGGACATAGAATTAAAACGTTGCAAAAGCCATTCATTCGATTTATCGGTGCGGCTGTACACCATAATTTCAGCGTAATCTTGCTCAATATATACGATGTGTTGAACGCTGTCAATTTTCTGATAACAAGGCAATTTGCTCACCAAATCGTATTCTTTCGTGGATTCCGACATCACTTCCACAATAATTGTCGGATTTAAAGTTGCCGTTTTCGACCTTTTGTAAAAATGCTCTTCCAATTGACCTTCAACAAGATGAACATCAGGATTAAAAATATCTGTGCAATCGGCGGCGTAAACGGGGCGATTGCTGGCGAAAAGTCGAAAGTTTTCAACAAAACTATTGAAAAATGACCCGTGAACATTGCTTACAATTGTTTCATGTTTTAAACTTCCACAACTCATAGTGGCGACAATTTGATGATTAACATAATCAAGGCGTAATTGAGGCGACTCAACAAGTCGCCAATATTCCTCAATTGTGGCAGGAACAAAAATGAGTGCTTCCTGTTCAAGCTGTTTTTTCAACCGATTTGCCGTGAGTGGCATCCTTGCAATAGCTGTCATTTTATCAGATTTTTTACAAAGCTAATTCCATATTTTTAGAAAACAAAACGTGGTTTACAAAACAAGCATTTTTTACGTCGGCAAAAGTAAATAGGCTGTATTTAAAATACAAATTGTTTCATGAATTTATTTTTAAAGAATAATTTGTTTTTGATATATGTAATGACCCGAAAAGGACCCCTCAGTATAAAACGTCAAAAAACTTTAAAATGTGCGTTTTGAGGCTTTAAGCGTCTAATTTACAGAATAAAGAAGTAATTTTGAGAACATAAATGACTACCTTTGGCTATCAAAAAAATCATTATCTAAAATAAAATTCCCTCTCTGGGAATTTTTTACTAAATTTGTATCTTTATTATGAGAATCATCAAAAAGAAAACGTTGCAAGATTTTTGGGTATCTTATCCCGATGCAGAACAGCCGCTTAAATATTGGTTTGAAAAAATAAAAAATGCGGAATATCAAAATCCAAACGAGGTAATTATGGACAATCCGAAATCAGATACGATTGGAAATGGGCGTATAATTTTTAACATAACGCACAATAAATATCGTTTAATCGCCTTGTTTCGATATAAAATTCAAACCGTCTATATCCGATTTATCGGCACACATAAAGAGTATGATAAATTATCTGATATTGAAAATATTTAAAAATCAATAAGTTATGACAATAACAGTAAAGCCAATCAGAACTGAGGCAGAATACGAAATGGTCCTGAAACAAATAGACACATTGGTAGATTGCCCAGAAGGTTCGTCCCAGGAAGACCTTTTAGAAGTCTTGTCTATATTGGCAGATGACTTTGAAAATAAGCATTATCCAATTGCATCGCCCGACCCAATCGAAGCCATCAAATTGAGGGCAGAGGAATTGAACTTGAGAAACAAGGACTTAGCCATCTATTTTGGCAGTGCGAGTAAGGCATCTGAGGTTTTGAATCGAAAAAGACCGCTTACATTTTCGATGGTCAAGCGATTATATCAAGAAATGGGGATTCCTGCGTCTATTTTGCTCGCTCATTAAAATAGAGAAGGACTCCTCAGTATAGAATGCCAAAAAGCCGTTTCGTTAGCTAACGAAACGGCTTTTTGACGTTTTATACTGAGGGGTCCTAAAATTCAGAAAACTATGCCACTACTTTTTGAAACAAGCCCTTCGCGCCGCGCCACAAATCATCCGTGACTTTTCCATTATTATCTTTATCCAATATCTGTAAAAGCTTCTTAGACAAAGCATTGTTCGAAATTTTTGTCACTTCGCCCAACTTGCTGCCCAAATCTTTTACTGTCCAATTGCCCTTTTTTTGCTCTTCGGCAATCGTTTTTACGACCAAAGGCGTGATGGTCAAAAGCACCGTTGTCGCCGCATTTACGGTCAAACCCGTTGCCGTACAGACCAATTGTAGCACTTCTTGGCGGTGGTCGGTGAAAATATCTTCGACGATTTCTTTACCTTCTTCAACGTCAATTTTGCCTTGCGCGAGGTTTTCGACGAAGGTTTTTATGTCGTCCGCAATCGCCCCGTCGTGGTTGCGGTCGAGAACTTTTGAAAGGGCAGTTGCGTTTTGCAAAGCGAGCGTTTTCTTCGACAAAAACGCCAAAACGAGCGTGTTTACCGTCTCAATTGCCCATTCAGTTTCCTTATCCGACGCGCCGATTTTTGTCGCAAGACTCTTTACAGCGTCGCGGGTGAGGTAGTTTTTTAGAATATCCGTGAATTGGAACATGACGATTTTTTGAATAGTGTGAAAGACGTTTTAATGAGTCACATTGAACGTTAAATTCGTTTTCAAGTTGTTGAAATTATTAATTTATTCAAAAAAATAAGACCCCTCAGTATTTTGTCGCAAATACGCCCTTTTTTGTCTAAAATTAACTACATTTTGTTTTTAATTTGAAATAAATTTCTATTTTCACGTTTTTAAAACAAAAAATATTTCGTTTTGAGCAGCCATTAAAACCGAATCAATCATGTCGAAACCTACCACAATTGACGCATACATTGCCAATTTTCCCGAAAATACTCAACGTTTTTTAGCAGAAATGCGGGCAACGATAAAAATCGCCGCGCCTGATGCCGAGGAAACAATCAGCTACGGGATGCCTGCATTTAAGCTCAACGGCGTGTCGGTTTGGTTTGCCGCGTACAAAAAACATATCGGTTTGTATCCCGTTTATGGCATGGAAAATTTGCAAGAAGACATGGCAATTTATCGAGGAAAAGGAACAAAAGATGCCCTTCATTTCAAGTATGATGCACCTTTGCCCGTAGCACTGATTGAGAAAATTGTGCAGTATAAATTGGTAAAAACTAATGGAAAATATGTATAAATCATTGACAATAAGCCGTTTAGTCTGGATTGATGGCTTTGCCGCACTTGCGTCGGGCTGTTTTACTTTGCTCTTTAAATCCAAATTATCAACCCTTTTCAACTTGTCTGAAAGCCTTTTGACAACCTTAATGGTCGTGAGTTTTTGCTACGCAATGTATTCTTTGTCATTGGCTCGTCAACCATCAAAACCACTTATTTTGCTCAAAATATTGGTTACGGGTAATGTCATTTATGCCGTTATTTGCGCTCTTTTAATGGTCATTTTTTACGAAAAAGCGACGTTTTGGGGCGTCGGTTACTTAATGTTAGAATCGTCTTTTGTCGCCGTTTTAGCTTTTTTAGAAGCGCAACAAATCAAGAAAAAAGACCCCTCAGTATAAACAGTAAATTTTGCCCTTTAAATGCCTAAATTCGCGCAATTTGTGGCAAAAATCATTCATTTTATTTAATCAAAAATCAAAATTCGTTATGAAGAACTTTGTAAAAATCCTCTTTTTCATTGGTTTAACGCTCAATTTGCAAGCCCAAATCAGTTCACCGCAAGCAAGTCCGAGCGCGACTGTTTCGCAAAGCATCGGTTTGGCGACCGTCTCCGTTGAATACAGCCGACCTTCGCTGAAAGGGCGCAAAATGATGGGCAGCACGCTCGTTCCTTACGGACAAGTTTGGCGGACGGGTGCGAACAAAATCCCGAATCTGAAACTCTCGCACGATGTGACGCTTGAAGGCAATAAAGTGGCGGCGGGAACCTATGGTATTTTCACGATTCCAACCGATTCAAATTGGACGATTATTTTGAGCAAAAACGAAAAACAATGGGGTGCTTACGAATATAAGCAAGCGGAAGACCTGTTACGTTTTACGGTAAAATCGGCGAAAATGTCGCAAAAATTGGAACATTTCACGATGGAATTTACCGATTTCACGCCAACATCGGCTAAATTAGCGATCCGTTGGGAAAATACGGAAGTCAAATTCGCGATTGCTCACGACCCCGAAGCGACAATTATGGCGGACATCAAAACCAAAATGGCGGCGACAGACATCAAATCTGACACCTATTATGACGCCGCAAATTATTATTTTGAGAACAACAAAGACCTCAATCAAGCCTTTGAATGGTCGAATAAATTGTTGGAGACGAGCAAAGAATATTGGACCTATTACCTCCGCGCAAAAATTGCGGCCAAATTGGGAAAATGCGACATCGCTGTTCAAGATTCAAACATGGGTTTGGAGTTGGCAAAAAAGGATAAGGATGCCGCATACATCACCAATTTTACAAACGTGTTGAAGTCGTGTGGTAAGTAATTTTTCCAAAAAAGGACCCCTCAGTATTTTTATCGAAATCAGGCTAATTAAGGCTTTAATGGGCTATTTTTAACACGAATTTTAGCCCTAAATTTCTAAAAAAAATGGACAATAAAGGCATCACGATTACGGTGGAAGCAACGATAGATGCACCCGTAAAAACGGTTTGGGCAGCTTGGACGACGCCCGAAGATATTCAAGTTTGGAACCATGCGTCTGACGATTGGCATTGCCCGCTTGCCGAAAATGATTTGCGCGTTGGCGGCAAATTTATGTCGCGCATGGCGGCAAAAGATGGCAGTTTTTCCTTCGATTTTAGCGGCGTTCACGATGTTGTAACGCCTTACACGACCATCAATTCGACGCTTGACGACGACCGCAAAATGTCCCTTGCTTTCTCAGTGAGAGACGGCAAAACGATTGTCAGAGAGACGTTTGAAGCCGAGAATGAGAACTCAATTGAGCTGCAACAAACGGGTTGGCAGATGATTTTGGACAATTTTAAGGCGCACGTTGAAAAATCTTGGGTGATTAAAAATCTAAAAAATACCCTTTAACCCTTTATCAAAACAGTTTTTGCTATGAATAATGACTATCAAACACTCTTAACAGACATTAAAAATGTGCTGAGTTCGGGTCGAGCCAAAGCCATTAGACAATTGTCTCGCACCGTTATTGAATCTTATTGGGGTGTTGGAAAACATATCACAGAAAGTCAGGAACTGCATGGTTGGGGCAAAAATATTGTCCAACAATTGTCGCACGATTTGAAAAAAGAATTCCCTAATACGGATGGGTTTTCAGCTCGTAATTTATGGGATATGCGTCGATTCTACCTTACATATTATGAATATTCAAATCTGCGACACGTTGTCGCAGAAATTGCTTGGGGACATCATTTAATCATTATGAGTAAAGCCAAAACACACGAAGAACGCCTTTACTATATCGAAGCTGTTTCAAAAATGGCTTGGGGACGTGATGTCTTGCTTAATCAGATTAAGGCTAAAGCTTATGAGCGACATCTGTTAGAACCCAAACAAAATAATTTCGATAAAACGCTACCCGAACATCTGGCAGAACAAGCTAATGACATCTTGAAAAGTAGTTATAGTCTCGATTTTTTGGGACTAAATCAACCCGTGCTTGAAGCTGAACTTGAACGCAGGTTGTTGTACCAATTAAAAGAATTTCTACTGGAATTAGGCTATGGCTTTGCCTTCGTAGGCAGCCAAGTCCCTCTAAAATTAGGCGATAAAACTTATACAGTTGATTTAGTATTTTTTCATCGCGGGCTTCGGTGCTTGGTAGCGATTGATTTGAAAACAGGTTATTTCAAGCCTGAATACACGGGAAAAATGAATTTCCACCTTGAATTATTGGATGAACAAGTCAGAATGGCAACAGAAAATCCTTCTATTGGCATCATCTTGTGCGCAGAAAAAGACACAATTGAAGTCGAGTATGCTCTGCGAAATAGCAACAAACCTATTGGCGTTGTAGAATATCAGTTATATCCCGAACTACCCGAAAATTTAGTCGGTTTTTTGCCAAGTACTACAGAATTAAAACATGGCTTTGAAAAAAGCCAACTCAAAAATAGAGGAAAGCGATGAACAGTTATAGAAACTAAGAATGTGCGCTTATTTTCATTTCAAAGGCACCCCTCAGTATAGAGCGATTTTTCACCCTTTTTTCATCAAAAATTAAACTCATTTAAGATGCTTTCTACAATTCTCACCATTCTTGTCGGCTGTATTTTGGGGCTGTTGCTGATTGCGGCAATGCTTCCAAAAAAATCATCTTTGACGGTTGAAACTTTGATAAATCGTCCGAATGACGTCGTTTTTGATTACGTCAGACATTTGAAAAATCAAGAAAAATACAGTAAATGGGTCATGACAGACCCGAATGTGAAAATGACTTATAGAGGCACCGACGGTGAAATTGGTTTCAAATCAGCGTGGGTCAGCGCCGATAAAAACGTCGGCATTGGCGAACAAGAAATCACGAGTATTGTGGAAAACGCGCGTTATGACGTCGAAATTCGGTTTGAAAAGCCGTTTAAAAGCATCAGCACGGCTTATGCAACGACCGAAGCAGTGACGGGAAATCAAACACGGGTGACGAATACTTTTAATTCAACAACCCGTTATCCTTTCAATATTCTTCTGCCTTTTGCGAAAAAAATATTGGCAAACGACATGAATATAACGATGTCGAGATTGAAGGAGAATTTGGAAAATTAGCGAAAAGTGTTTTCAAGAGTCCCATTGAAACGCACAAAAAAAATCTAAAATTAGGTAAATCCAATTCCCTGACTACCTTTGTCGGCTCATTTGGGGTGCTTTTCGATTGAAAAAGCTGAGATTATACCCATCGAACCTGAACGGGTTATGCCGTCGAGGAAAATGAGTTTCGATTGTTAATCCGTTGCCGTCGGCGCATTAAAATCAAATTCTTTCGAGGGTATTTTTTGTCGAAAAAAGCTATTTGTCCCTAACATTTAGCGCATTTTTCCACTAAAAATACTGTTTTCAAATGTTTAAATCAGTTATCCATTTTCCGATTTTAATGGCGACATTAAATCGACTCTCTACAAGCGCAAAGCGCGCATTTTTCGTTTTTCACTTTTCACTTTTCACTTTTTTAGGACCCCTCAGTATCGGCGCTCAAAATGCCGTCTCTAAACCCGTTGACTCGTTGAAAACTGTTGATTTACAACAAGTTACGATAACGGCAACGATGGCAACTGCCGCAACACCCGTCACTTTTACGAACCTTTCTAAAGAACAAATTCGCCGTTCCGACTTCGGGCAGGACATTCCGTATCTACTCAAATCAACGCCTTCTGTCGTCGAGACTTCCGACGCGGGCGGCGGCATCGGCTACACGGGTTTGCGGATCCGCGGCTCGGATGCCACGCGAACGAACGTGACAATTGACGGCATTCCGTTGAATGACGCCGAAGGGCAAGGCGTTTATTGGGTCAATTTACCCGATTTGGCGGGGTCAACTTCGATGATTCAAATTCAACGCGGCGTTGGCACTTCAACAAATGGCGCGGGCGCGTTTGGCGCATCTATCAACTTGATTACCAACGGTTTACGTTCCGAAAAATACGTGAATTACACGGGCGGCGTCGGCTCTTTTGGTACGCTTCGCCACGCCATTTCGGCAGGAACGGGTTTGATGCATAATAAATTTTCGGTAGATATGAAGCTGTCCTCCATCACGTCCGACGGCTACGTTGACCGCGCGGCATCAAATCTGCAATCTCTATATTTGTCGGGTTTGTATCTCTTCAAAAATGGGTCGTTGAAGGCTAAATTAATGACGGGAAAAGAAAAAACCTACCAAAGTTGGTACGGCATTCCGACGCCTTATCTGGATTCTCTGCGCACTTTTAACCCCGCAGGCACCGAAAAATCGGACAGTCCTTACGCCAATCAAACCGATAATTACCAACAAACGCACGTGCATTTGGTCTATAATCAACAGTTTTCGACAAATTGGCGCGCCAATATTTCGGCACATTATACCAAAGGGCGCGGCTATTATGAGGAATATAAAGCCGACCAAAAACTGAATAACATCAGTAATTTATTGCCCAAAGACACGACCGATTTGGTCCGTCAATTGTGGTTAGACAACGATTTTTACGGCGCAATTGCTTCCGCAACTTACGAAAAAAACGGTGTAGAATGGACAACGGGCGGCGGTTTGAACCAATACGACGGACGGCATTTTGGCGACATCACGTGGTATAAAACGTTGAAAGACAAAGGATTGAATTTCAAACCCGTTGAGTTTTATCGCAGCGCAGCAACAAAAACCGACTTCAATGTGTATTCAAAAATAAACGCCCCGCTTACAAAACAATTGAGCGCCTTTGTCGATATTCAGTTGCGCACAATCAATTATACGACGTCGGGCATTGACCGCAAAAAACGGGACATTTCACGCGCCGCTGATTACCATTTTGTCAATCCAAAATTCGGCTTAAACTACGTTTATACTGAGGGGTCCCGTTTTTATGCCTCTTTGGCAATTGCCAATCGGGAACCAAATCGCAATGATTTGACCGATGCCGAAACAACGAATTTGCCCGAGTCGGAACGGCTTTACAACACCGAAATTGGTTGGAAAGGACTGTTTGAAAAAGCTAATTTTGGGGTCAATTTTTACCACATGAATTATAAAAATCAGTTAGCCATAACGGGTAAAATCAACGACGTTGGCGAACAAATTCGCGCAAACGTAGCCGATAGCTACCGCGCAGGTTTTGAATTAGAAGCGGCAATTAAATTATCTAATCAATTGATTTTCAATACCAATGCCACTTTTTCTCAAAATAAAATTCGCAATTTCACGGAAAAAATCGACAATTGGGACACCTACGAACAAGTCTCTTTTAATCGAGGCACGACTGATTTGGCCTTGTCGCCAAACGTGGTTTTTAATGGCGAATTGACCTATTTCATTCTGAAAAATAGTCAATCTGAATTAAGTTTTAACCCCTCAGTAAAATACGTCGGTAAGCAGTTTTTGGACAATAGCGGCAGCGAAAACAGCACTTTGTCCGCCTACAATTACGCAAATTTTCAGTTGTTTTATTCAACCAAATTCAACAAAACAAAAGCGATTAAATCCATGACGCTTAAATTGTTAGTTGCCAACGTTTTCAATCAAAAATACGTGAATAATGGTTGGACATATCGTTTTATTTCACCAAGTTACGACCCGCGTCCCGATGATGCCTACGCACGCAGCGAAGGGAAAGATGTTTACAATCAATCTGGTTTTTTTCCGCAAGCGAGACGGTATTATTCCGTAGGTTTGTCGCTTGATTTTTAAACGACTTCCGATAACAACGTCGTCGAGGTTTGAAACTTCGACGACGTTTATCAACTAAAAAAAATGACGCACGATATTGAAACAACCGCCGACGTTGAACACCTTGTCCGCACCTTTTACGGTCGTCTCCTCTCCGACCCTTTCATGTCGCCTTTTTTTGAAGGCGTCGATTTTGAAGCCCATTTTCCGCGCATGATGGCTTTTTGGTCGTTTATTTTGCTCGATACTGAGGGTTTTACGGGCAATGTTTTCGACGTACATCGCCGTCTTGACATAGACGAAAGGCATTTTAAACGCTGGATTTCAACGTTTCACAAAACGGTTGACGACCTTTTCATGGGTAAAAAAGCGGATAAAGCGAAGCAGCAAGCGGAAGTGATTGGCTATAATTTTCAATCCAAATTGAAATATTTACGGCAATAAAATTAGAGGCAAATGCGCATAAAAAAGCCGCCGAAGTGGACAACTTCGACGGTTTTTTTTATGCGCATCTGCCTCTAACAATTCAAAATAAGACCCCTCAGTATTTGAGGCATTTCTGAATGAGAAAGCGTAAAATTAGCAATAAATCGCGTCATAATCACTTCAATTAGTCGCTCTAAAAAGTTTAGAATCGGCCCAAAAAGTGCCAAACGGAATAAACGACACCAACAAAGCCAGCGCCATTTTGCCAAGCGACCAGTCCTTTTCGACCTTCGCAATCACGACCGCCATAGCGTACAAAACGAACAGCAAACCGTGCATCATGCCGACTTTTTTGACCATTTCGGGCATACCGAAGGCATATTTCAACGGCATGGCGATGAACAATAAAACCAAAAACGACACGCCTTCCACAAAGCCGATAATGCGCAAACGACCGATGGTCGTTTTGAATAATTCGAGTATATTCTCCATAAAATAATTGAATTTAATTTTTCGCAAAGGTCAATTAAGACGTGGACTTATTTTTTCATTTTTCTGTAAAAATTAAGCGGGTCGTCCATTTAGATTCAGCCTAAAGACGCATAAAAAGTATTTTTTATGACTAATTTTCATGTATGTTAATGGTCGCTTTTTATTTGTTCACGCAAAAATTAAAATGCAATTTTGCCTTAAATCAAAATAAAAAATGCTATGGAAAATATGACCGCACCCAAGCGTGAAAAACGCCTCTACACAAAAAAAAGCCTTCGTACACAAGACGAACTATGGAAGGCTATCGTCCCACTTCTCTGGGTTCCATTTATCCATTTTTGCTTGGATGATTGGGTGGACAAGATAGATTTTACGAAAAAACCCGTGTTTTTAGACAAGGAACTCAAACGTTTGCGCCTAAAAGCGAAGGGTAAAAATCGAGCAGTTGATTTTTTAGTACGGGTTCATCTGAAAGATGGCACGACTAAAACATTCCTTTTACACATAGAAGTTCAAGGCTATCGGGATGTTAAATTCTGTGAGAGATTGTACCAATATTACTACCGAATTGGCGATTTATTGCAGGAACCCGTAGAAACATTGGTCATTATGATTGATGACGATCCGACGTTTCGACCGACTGAATATCGGCAGTCATGCGGTCAAACTGCCGTGCATTTCACGTTCAGAATGTTCAAACTGTTGGACAATCCACCGCCATATTTGGGTAAAGAAGACAATCCATTTTCTGTTGTTTTTGAAACCGCTTGGTACGCTTTGAAGCAAAATAAATTGAAAACCGACGAAGATTTGATGCACCTAAAATTCGGTTTGATTAGACGATTAATTAAGAATGGTACCAATACGGAGACGATTTATGCCATGCTTGACTTCATAAATATCTATTTGCCTTTTGCAAATTCAAAAAAAGAACTTACTTTTGACCGTGAAATTGAATCAATAATTGACAACGATAACGACATGGAAGCATTAACAATCAGACAACTGTACGACCGTAAAATCCGTGAAGACGGCGATAAACTCTATAAAAAAGAGTTGAGACGGCATCAGAAAACAGAAAGTCGCCTGCAAGAAGAAGCACGGATGCGACAGGAAGAAGCACGGATGCGACAAGAAGAAGCACGGATGCGACAAGAAAAATTGGGTGTCAGCGTCGTAAAACTCCATAATCAAGGTTTTTCTGCTGAAAGTATTGCGGATGTGCTATTAGAATCGCTCGAAACGGTAAAAGTGATTATCAAAAAGTCTTTCTCAGTGTAATCGCTTTCAAGATTCTCATCTGATCAAATAAAAAAACCGCTAAAAGCCTCGGATTTAGCGGTTTTTTTTATTTGATACGGGTAGTTTATTTTAGAGAGGCATCGTGCCAGCAACGTACATCTGCTCCAAAGTTGGCGCAACACTGCCGCCTTCATTTTCAAGTGTGATGGCAAAAACATCTACTTTTTCAAAAATCTTCATCGGCTGCACTAAAGTCATATCGTAAGTAATAATACCCGCGTCAACGGGCGCGTTTTTGCCTTCAATTGCCCACAACTGATACTGTTTTCCTTGCGGAGGTTTTGGCAAATTTTGGATAGACAATAACGTTGCCTTATCCTTTGCGTTCCAATAAACCAATACCTTCAAGTCTTTTGGTAAAGATGGGTTTGGCGCCGTTCCTAATTCAACTTTCTTCGTATTAGCACTCTTCAAAATATTCAATTTTCCTCCAAGGTCAACGATAACTTGTTGTTTTTGAACGAGTTGTGCGCTTTCTGTTTTGCAATCCGCTAATTGAGACGCCATGTTTTTAGCAGTCCAAAAATTTGAAATTGCTAACACTAAAGCCATTCCCGCAATCGCCCACGGCAATATTTTTCCTAAATTGTTGCTTGAATCTACTTTTTCAGGCGTTATACTGAGGGGTCTTGTTTGGGGCTTTTCCATGTTTTTTTCTTCTTCTCTCTTACTCGATTTGTCCCCAAAATCTTTGTCAAAATTCGCCATAATTTTTGCTTTCATATCCGCGGGCGGCTCCATTGCGTGCGCTTGTGCGTAGAGTTCCAATGCCGCTTGTGCTTCCTCAATTTCGGCGCGCACTTCGGGAAATTCAGCAGCCCATGCTTCTACCTGAGCGCCTTCTGCCGCCGATAGTGCGTTCATCGCGTATAATTCGATGAGACCTGATTCTATGATTTCCTTAACGTTCATTATTAACTCTTTTGAAAAAAAAATTATGCGTAAATAGTTGAAAATATTTTAATTAGGTGAAAAAGAAATAAGCTATTAAATAAGAAAAAAGTTGTTTCAAAGTGGACATTGCCGCCCTCAGTCGGGTTTTAACCGTTCCAAGCGGCATTGACAAATGCTCGGCCGCTTCCGCTTGCGTAAAGCCTTGGAAGTAAATCAAATCAATTAAAACCTTATAGTCGGGAGATAAGTTTTCTGTAAGTCGCTTAATATCAATCGTATCGGGATTAATCGACGTGCTTTGCTGCGTATCGATGGTATTTACGACGTTGTCAAGCGCCTGGTTTTGTTGCTTAAAATTCTTTGACCGCGTCGCGTCAATTGCCGAATTACGCGCTATGTTTATTAACCATGTGTAAAGCCGCCCTTTTCCCGTATCGTAGCTGTCGATGTTGCGCCAGGCCTTCGTAAAAGTGTCTTGCAAAACCTCTTCTGCCAACTCTTTTGAATGAACTACGCGAAAAATGACCCCAAATAAAGCCCCCGAGTACTTGTCATACATCAGCGATACGCCTTCAGCATTGCGGCTGCGGAGCAATTCGATGATGGTTTCATCGGCATTTCGTGGTGCTACTGTTTCCAAAATTAAGGCGAACTTTTGGTTGAAATTAAAAAAAAGAGGGACGAATAATTAAGCGCTCAAAAAAATTAAGCGGAAAGATGTGCAAAAGTAGTTTTTAATAGAACTTCTCCAAGCGCCTGCCCCATTTTTATTATTTTAATATCCTTTATAACAAGTCTTCAAAATCACTTACGAAGTTTAGGGAAAAATGGATTTCTAAATTTAAAATAAAATTTTCACTCAAACACTTGATAATTAATACATATTAGTTAAAAATAAATTATTTAAGTAACTTTTTTAGGTTAGAAAATTATTCTAATTTTGCCCTTGATTCAAGCAAAAGCATAAAATACGATTGTTCAAACCTACTTTTTAAAATGTTTAAAACAGAATCAGCAATGAATAAATTGACATTCATTTTCCTTATTTTAGTGATGTTTAGCACTAAAACCTTCGCCCAAACTGCCCACATGATGACGGCAAAATCGGTTGAAGTAAGTCCTGATAAAAGAAACGTTACGCGTACCATCGAAAAAGTGATTAACAAAAAACGTTGGGAATTGACGCTCAAAAACGACGAAGTGACGAACGTGAAAATAGGCGGAAAAACGCTCGGAAAAGCGTATTATGCGAAACATCAAGCCGAAATTGACGAATTAAAAGTTGCGGCTTACGATATGCAATCCTCCTCGGGCGAACTTGGACAAGAAGTTTTCAAATTGTCGGAATACCAAAACAGCTCGGCACCGATGTCGGAACAAGAAAAAACGGCGTCAAAAATGATTGAAGACGCCCTCGTTCAAGACGGTTTAGTGAAAGATGACAACCGTTTTTACCGATTGGTTTTGACGGATAAATTGATGACCGTTGATGGCAAGTCGATGTCGAAAGAAATGCACCAAAAATATGTAGGTATTTACTATACGTATTCGGGTGAACAGGCGTGCGAAGGCTGCCACTTCAAAATGTCAACAAACAAAGCGAAATAATTTTAACAACTCTCCCGCCAAATTCTAATTTTAAGAGCATATAAAAGCGTTAAGCGTGCAAGGTTTTTAAGCCTTGCACGTTTTTTTTTAAAGTATAATTTCACGGTAATTTAAGACCGTATCAAAGCCTTTTGATATAAAATATCTTGCCGTTTCTACTGCATTTCTATCGCTTGTTGCCAATACAAAATCGCCGCCCCACGCGCCCAAAGACTTAATTTCGCCCCAATAATCGTTAAAATAAAGCGTTTTTGCGCGCGGCAAATCGATGAGCGATGCCACTAAATTTTCATGTTGAACAATCAATTTTTCAAACGTTCGCAAGTCCGAAGCCGTCAAAAAGGCGGTCGTCAAATCTGATATTTCTTTCAAATAGGACCCCTCAGTATAAAAGCCGTTTTTTGCCGTTTTTTGGATTTTATAACGCGCAATCCCTTCTCTCGAATTTTGTTTTTTTCCTAAATAAATGAAATACAAATTAGCTGAAAAACGCGGGGCAAATGCCGCTTTCTCAGCAGTCGCAACGCCATTTTCAAGATGAAAAAGTATCGGCGAATCCGCCTTCGCACAAGCAATATCGTAGCCAGAACCACCAAAAGTGGCCGCCAAAAGTGCGTAAGGATTGACGCCAAAAACGGGTGCGATGTTAGCAATCAGCGTAGAACTTGTCCCTAAACCCCATTCTCGCGGGAAAGTTAGGCGCGTTTCGGCGTTAAAAGGCGTCAAATACTGAGGGGTCCTAAACCCGCGATTTTTAGCGACGGTGTTGTCATATTTCAAATGCAAAGCTGCCGCAAAAATGGTTTCGAGCATCGCGGACACCGCCGCATCCGTCGTTTTTTTTACCTTAAATGTATCAAAATCGAAGGTCGCGGAGAACCACATTTTACTGTCGGCGTCAAAACTCGTCCAATCCAAATCACTTGTTTCCGACGGCCTAATATCTAACGATTGACCCATTTTTGTGGGCAAAGCGAGGGCAGTTGCACCGTCGAGAACGGCGTATTCGGCGGTCAAAAGGAGCTTTCCGTGGGCAAAAAGATGTTGTTCAGCTGTCATAATTGTAGTCGGGAAATTTATTTCCCGCGGGTATTTTTACGGCGAATAATTGTGGTTTCTAAAATAGTTATTCTCAATCTTAAAGGCGGGAAACAAATGTCCGCCTACGTAAAAAAGGTGTGAATGTCCAACAGACATTCACACCTTTTTTTAAAATATCTACATACAAAGTATCTAAAATCCAGTCTTTACGACCGCTTAGTCAAGCGTTGTGTTACCAAAACTTTGCTATTTTTTCCAATAATTTGAATCAAATATAAGCCATTTGGCAAATCTGAAATTTCGTAATGCTCACCTTTAACAACGTCGAAAGTACGCAGTTTGCGTCCCAACATATTTGAAATAGACACACTGCGAACAGCGTCGTCGTCGCTCAATTTAATGTATTCCGTCGCAGGATTCGGATACACCGAAATCTGTGGACTGCGTTTTTCAGTCTGTGCGGATGCTGTGAAAGCAATTATGCCAAAAAAAAGTATAAGTATATTTCTTTTCATAGAAAAAAATAAGTTTAAATGATGGTTATAAAATGACAACGGGAGGTCAAAATATGCCGCAAGTTATACCGTAAATGTTTAGGATGCAAGTAAAGTGCGTTGGCTTTAATATTTTTTTAACAAAAAAGTTATCCACTTACACAATAAATCTACCGACCTACCTCTACAATCTACGTAAAAACGTTTTGTTAGGTTTTCAAACACCGCAATTATCGCTCAAATTGTCCACCCCGCGCACCCAATTCCACAATTTCTAAATTTTGAATTTTTCCCTCCACAATCCAAAATCGAACGAGCGTTTTGACTTGATGAAAGCCTTCATTGCCGCACGCTCCCGGGTTTATATGGAGTAAATTCAGGTTTTTATCGGGAATAATTTTCAAAATATGCGAATGTCCGCAGATGAACAAATTCGGTTTTTCTTCCATCAATGCCTGTCGAATGCGCGTTGGATATTTGCCAGGATAGCCGCCGATGTGCGTCATCCAAACTTTCAGACCTTCGACCGTAAAACTCAAATTTTCAGGAAAACGCAGCCGCATTTTTCCATCATCGATGTTGCCATAAACAGCGCGAAGCGGCTTAAATTTTTCCAATTCGTCCGCAACGGCGTGAATGCCGATGTCGCCCGCGTGCCAAATTTCGTCCACTTCGGCGAAATGTTCATAAATGCGTTTGTCCACAAAACTGTGCGTATCGGACATCAAACCTATTTTTTTCATAATGTCAATTTAAAGATTCCAAATTCCAAAATTCCAAATTCCAAAATTCTAAATTCCAAATTTCCAAATTCCAAAATTCTAAATTCCAAATTCCAAATTTCAAGATTTGGAATTTGGAATTTGGAATTTGGAATCTGGAATCTGGAATCTGGAATCTGGAATCTGGAATCTGGAATCTGGAATTTTAAATTAAAGGTAGCCACCAGTCGTTCCACCAATCGAAATACTCGACGCCCGTGAAACGTTTTTTATAATCCATTGACGACGATTCGCGATAAGCATAGCCGGGATAATGATACGATTTTTTCATTTGGATGGCGAGTTCAATTTCCAAAAGCATCGTGAAATTGCCAAGACTGCGTTTCGATTCATTGAGGTCGAAAGCAGCATAAGTGCTTGATAATGTGTGTCTTGTGAGGTCGATAAACGTAACCGCAATCAATTTATCGGCCTTCCGAATTTCCAATTGATAACTCTGAAACGGGCTTCTTGGAATCGGCGAAACGAAATCATAAATCGATTCAGGATGGCGACTTTTGAAACGCGTCGTATGTTGAGCCACCAAAGCGTGAATTTCATCGGTGATACTGAGGGGTATGATTCGGAACGTCAAATCCTGATTTTGGCGCCAAATCTTGCGTTGGCTTTTCGACATATCAAAATTTTTGAGTCGATAGCGTAACGGCAAAACGTTCAACAACGAGCCGTCCGCGTCGTTGATGTCGCGGCTCGTCCGATAGACCATTGTCCCGTTGTGTCGCCATCCGTTCGCGAGCAGTTTTTGCCATTCGCGAAGCGGTAATTGGTCGGCATAAAAATGCTCGTTTATTTCGGGTTCGTTGAAATGGAAAAAAGATTGAAAAAATTGAATATCGTCCATGTTTTTATTTCAAATTCCAAATTCCAAATTCCAAACGTCAGAGGCCAACTTGGCATCTGAAATCTGGCATCTGAAATTTACCATTCTGCGCTAATTTCTTGATAAAAGTTAAAAATCCATAAAGCTGCCAAAGCGACGGTCGTCATAACGACGCCGCGAATGGAATCACCCGCCCGATTTCTGCGAAAGGGCCGCACAATCAAGCCATTGCAACACAAAGCGATGAGCGCAATTGTCCGTATTTTGAGCGGCAAACCGAGTTGAATGATGCCATACAAGGCGCCAAACACGATGAGTGGGAGAAATATGCCCAAACCAATGCCGATATTGAGGTTGTTTCTTCTAAAAATTGTCATTGTTATACGTTTTGCGGCGAAGATACTGAGGGGTCCCTTTTTTTTGAATTAAAAGTGAGGAATTAAAAATAATAACGGCTTAAAAATAAAACAGGCTGTCTTTTTGAGACAGCCTGTTTTGCACGTAAACAACTAAATTCAACTATTTAATCCGCAATTGTTGCCCAATTTTCAAGTCATTCGTCGTCATGCCGTTGAGTTTTTTCAACGCATCAACCGTCGTCTTGAACTTTTGCGACAAACCCCACAAAGTCTCCTTTGGCTGCACCGTATAGTATTGTCCCATTGCCGTTGGCTGTGGTTTTGCCGCAGGCGTCGTTGGCGTTGGCTTGGGCGCGGGTGTTGTCGGCTTAGGCTTGGCGGCGGGCGTCGTTGACGGGTAGCTTGTTGCGGGTTTCGACGGATAGGTCGGATAATTAGGCGACGTTGTTGTCGATGATGTTGACGGATAACTTGGATAAGTCGGCGTCGTCGATGGATATTCCGTCGTTGTTGTCGGATATTCGGTCGTTGTTGTCGGATAAGTTGTTGTCGAAGACGATGGATATTCCGTTGAAGTCGTCGGATAGCTCGTCGTTGGGTACGTCGTATTTTGATAATTCGGCTGCTGAACGGGCGGCGGATAATTCATATTTGACCCCGAAGCAGCGGGTTGTCCGCTGCCGTTTGGCGACATTTCGGTCTCAAAAACATTGTTTGGACTGCCAGGACGCGACACGGGCGTTGACATCTGCGGCTTGCCGTTTGCGGGTACTTTGCAACGGCGCCACTCGCTAAACGTGTCCCTCAAAGCGGGTTTCTCAGCGCCCTGAAACCAACCACGGCGTAGGAGCAACTTCTCCCCTACTTGCGGTTGTTCGCCTTCGCGCATCTCGTTTTTGCTGTACAATTTCGAGAGTTTCATGCCGTATTTTTGCGCAATATCGTACATCGTTTCGCAGTCCTTAACGACGTGTTTTTTCTCAGAACCACGCCATTGATTGCGTTTTTTCTGCGTATAAAGCACCAAACCGTTCTCCAAAGGGCGATTTGGGTCGCCAACTTCTTCGTTGTAGGCTTGAAGGTTTTCAAGGCGCACGTTGTTCTTTCCAGCCACTTCGTAGAGCGTTTGTCCCGACACCGCGCGGATGTATTTCACGTCGTTTCGCGAGCCACTCATATCGGCAGGCGGAGCAACATAGCCGCCGTTTTCAGTCGTATAAGTACCACCATTCTGCGCATTAGACGGCTGCGTTCCACTCGGATTGCTTGGGTCAAAATACGGCAATTGATTGGGGTCGGTTGAGCTGTAAGTTGGCTTCGTGCCACCTGAACTCGGCGGCGTATAAGTCGGTTGATTGCCACCGACGGGAAAATTATCCGCTGGGCGATTCGCACTTGGCTGCGGCTTCGTGCCAGCCATCGGAATTTCGGCCGATGTGTAGCCATCAAATTGCGACAATTGATAATCTTCAACGAGTTTAATCAATTTTTCCGAATAATCGGAAGCCGTTGCGTAACCCGATTTCTCCAAACCGTTTGCCCAAGCCACGTAATCCGTTTTAGGCAATTGGAACAACCAACCGTAACGCGCCACTTTGCGCGGGTCGCGGAGGAATTCGGAGTGTTCGACGAACGACTCATCGGCGTTTTTATAGACGCGGAAACACGATTTCAAAAGTTCCTTCGTAACGGGATCGTAGTCGTCGTCCTCCTTGTAATAGCGCTGTCCTTGCCATTCAGAGTGGCATTTTACGCCAAAATGGTTGTTGGCTTGGTTCGCCAAAGTCGAGCGTCCAGCATCCGATTCGAGCAAACCTTGCGCGAGTTTGATGCTTGCGGGAACGCCCGTGCGCTCCATTTCGCGGATAGCGATGCCTTTGAAACGGTCAACGTAATTGAGCCGTGCTTGTTGGTTTGTGACGGCGCCCGTTGTGCCATAGCCAGTCGGAACTTTACCTTTTTGATTGGCATTAACGCCACTTTTCGATGTGCGGCAAGCGGCGAACATCAGTAGGGTTATCGTGAAGAAAATCGCAGGTTGTGCGAACGCGCGGGGCGTTGAGGCTTTCTGTTTCATAGTGATTCAAATTGACATTTAATTAAGTCAGAAAAAGAAATACGTATGTTTGTCTATTTTTATATGTGAAAAATAATCGAGCAAATTTGGGTTTTGAAATTCAAAAATAGAAAGAAAATCCAAATTAAAACGTGTTTAGGTATGAATTGATTTGAAAATAATGGGAAAACACTCTAAACAGAGGCTTTTTGTTGTTCAAAATGTCAAAAAAAGGCTTTTATACTGAGGGGTCCTCGCACATAAAAAATAAAAAAAATCTTTGTCATTGCAAATATTTTTTTTATTTTTTAGCCTTGGAATTACGCTTAAAACATCTACTAATGAAGAAAATTGAAAAGAAACAAACACCCACTCCAGCCCAACCGCAAAGCAATAAGCACGATGATTTTTTTAGAGCCTGTTGCTCCAAGAACTTTATCGTTGAACCATTACTTCGCCATTTTATCGACTCCGAGTTGAGTTCAAAATTTGATTATACGTCGCTCGAATTGTGCCACGATACGTATATTACACCAGAATTAGCCAACTACTATTCCGACCGACTGTGGTCTATTCGGTTCAAGAATAGTGAAACTCTGTTTCAGCTACTTTTATTATTCGAGCATAAGAGCTTCATTCCTAAGCGCATACACATACAACTTCTTCGATACATGATAGAAGAATGGACGAAGCAAGTTGAAGACCAGTTGACCAAACTCAAAGAACTCAAAAAAAAGAATAAAAAAAATCAAGGCAAAATTAAATTGATACTCGTTTTACCCATAGTTTTGTATCACGGAAAACAAGCGTGGAAAAAACCTGAATTCGAAGATTTATTCGGGAAATTACCCGATATTTTGAAACGTTTTTTGCCCGATTTCGACTTTATTGTCATCGATTTATCCAAATACAGCGACCAAGAAATTTTGGACACAAAAGCTGGTTTCTTGGTTAATATGCTTTTATTGATGCGTCATAGCTTTGACCCCGACTTTTTGGTCAAAAATTTTGACTTACTCATGACAGGAACCGAAGGCTATGACCGTGATAGCGACAATTGGAATTTTGTCAAAATGTTGTTTGCTTATTTGTTAAAACTTTTAAAAAACAGTCCAATGGAAAAAACTGCTGTTATTCAGAAAATTCAAACAAAACGGGTAAAAAAAGATTTTTACTCCATTTATGACGCGCTCCGAGATGATGCCATTGCGGAGGGTTGGAACTTTGGCAGACTTGAAGGTAAACTTGAAGGCAGACTTGAAGGTAAACTTGAAGGCAGACTTGAAGGCAGACTTGAAGGTAAACTTGAAGGTAAACTTGAAGGTAAACTTGAAGGTAAACTTGAAGGTAAACTTGAAGGTAAACTTGAAGGTAAACTTGAAGG
>JAYUKJ010000912.1:0-2201 GCA_043764555.1 Saprospiraceae bacterium
TACTTTGAAAGATGTGAATGCATTTTCAGATTCTAAAGTTGATTTTATTGGAGTACTTGACGAGAATAAGGTGTTTCTAATTGAGGTAAAAAATCTGCGTAATCGCCCTCCAAATGCTTCTGATGGTATCATTAAAAAATTGCAAGTTGACGAAGATTCAAAGTATGACTCTAAAAATCAACCCATCATAAAAGAGATGTTGGATTGTGTTAAAGATTCATTGCTATTCATGACTTTGCACCAACGTTATGAGACTGTTGAATCTGATTTATGGATAAAACTGCAATCATTTTTAACAAATAAAGAAGTCAAAATTGTAATTATTCTTTGCCTTGAAATGGATAATGAATATCTACCTAAAATTGATTCACAAAAGTTAAAGGTTATTAGAAATACAATCGAAAAGCGGCTTAAAGCAGTTTTCTCAAGAATCACCGACCAAGTTCTTCTTATTGATTCTCAATCAAATTCTCCGTTTTTTAAAATAAAATATCAAACTTAAAAGCCGCCTTCAAGCGGCTTTTTTATTTTTTCAAAAATAAAATTAGAAAAAACGGGACCCCTCAGTATCTTACCCTCAAAATCGGCTATTTCGCCAAATTAAACTAAACTGAGAATGGAAGGACAAGCTACAAACCCGCTTTGGTACAAAGATGCCATTATTTATTTTTTGAATGTCAAATCCTTTTTCGATGCCAACAATGATGGGTCGGGTGATTTTGCAGGATTGATGGAAAAACTCGATTATTTGGAGGATTTGGGCGTGAATTGCCTGTCTTTGATGCCTTTTTTCGACTCGCCGTTTAAGGACGATGGCTACGACATTGCCAATTATCGCACCATTCACCCCGATTTCGGGACGTTGGAACAGTTCCAAAAACTACTCGACGAAGCCCACAAACGCGGGATGCGCGTCGTGTTTGACTTCATTCTGAACCACACTTCGACGCGGCATGAATGGTTTCAACGCGCCCGAAAAAGTGGACCCCTCAGTACAGAGCGCAATTTTTATATCTGGTCGGACGACCCCGAAAAATTTAGCGAAGCGGAAGTTATTTTCAAAGATTACGAAGCCTCAAATTGGACGTGGGACAATGAGGCGAAAGCGTATTATTTCCACCGTTTTTTCGCACATCAAGCCGATTTAAACTACGATAATGACGCGGTTCGAGAAGAAATGCGCTTGATTTTGGACTATTGGTTTACGATGGGCGTTGACGGCGTTGTCTTGCGGGCGGTGTCGTTTTTGTACAAAAAAGAAGGCACAAATTGCGAAAATTTGCCCGAAACACACCAGTTTTTGAAGCGTTTGCGGCGATATATGAACGAAACGTATCCCGATAAAATCTTGATTGCGGACACAAATGAGTGGCCCGAAGACGCGGCAAGCTACTTCGGCGACGGCGATGAGTGCCACATGAATTATCATTTTCCGCTGATGCCGCGTCTTTACATGGCGTTGCAAACCGAAGATTCTTATCCGATTGTGGACATTATGGAGCAAACGCCGCCCGTCACGGAGGCGTCGCAATGGGCGTTGTTTTTACGCAATCACGACGATTTGACCCTCTCGATGGTGACGGAGGAGGAGCGCGATTATATGTACAAAATGTTTGCACAAGACCACGGGGCAAGGGTAAATGAAGGCATTAGACGGCGTTTAGCCCCACTTTTGGGCAATGATAGACGTAAAATTGAGTTGTTAAATTCTCTATTATTTTCCCTTCCAGGAACGCCCGTGATTTACTACGGCGACGAAATTGGGATGGGCGACAATATTTATCTTGGTGACCGCAACGGCATCCGAACGCCGATGCAATGGAACGCCGACCGAAATGCGGGTTTTTCGGCGGCAAATCCGCAGAAATTATTTTTACCCGTCATACGTGACCCTGCGTATCGCTACGAATCGGTGAATGTCGAGGTGCAATCCAAAAACACGGCGTCGCTTTTGTGGTGGATGAAAAATATTATTGCGATGCGCAAACGGCTTCGGGCGTTGAGTCATGGCGATGTGCGGTTTTTGGATTCTGGAAATGGTAAAGTTTTGTCATTCGTTCGCAGTTTCAACGGTGAATCCGTTTTGGTCGTGGCTAATTTGTCAAAATATTCGCAAGCCGCGCAACTCAAATTGAAGCAATTTGCGGGAACGCAGCCCGTCGAAATTTTCAGTCAAAATAAGTTTTTTGAAATCACCGAAC
>JAYUKJ010000913.1:0-7336 GCA_043764555.1 Saprospiraceae bacterium
CGACCGCGCAAAGGATTGCCATTTTTATCCACCGCAATCACTGACAATTGATTTATTTTTCCAATATCAAAACGTGGTTCGTTTTGCTTATTTTTGGGAATTCCAACGCCGACATACGTATTATAAGGTGAATAATCCAATTCTCGATAACTGTTTGAAAACTCGCCACTTGGTTCAAAAGCGCGGATTTTTAAGCCGATTTTCATTTTTCCTGCGGCATTTTCCGTTTTTGGTAGAGCCGCATTGAGTTTTGCCGCGCCATTTTCATCCACATTGTTTTCAAAAATTACTGAGGGGTCGGCTTTGAAACTGCGGAACGGGTCGTCGAACACAAAATCTTTGTATTTTGGAAAAGCCGTTTTTATTGGCACAAGCGTTGCGTCAATTTTCACTTTTGCGTTACGTGCAGGTGCGCCGTGTAGCCAATTGATTTGCATATTGCCTGCAATATTTTCACCCGCCGATACATCTTTTTTATCAAAATCAAGGTTGATTTTCAACCGATTGGGTTTGACGGTTTCGATTTTCAACGGTTGTGAAAACGTTGCACCGCCCGCTTTGACATCGGCACGCCAAGTGCCTGTCGGGGCATCGGGGCGTGTTGCAATGTGGAAAGGATAGAGATTTTTGACATTTTCGACCGTCGTTTGGCGCAATTGCAGCGTCCCACGCGGGTCATACAATTCCAAGGTTATTGGGTAATCATCGGGCAATTTATTGTCTTTGTCTTCCAAAATAAAATGCAAATGCAATGAATCTCCAGGACGCCAAACGCCGCGTTCGCCGTACAAAAAGCCTTTCAAACCCTTCTGCGTTGTCTCGCCTGCGACGTCAAAACGGCTTAAATTTAAAGCATTATTATTGCTCAAAGGCAGATACCCTTTTTGATTGCCAACGGTTGCAACCACCATCCACGGACTGCCTTTTATCTCTTTTATGACAGCCGTCCCATCCGTATTTGTGATTGCTGATGCCATAATTTGTTGCTGAAAATCGTAAATATCCAACTTGACAGAGCCGCGTGGAAACGTTGTTTTTAAATCAGAAACCGCGATAAACATCGAATTATCGCCGCCTTTTTTCGCAATTATGCCCAAATCTGAGGCAAAAACATTGCGCCGAGCGAAGTGTTCATTGTTGTAATAGTTAGGACTGCATGGATTTTGACGTTGTGCATAGTCGTAACCATTTTCATCACCATTTGTTTCTCCACCGTTCCAATCGTACGACCACATCGAGTTTTGTTGTTCCCAATTTTCGCCATTTTCCTCAATTTCATCGGGCGATTGAATGATGGTCATACCGTTCAAATCGTCTTTTGGGGACCCCTCAGTATTACAGGTATAATTTGAGTAATTTCTGCGAAAACCGACGCGGACTTGATAAATTGCCGTCGGGTCTTGCTTGATTAAAGTTGCCAAATCCAAGCCGTAACGTGTCCATTTTGTGGTCGAACCATTGGCGTTTAAGCCTTTTAATTCGACCCGTTTTTTTGCGATAATGCGACCGACTCGCTCCAAATTATCTTGCCCTTCCAAATCATTTGCTTGGAGGAATTGCAAGACATTGTTATTAAAAATTTTGACGATTTCAACGTCCACATAATTCAAATTTATGGCTTCAAATGGAAAATTCAAACCATCCGAACTTGGCAAAATTACGCCGCGACCCACCAAACGCACGTCAGGTTTGACATCTGAAAATTGCAATGAAAACGTTTCGGGTTTTTTCAACGCTTCACCATGATAGTTTTTAATGCCATTCCCCACGCTTACCGCCCGTTCGCCGACAATCCGTTCGGTCGGATAAACGAGGATGCTGTTGCCGTCAACTGCCGTCCGCAATGTGCCGTCGAAGTTGAGAATCGATATCAAACCGCTCACATCGCCCGTTGTACTGAGGGGGTCTGAAAAATTGATTTTTATGTATTGTTCCGCGTCTTGCACAAGCCTTGCGGACATCGCCACAAAATCACCGATTGCGGGAATATCCACCGTTTTTTCGCCTTTTATATCCACATCCAAAGGCTTGCCCGTCCACGACAAATCCACTTTCGACTGCGACTCACCCCTCAGTATTTCTTTGACGTGAAAGACGTGATGCTGTCCATCGGCGGCGTGTATCCAATTGATTTTCAAGGAGTTATTGCCTTGTTTTGCCGACAATGTTTTTTCAATCAGGGCATTGTCCGCCTTATCGGAAGTCGTGACATCGCCTATCAAATCTTGACGCCGCATATCGTTTTGATTGTCGGGTTCGATGCCATCAACATTGACATCGAAATACAATTGCCGCGCGCGAAAATCGAATTCAAAGGTTTCGGCATCGGCAGGAACGCTTTTAAAAAGGCGTTTCAGCCGCACGGACGCCAAGTACGTTTCGCCCGATTTAAACCCGTTTTGCGGTGTAAATCGAATCGTTTGTGCGTCTTCCCAAATCGCCGCCCCCGATACTGAGGGGGTCACATTAAAAATGCCCGACTCAACCGATTTGCCAATTTCATCCGCCCGAACAATCGGCGACGTAAACCGCACGCGCACAGGCTGCTCTTTTGCGACCGTCCCCGACGAATACGCATAAACATAAGCCGCAATGTGTTGAGTAATTTTTTTAGCCGAGAGTTGACGCTTACACGCGCCAAAAGCTAATGCACCGAAAGCCACGAGGGTGAGGCGAAGGAACAAAACATTAAATGTTTTCATCATAAAAAAAATTTATAGGAAAAAATGGTGGAGGAATGATTGTTTTAAAGCGGTGTCCTTGTTGAGTGAAAAGTGAAAAGTGAAAAGTGAAAAGTGAAAAGTGAAAAGTGAAAAGTGAAAAGTGAAAAGTGAAAAATAGGGATGACGACTGCTTTGGCGTCTCGCAATATTTTTCACTTTTCGTTTTTCATTTTTCACTTCTAAATTCAGGTTGAAAGTTAAGGGTGTTTTCGGGATTTGCAAGTATTTTTTTTAGAGTTTTTTATTAAAAAATAAGCCGCGCTACTGAGGGGGTAGAGCGGCTTGGATTCTGAATCAAAATTATCGTTTGGAGACACTGATGCCAAACGGCTCATTCTCGGGAACAGCCATTCTTTTACCCAAACTTTTAGAAGTGCGCTTAATTTCTTCCATGTCAATTTCACCCTTCATTAAAGCAATTGCTTCACGACGCGATTGAATTTTGTGTAAAAGTTTAGCCACAGCAAAGCGTTCTTCTCTTGTAGGTAGAACGTCATGCGTCATTAATTTGATTAAAAATTGTTCAAAATTCTCTAATGCAAAACCTTGTTTTTGAATGCTTTTTAATTCTTTTTCAGGCGTATGGTTAAATAAATCAACCAATACATTAATCACATTATCTATGTCTTTTTTAATAACAATTTCGTGTTCTACATTAAGATGTGCCATTTTTAAATTTCGTTTAAGGTGATGGTAATAAAATCGTTTGAAATTTCGTCAATATCGAGTATTTCAAACTGTGTATTAATGCCGAATAATATTTCTCTTTCGGATTCATACCTTAATAATAGGGAAATGAATAAAGATATTTACTTAAGTGAAGTGGTTGGAACTTGGCAATTCGTTTGTTCTAAAACACTGCTACCCAAACGATTCTGTTATGAATTCAATAAAGCAGACAGTGTGCGAAATATCATATTAAACTTCAAGACGGATTTTACCCATACTTACACAATGATGGACACCGCTGGTTTTCCTTATTCCCCCCAAACAGTGTTTGGCAAGGGTAAATTAGATACACTTTTCAGATCTTCTTATCCCAATTCTGACCTTTATTTGAGTCTAAAATCGCCGAAAGGAGGCAAAATATATATGGGTTTTCGTTCAATTGATTATGCAGAGGGTTATTTCAAAAAATTATAATGATTTGTTTTTGAATAGACATTATTTGAGAAACAAATTCTAACTAAGGCCCTGTAAACACACTGTTTAAAGGCTTTTTGATTCTTTTTTAATGCTGAATCCTTTTTTTTGTTTTTATACTGAGGGGTTCCTAAAATCCGAATTGCACGAATTGATTACGAAAGGAAAACTAAAAGACGTTTTAAATCGCTTAATTGAACTCAATTTCAATGATTTGGAAGAGCAAAATAAAGCGCGTTTACACTTGATTCGGATAAAGAACAACGAAGACGAAAACAACAAAGGCACGATTACGCACACCCTATATTCAACTGAATTGAACAGAATAAATGCCGCAGTTTTAGACATGATTAACGATTTGGAGGATTCCACTCGCGCTAAGTCTGCGTAAGTCTCCATAAATCAAATACTTGGAACGGCTCACCTTTTAGGATTCTAAAACGGGTAGTTATATTTTAAATTAATTCGTTTTTAGCCAGCCAGTAATGCTCAATCTTGGCGCATTTGTCATCAAAACCTCGTGTTCCAATTCGCTGCTTTTGAAGAACACGCAACGTCCATTTTGCGGCGCAATTGTCTGTAAATAATCGGTGTGAAAAATACACAATTCTCCGCCATCTTTTTGTTCCCAATCGACATTTAAGTACATAATCATCGAAAAAGCGCGGCTTTTGTTGTTCTGAAATTGGTCGAGATGTTTTTTGTAAAAACTGCCTTTTTCGTACATCGTATAATGAAATTCGTAACCCGTAATTCCCGTATAGCACGTACGATTCAGATGGCTGACGAAGCTGTCCATGAGTTCAAAAAAACGAATTTCAAAGGCGTTGTCATGACCGCGGTCGAGCCAATAAATTTTGTCATTCCTGATGCGTTTGTCGTGATTTTGCACGATATTATTGCCAACTCCCGCCGAAATCAACTGTTTTTCGGCATAAAGGGCGAGCAAATTAGTTTTCATGCCCGCCGCGAGCGAGACGCTCAAAAAGTCATTGGTGAGTCCGACTTTATCGTCGATAAAACTGTCGATGAGACAATCAAAAATGGTTTGCAATGCCGTATTTATTGAGGTCTGAATGGCATAAAACCAACAGAATTCGTAAGGTAGTCTTTTCAAAGGGACCCCTCAGTATAATTGCTTCGAAAAGCATTTTAAGCAGTGAAATAACTTCGCTTATTTTATAAATATTTAAAAATCAATTATTTACGTGCTATTGCTAATTCTAAAAAAGAATTTAATTTTGCGGAAAAATAATTAGAAAATGAGAGTAGTTGCTATTTCAGATACCCACGGTTTACATACCCAAGTCAAAGTTCCCGACGGCGATATTTTAATCCACACGGGCGATGTGTCGAGTCAAGGAAAAGAGTTTGAAATTATCCTTTTTTTGAATTGGTTCCGCGAACAACCGCACAAGCACAAGGTGTTTATTGCGGGTAATCACGATTTTTATTTTGAGAGAACGCCCACAAGCGACGTCAATAAAATCATTCCCGACAACGTGACGTACCTCAACGACAGCGGCGTGACCGTTGAAGGCATCCGCATCTGGGGTTCGCCGATTCAGCCGTGGTTCTACGATTGGGCATTCAATCGGCATCGCGGCGCGGAAATTCGCAAACATTGGGACTTAATTCCCGAAAATACGGACATTTTGATGACGCATGGCCCCGCTTTTGGGATTCTCGACAAAACAACGCGTGGCGAAAAAGTTGGATGTGTGGACCTGCGCGAAACGATTGATAGGATTCAACCGAGGCTGTTTGTTTGTGGGCATATCCACGAAGCTCACGGCGTTTTAGACAATGGACAAACGACGTTTATTAATGCGAGTGTCGTTAATTTCAAATATCAAGTGGTGAATAAACCCGTGGTTTTTGATTGGAAATGATGGGAAAGATTCAAAGCAAAAGCCCTAAAACGTCGCTAAATTGGCATTTCACACGGAATAATTGTGTTTATTTTTCAACCCAAATCGCTCATTTAAAACGCCTGTAAAGTGTTCAACTTTTCAGGCGTTTTCTTTTTCACGAAACGATTGTTAAATTTTTCAGGAAACGCATTAAAAAACGCCACTGATTAACGATATTTGCGCCGAAAACCAGACATAGCCCATCGTGATTTAAAAAATGGTTTAACTTTTTAAAACAAAAGGTGTTTGGCAATGGCTAATGACTTTCAAAAAATGGCAAAAAGAGATTATTACGAAGTGCTGGGCGTACCAAAAGGCGCGGACGAAGCAACAATGAAATCAGCTTATCGCAAGCTGGCAATGCAGCATCACCCCGATAGAAATCCGGGCGACAAAGCATCAGAAGACAAATTCAAAGAGGCAGCAGAAGCCTACGATGTGTTGAGCAATCCCGACAAAAAGGCGCGCTACGACCGCATGGGTCACGCGGGTGTGGATGGCTCGATGGGCGGCGGCGGTGGTCGCGGCGGCAGCGGTTTCACGAGTATGGAAGATATTTTCGCGCATTTTGGCGATATATTTGGCGACAACGGCGCTTCGCAAAGCGGCAATCCGTTTGAATCCTTCTTCAGTGGTCAACAAGGTGGGCAGCGGCGTCCGCAGGGAACACGTGGCACGAACCTTAGAATTAAAGTCCGTTTGACACTCGAAGAAATTGCGACGGGCGTTCAGAAAAAAATAAAAGTACGTAAGCAAAACGCTTGCGATACGTGTCATGGAAGTGGCGCAAAAGACGCAAATGCGGTGTCAACTTGCCAAACTTGCCGTGGTTCGGGCTATGTGCGTCAAGTTCGGACGACATTTTTGGGACAAATGGCAACCACAACGGGCTGTCCGACTTGTAAAGGTTCGGGTCGCGTGGTGACGGCAAATTGCAACAATTGTCGCGGCGAAGGCACGGTTTATGGTGAAGAAACACTCGATTTGCAAATCCCCGCGGGCGTTGCCGACGGTATGGAACTGCAAGTTGGCGGCAAAGGCAACGCGGGAACAAAAGGCGGCGGAAGCGGCGATTTGTACATCAGCATTGAAGAAATTCCGCACGAAACGTTGCACCGTGAAGGCATCAATGTGCATTACGAAGCCTTCGTTAGTTTTGCGGATGCTGCGCTCGGAACAACTGTTGAGGTACCGACTTTGGACGGTCGCGTGAAGATGAAAGTCAATCCCGGAACGCAAAGTGGGAAGGTTTTGCGCCTCGCCGACAAAGGTTTGCCTTCGATTCAGCAGTACAATAAACGCGGCGATCAATTGGTTCACGTCAATATTTGGACACCGAAAAGATTGACCGACGAAGAACGCAATTTGCTCGAAAAAATGCAAAATATGTCCAATTTTCAGCCAAAACCTGAGAAAGAAGACCGTGGTTTCTTTGAAAAATTGAGGGATATTTTTCGTTAGATGTCAAACGTAAAGGATTTCAAACTTCAAAAGAGACCCCTCAGTATAAAAGCCGATTTTACTCATTTTTGAGTAAAATCGGCTTTTATACTGAGG
>JAYUKJ010000914.1:0-2197 GCA_043764555.1 Saprospiraceae bacterium
GTAAAATCTACTTGCGCCGTCAAATTACCCGACGCATCGGCAGTCAACGCAATCTCTTGTGTACTGCCGCCTGGCGTAAAAGTAGCGGCGTTGCTGACCAATAAACGGTCTGAACCCGCAGGCACCCGAATCGTTACCGTGCCGACTGTTCCCGTTTCTTGCACTTTCCAAATGCGGTTCATGCGGAAATAAAGCGATGAAGGTGTAAAAGTGCTGGGCGCATACGCCACGGTATAAGTGGCAGGCGCACCATCGTCGCCAATGAGTTCATACGATTTATCGGCTAAAAAACTGTTGGTATTGGCAACATTTGTTGCCGCAACACCCGTTCCATTCGCAATAACGGGCTGAAAACCCGCCACAACCGATTGCGATTGCTTTTGATTCAACCCCTCAGTATCATCGCGTCCGATACCGATAATATTGTTTTTATAACCACTATTTGCCGTGGCATTCCAAATTATTGCGCCGCTTGAATTCAAATAATTATAAGCCGTTGTTTGGTCAAGCGAAACGCCCCATTTGATGGCTAAATAAGATTCAACTTGTTGGCGTTGCGTCGATGTGAGGTCACTTGCGTACATTGAAATCTCCGCAATATCGCCATTAAGCGGCCACGAACCTTGGTCTGTGTAATTGCCGATAACCAAATTACTGCCGTTGCCGTCAAAAGCCGCAGCCGCTCCGCCCGAAGTCATTGTGGAGGCTTTGGCGTTGAAATTTAATTGTTTAACCGTGCCAACGTTGTTGTAACGGGAAGTTAACAATTGCGGCACACCACTGTACGCCGCGTAAGGTGTGTAAGCGTAGTTGCTCGCCCAAATACCGTTGTAGGCATTGCCACCATAATCGTTGAACAACGTCTGTTGTCCTAAATTGGTGTTTTCCGTAAACAGAGCATTGACCGAACCCGTCCCATTGACGTGATTTGTTACCGCAAAAACGTTGTAAGCGGTGTTATTCTTTGAATTTAGCCAAAAACCCGTGGCATTGTTGAGGGCGTCGCTGCCGTCAAAGGTCATGACTTTATTGAAATTTTGATATTTGTCGTTTTTAGGCTGACGGCTTGCAGTGACTTGCGTAACATCCAAAGCACTTGGACTTTGGTCACTCCATTTTGTTACGGCTGTTCCCGAAGTCGTTACACCCGCGTCGCCTTCGTACCACCACGCCAAGCCTGTAATCACACCGCCTGGACTTTGAAGTGTACATTTTATCTTGCTTGCGTTTGTCGCAAAAGAGCTATAAGAATTGCGATAATTAACCGTGCCATTGTCCACAACGGTTTCAAGGCTGTTGTCTAAACCATTTGTACCAACTGCACCCGAGAAGGCATAATTAGCCGTTTTATCGGTTGTTGCACCGCCTTCGTAAGCATCTGAACAACCGTCACCGTCGGAATCAAGTTGTAATCTGTTGACCACTGCCCCACCATCCGTATTGATATCAGGGCAATAATTTGTACCCACCGTTACGCCCGTCCAGTTTTCCAATACCGTTGACGTATAAGAAATAGACGTGTGAGACCCAATAAATTGAATCGAGGCGTTACATTCTCCCGCCACACCCACGAGCGTATTGCCCGATTGCGTCACGCCGCCTTGTTGTCCTAACAAAACAAAAGGCTTATTGAAAGTGAATGTATTGTTCCCATTCATGCTCCAAAATACCAATATGGGATTGGTCACGGCTTGGCTAAACGTATAAGTATGCGTTGTGCCTACCCCGTGCAAGGCTTGCAAACCTTCAATTCCCGAGGTGGGCATTGTACCCGCATACGCATCACCCATATTGAAATAAGACCCGCCAACACCTTGTATTGAATAAACCTGCGGTGAAGTATAAGTCACCGTTGCGGAGCCGCCCGTACTGAGGGGTAGTGTTCCCGTTGCCGAAACGTTTGATGTGACGGCTGTCCAATCTGTCCAACTTGCAAACGTTGGACATTGATTTTCAACAATATCAGGAATCCCATCATTGTCATCATCAATATCCACAACATCACTAATGCCGTCATTATCTGAATCAATACACATATTTTGCGAAGCTGAAATCGCATAATTATAAGTAGAAGTATAATTTAAAGTACCATTTTCCGACGCTGTTTCTAAGCTATTCGCCAAACCATTTGTGCCAACGGCACTTGAGAAAGCGTAGTTAGCCGTTTTAGTGGTCGTTGCACCCGATTCAAAGGCAT
>JAYUKJ010000915.1:0-2196 GCA_043764555.1 Saprospiraceae bacterium
ACCGTTTTGCGGATGCGCTTTCCTGTCAAAGTTGGCGATGATTATGAAGTGATTGAAGCCTATCGGGTTCAACACAGCCACCACCGTATGCCAACAAAAGGCGGTATTCGTTATGCGTTAAGCGTTGACCAAGAAGAAGTTATGGCTTTGGCAGCTTTAATGACTTACAAGTGCGCGCTCGTTGACGTGCCATTTGGTGGTGCAAAAGGCGGTGTTAAAATTGACCCAAAAAAATACACGGTTGACCAATTGGAGCGCATTACGCGTCGCTACACGGCGGAGTTGGTGCATCGCAAAATGATTGGACCGGGTGTTGATGTTCCTGCGCCCGATTACGGCACTGGTAGCCGTGAAATGGCGTGGATTATGGACACTTATCAGCTCATGAATCACGGTGAACTCGACGGTATTGCTTGCGTTACGGGCAAACCTGTGGCGCTGAATGGCATCAAAGGGCGCGTTGAAGCGACTGGACGGGGCGTTTTTTACGGCATTCAAGAGATGTGTCGCGTTAAAGAAGACATGAAAAAATGGGGTTTACAAGAAGGTCTTCGTGGCAAACGCATTGTCGTTCAAGGACTTGGAAACGTGGGAACATATTCTGCTTTGATTTCGCAGCAAGAAGGCGACGCTAAAATCATCGGCATTGCGGAATACGAAGGTTCCATTTATAACGAAAAAGGGATTGACGTTGAAGCCTTGTTGAAACACCGCGCAGAATCGGGTTCGATTATGACCTTTGCGGGTGCAAAACCGTTGAGTCACCGCATGGAAGCGCTGGAATTGGACTGCGATATTTTGATTCCTGCGGCTTTGGAAAACCAAATCACGATGGAAAATGCGCCGCGCATCAAAGCAAAAATCATTGCGGAAGCGGCAAATGGACCCGTTACGGCGGATGCGGGCGACTATTTGACAAAAAAAGGCGTGATTATCGTTCCCGATATGTACATCAACGCGGGCGGTGTGACGGTCTCGTATTTTGAATGGTTGAAAAACTTGTCGCACGTTCGTTTCGGACGCATGACGAAGCGTTTTGAACAAAATGCGTTTGAAAACGTCGCCAATGCCATCGAAACTTATACGAAAAAGAAGGTGAGTGACCGCGACCGCGCCGTCTTGACGCATGGTCCTGATGAGATTGACCTCGTGCGTTCGGGTTTGGAAGAGACGATGATTACGGCGTATCACACGATTCGTGAACAATGGCTCCGCGACCCACGGATTGAAGATATGCGGACGGCGGGATTCGTTGTTGCCATCAATAAAGTCGGCAGCGATTATATGAATTTGGGCATTTTCCCGTAGGTCTCAATTGTACAAAGGGAAATTTTTCGTACAAACAGAAAAAAAGAGACCCCCTCAGTATAAAGCCGTTCCGATGCTTCGGGACGGCTTTTATACTGAGGGGTCTCTTTTTTTTATAAACCCATGTCGTTCAATTCCTTAATGCCTTTGTAATCCGTCAAATCGTGGAAGCAGGGGACAACGGCGACATAACCGTTTGCAACTGCCCAAACGTCCGTGTCGGTGGCGTCTTTTTCGTCGTTTTGGAACTCGCCCGTTAGCCAATAATAGGGGCGTCCCATCGGGTCTCGGTTTTCTTGGAACTTTTCTATCCACCGCGCTTCGGCTTGGCGACAGACTTTTAAACCTTTGATGTCGGCGAAGGGTAATTTAGGGAAATTCACGTTTAATAAGTTGGTTTTCATGGTTTTATGCGTGAGCATGAAATCGCAAATCTGTTTGACGAAAGGTTTGCACGGCTCAAAATTGGCATCAAAAGAAAAATGGTCTAACGAAAAACCAACCGACGGAATGCCTTCCAAACTCGCTTCCATGGCCGCCGACATGGTTCCCGAATACAAGATATTGATGCTCGCATTTGAGCCGTGATTGATGCCACTCACGCAGAGGTCGATTTTACGGTCTTTCAAGACGTGAAACTTCGCCAATTTGACGCAATCCACGGGCGTTCCCGAGCATTCGTAGGCTTCGATTTCAGGAAAATTCTTTTTATCGCGGTTAATCCGAATCGGCTCATGAATCGATAAGGCATGACCTTTTGCGGACTGCGGACTGTCGGGCGCGACGACGATAACTTCGCCAATTTCTTTCACAACGTCAATCAAAGCGCGAATGCCGGGTGCGAAAATACCGTCGTCATTAACGACCAAAATCAATGGTTTTTTCATG
>JAYUKJ010000916.1:0-2189 GCA_043764555.1 Saprospiraceae bacterium
ATTTTGGGCAAAAAACGGCTTTTATACGTGTAGAGGAAAAGAAAGAAAATCAAGCAGAAACCATTTCTGCTTTTGCATTTTCTCTATTTTTTTCAACCATTTTAGCAATATCATCAGGATTTTCGATGTCTTCCCTCAGAAAAAGTGATTGTGAATAATTGAAAAAATTAGGCGTCCACATCACGTCTTTAAGCGGACGAATGGGCATATTTATGACCGAAGCAAGCGTTTTTTTCTTGAATCGAAAGTATTCGGACGTAGATTCGTCTTTGAAGCCTAACTGTTTTAGAGCTTCAAAAAATTCACCGTAAGTAATAATCATGTCTTTATGAGCTTTGATTTCGATTTTACCATGGCTGCGATATTCTTGATTCTTTGACATAATTTATTGATTAAAATTTTTACGAAATAAAAGAACCGACTCAGGCGTAAAGATATGCTCAACCGCTATATCTGCGCGGATAAATTTATCAATCTGAGACAATTTTAACCGATTTTCTTTGAAATAGGCTTGAATATCTAAAAAATAAGCCATTTCCTGCTGTGCATCGTAGAGTAAAACTAATAAAGTTGAATTATTCAACAACCACAATTCTAAATCTCTTTTTGACAAATCAAACTTTATTGTATTTCCTACTCGTTTGATTTTATCAGTTGATTTGAGTTGAAATTCGATGGTATTATTTTCAACTTCTCCTTTTTCATTAAAAGTACGAAATTGACCATCTAAGCTATAGTCGTTGTGATAATACGGTGTAACTGTAAAACCCGCTTTTAAAATTTGTCGTTCAACATGGTTGAAGCCTAAATCTTCGATGATGTGTTGTCGCGTTCTGAGTTTTCGTATAGCGTTATTTTTTTAGATGATTTAATTAACAAACGATAACCGTTTTAATTCGTCCGCGTCATTTTTGTAATAAAACCCTTCTGCGCTTTTTTCTCCCAAGCGGTGGAAGCATCTAATTTTTGAGTATCTAATATTCTGATTTCTCGATATACCAAACCAACGCCTTTAGCGTATTTTTCGAGTGAATAACGCTTTTCAGTTAAGATTTTAGGGTCACTTTGGGCTTGAATGGTTAAGACATCGGCATAGTCTTTAGTGCCAATTTTCTCAGCTTTTCCGTAAGAAAGCACTTCAAAAGTCCATTTTTTGGAGAATGGCTCCAATATTTCACCCGCAACTTCTAATTTAGTTGAGACGTCATTAAACAGGTTGCCATCCCAGTTTGTGCCAACATCGAAATAAGTTGGAAATTTGATATACGTCAAATTGTTTTCTGACAACAAAGCGTATTCCGACGTGAGAGACGCGCTAAAAGTCTCTCTTGCCGTCCAATTAACGCTCGTTTTTGTTTTGATGGAACGGTCAACAATGAACGCTAAAGTTCCATTTTTGGCGCGCACCGTATCGCTCAACACGTCACGCGCTTGCCAACGATAAGTGTCAATTTGGACGAAGCTGTTTGAAATAGGGTCGTAAATAACTGAATCAAGGTCAAAAAGAGCGGTATTACCAATGGTAAGCGGGTAGTAGTCTTTGCCACGATTGGGTATTGTCGTGTCTGTCTCGTTTTTCCCGCAAGAAATGAGGAAAAATAGGGCAAAAATTGCCGTTATACTGAGGGGTCTCTTTTTTGAGAAGATTTTAAGCATGAGGCGTTTTTTTATGGTTGTTAAAAATAAGCGGTGTTGATATTAACGTCGGCGAGGTTTCAAACCTCGCCGACGTTTTTACTCGAAATTTTAAGCGTATTGCTCTGTGTAATACGCTTGATAAGCGCCCGAAGTGACGCGCTCAACCCATTCTTTATGGGTCAAATACCAATCAATTGTTTCTTTAAAACCTTCGTCAAACGAGATGGAAGGTGTCCAACCGAGTTCATCTTTTAGCTTCGACGCATCAATTGCGTAGCGGCGGTCATGCCCAGGACGGTCTTTTACGAAGGTAATCAATTGACGCGCTGTGCCTTCTGGACGACCCAATTTGGTGTCCATGATGTCGCACAATTTATGCACTAAATCAATATTTTTCCACTCGTTGTTGCCGCCGATATTATAACTTTCACCATCGCGTCCCGTGTGGAAAATGGCGTCAATTGCCGAAGCATGGTCTTTTACCCACAACCAATCGCGGGTGTATTTCCCATCGCCATAAATCGGTAAAGGCTTGTCTGTCAATATGTTAT
>JAYUKJ010000917.1:0-7295 GCA_043764555.1 Saprospiraceae bacterium
CACATCACCCGTTACATTAATGCTTAAATCATTGTTTCTAAGAGAATTAACGACCAAAGACGAAATATATATTTTATGCACATTCCCTTTTATAAACCCGTTAATGGATAAATTACCCAATACTGCCAATTGTTTTTTATATCTTTTTGCCAATGTTTCCGCCAATAATTCTAAGTCTTTTTGACTAATAACGGCTTGTGATACTTGTATTTCATTATCGGGCAAAGGAAATTTTTGTTTATTGCCGCCTTTAAATGATTGAGGATAAATAAGTGCCGTTGCACCAATTTTTGAATGAGGCGTTTGTACATAAAAGTCTTTAATGGCGACATTGCTACTGTCCATATTGACAAGTCCACTTAACGTATCAATCGCAAAACTGCTTTTATCTTTGAAGCCAAAAGATTGAATGTTTGCTTTTATATTGCCATTATCAAATTTAGTATTGGAAGCCAATAATTTTAAGTCTTTTATATCCAAATGATAATAATCCAAACCCGTCCGTTTTCGGGGTTGCGATATGTTATTATAGACAACCGCATTATTTTGTAACGAAATATCTTTAATAACAATGCCCAAAGACGTGTTGTTATTAGCAATTGCGGTCATTGTGTCAGCGACGACTTTAATGACTTCATTTTCTGTTCTATGTTGAAAAAGAATGGAACTATTATTAAGGACAATTGAGCTTGTGGTGTACGTGTTTAATTGCATTGTGTTATTCAAACCCACAATGTCCAAATAATTGATATAATTGTCCGTCAATAAATAATCAGGTTTATTTTCAAAATAAATATGGCTGTTTTTGATGACCGTTTTATTAATCGTAAAAAGTGGATTAGTGGGTTTAGTATCAGATTTTTTTTGTGGTTTAGTGATTAAATACCCAAAATTCAAGCCTTCGACCATCAAATCGTTGATGTCCACGTGCAAATCTTTAACATTAATGCTGTCCACATTCACATGGAATTTCTGCACATTTACATTCATAAAAGTACCTAAATAATGGTCTTTTTGCTTAAATTTTGTGTTGGTTACGTCAATGTCTTTAATTTTAAAATTTAGAACTTGCGTTGTATCGGGTGCTTTTACGGCTGTCTCTTTTGATTTAAAAGCATCAATAATAAATTGATAATTGTAAGTGCTGTCCGCATCTTTATTGTACAAATTAACGTAAAATTGGTCTATCACGACTTTATTGACAACGTATTTAGATTGAATAAGGGCAAGCATATCCACATCAATTTTGACGTGTTTCCCCATCAAAAGCGTGTCATTTGCTCTATCTAACATCAATAAGCCGTCTATTTCTATCCATTTAGGAAAGCTGAAATCAATTTGCCCGATTTCAAAAGTGGTCTTTGTTTTATGTTGCACATAAGTTTGTACTTCATCGCGTATCTTATTTTTTGCCCAACGCGTTTGCAACAATAAAACGATAAGGAGTAGTAAAACAATTAGACTTAACAAGCTATATCCCGCTATTTTCAAACCTTTCTTCATATTAATAAATTATCATGCAAAGGTGGGTATCTTAGGAAAAATAAGGGTTACACAATTTTTGAAATAAGTTACATTATTCACACATCGCTAAACTTACTAAATTTCTTCAACACATTGATGTAGGGCATACAAATGAAGTGTCTTTGAGATTGTCTGAATAGCCGCAAGCCAAATTCCTTTGTAGTAAATAAATTCAATGGCTTCTTTTGAAAAGTAGTTTTATAGTATTTAAAATAGTTATATTTACCACATTATCTACCGAGTGAGAGCGGTGTTTGAACATTTTTTCACCCCTTATAAATATCTTTTTTTCTCGCTTAAACGCTTTAAATGCCATTTTTTTCTCATTTAAAATATTTAAAACTAAGGTTTTCATAAAAAATTGAACTTTAAAGCCTCGACGTTTTATCTTTGCGCCGCCAACCCAATTAAAATTGCTGTTATTACCTTCGGATGCCTAAAATTATGCAAAATACTGAGGGGGTGTTTCAAATAAAATCAAAGAAGAAAAATCAACCAAAATAATTTTCACGCGTATTAATAACGTGTAGAAGTTATTATTTTTCAACTAAAAATCAATCAAATCAATGAGCGAAATTCTTAATGTTCACGCCCGCGAAATTTTGGACTCACGCGGCAATCCGACGATTGAAGTCGAAGTGACAACGGTAAATGGTTTTATGGGACGCGCTGCCGTTCCGTCAGGTGCCTCAACGGGCGCGCACGAAGCGGTCGAACTCCGTGACAACGACAAAAGCCGATACGACGGCAAAGGTGTTTTGACTGCCGTCGCAAACGTAAACGGCGCGCTTGCCGAATCGGTTATCGGCATGGATGCCTTTGACCAACGCGGCATTGACCGCGTTATGATTGACCTTGACGGCACGCCAAACAAGGGCAAATTGGGCGCAAATGCCATTTTGGGCGTCTCTCTCGCGATTGCGAAGGCGGCGGCACAAGAAGCGGGTCAACCGTTGTATCGCTACCTCGGCGGCGTCAATGCGTATGTGATGCCCGTGCCGTTAATGAACATCTTGAATGGTGGCTCGCACGCGGACAATTCGATTGATTTTCAAGAATTTATGGTCGTTCCCGTCGGTGCTGAAACGTTCAAAGAAGGTTTGCGGATGGGCGTTCAGGTGTTCCACGCCTTGAAAACAGTGTTGAAAAAGAAAGGTTATTCAACAAATGTTGGCGATGAAGGTGGTTTTGCACCGAATATCAAAAGCAATGTTGAAGCAATTGATACGGTCATGCAAGCAATTGAAGCGGCGGGTTACAAGCCCGGCGTTGACATTATGATTGCGATGGACGCAGCAGCAAGTGAGTTTTATGACGCCGAAAGCGGTATGTACCACTTCAAAAAGTCAACGGGTGAGAAATTATCGAGCAAGGATATGGTGAAGTTTTGGGCTGATTGGTGCAAAAAATACCCAATTCTCAGCATCGAAGACGGTCTCGCGGAAGACGATTGGGACGGCTGGAAATCATTGACCGAAAAACTCGGTGCATCAACGCAACTCGTTGGCGATGATTTGTTTGTGACCAACGTTGAGCGTTTGCAACAAGGCATCGAACAGGAAATTGCGAACTCAATCCTTATTAAGGTTAACCAAATTGGCTCATTATCCGAAACAATTGACGCTGTTCAACTCGCAACGCGCAATGGCTACACGAGCATCATGAGCCACCGTTCGGGCGAAACAGAAGACACGACAATCGCTGATTTGGTGGTGGCGTTGAATTGCGGACAAATCAAAACGGGTTCGGCAAGCCGCTCGGATCGGGTCGCTAAGTACAATCAATTGTTGCGTATTGAAGAAGAACTCGGCGCAACGGCAGTATATCCTGGCAAAGCTTTGTTGGGTTAATTTTTAATTAAAAATTAAAAATTAAAAATTAGAAATTAGAAAAGCCGACTGAACGTATGCGTTTGGTCGGCTTTTTCATTTTCCCATTTTCATTTTAGGACCCCTCAGTATAAGACGTAGAAAAGCCGTATTTCAACTTAGAAATGCGGTTTTTTCACGTTTATACTGAGGGGTCCTTATTTTAAGAATTTATTAAAAATAAACTTTCAATAATAATTGAAAGTTGTGAAAATAAGCTGTAGCTTTGTATCGTTAAATTAATTTAAAGAACGCGATATGAAAAATTTAGCGCATAAAATCATCATTTACGACGACGTTTGCCCTATGTGTAAGGCTTACACTGAGGGGTTCGTACATTTGGGTTGGTTACCCTTGGAAAATAGGGTAGGGTTTAGCCAAGTGCCGCAAACGATTTTAGACCAAATCGACTGCGACCGTGCAAGGCACGAAATTCCGCTTTTTGACACCCAAACGGGCGAAACAATATACGGCAAAGACGCCTTGTTTTTTATCCTTGGCGAACAAATGCCTGTCTTAAAACCCTTGTTCAAATTCCCGCCGTTTCGCGCGATTGTCTTCGTTTTATATCAAATCATTACCTACAATCGGCGCATCATTGCGGGCAGTCCGACGCCTCAAAATGGCTTCGATTGCGCGCCTGATTTCAATCCGTTTTATCGGTGGTTGTACATCGGTTTGGCAGCGTTGCTTGGCTTTTTTTGCTTAAAAAATTTCAACCAAGATGTTGAAAATCAATGGATTGCGCTTTTGGGCTTATTTTTAGTCGGCATACTGAGGGGTCTGTTTTTTAAGAATTTTAAAATAAAAACGGACTATTTCGGACACTTTGCAACGGTGGTTTTAATCGTTATTTTTTTATTTTTTTGTTTCAAATTCAATCCGATTACGGTGTTGTTGGTGCCAATTTTGGGCGTTCACATTTGGACAAAACGGTTGAGCCTCATGTAGTCGGGAAATTTACTTCCCGCTCATTCTATTTTAAACTGATTCTCAAATGACAGAAGCTGCATTTACGCGGGAAATAAATTTCCTGACCACTTCGGACGTTCGTACAATTCGTCAAAAATACACCCGTAAAGCGTATTTTAGGCTTGGCATTCGTGCCGAAAATTGGCAACTCAAATTGGGTTTTAAAGCCAATTTGCCGATTTTAGACGCGTTATATTACGCCTATCAATCGTATTATTTTGACCGTCCGAATCGCTTTTTATGGGCGGGCTTGGCGCGATTGACGGGTGGACAAGTGCTGTTTGGTATGGGCAATTTGACGAAAATTATCAAAGACCCGTGCGTTTTGAGCCAAGAGATTGTGGCAATTGCCAAAGATATTTACGATAATTTGGCGTGGCAACACGAACTGTTTTTGGACGACCCCAATTTGCTGATTTCCGTTTGTGAACAATTGGACGAAATGGAACCCGCGACGCATAGATACGCCGATTGTTGGCGATTAATTGCCGAAAATGACGTGAATTCTATCGCTTTGGGGAATCAAATGTTGTTGGAAAATGAGCAACACAATACCGTTCAACCGCATTATGAACGGATAAAATTGGACGGGTATTCACGCCCATTTTTCTGGTTTACGCGCTTTGCGATGCGGAATATTCATCCGTATCACCGTTGGTTTTTCATGGATTTACCTTTCAGAGACGTAACAATTTTTGAAAATCGTTGGCATTGGATTGCGCACGAAAAAGGAATGTGGCAAACGTGGGCAGGATTAAAGCGAAGGGAACGCGACCGTTTGGTGGGTTTGACGAATGAATCGGTTGTGAAGCATAATTGGTAGAAATTTTAGGACCCCTCAAATTTCTGCAAACTCAATATTTCGGTAAATGTCTTTCAAACGCAAGGTGCAACCGATGGATTGTAATTTAATATTTTCGGTTAGACCCGTCGCAAATGTGTAATTCCAGACATTGCGTTTACCGTTTTTGCAGTAATAAATTTCTACTTTCGGCTCGTCTTGATGCACCAAAACGTATTCTTTGAAGGACGGTATTTTTTGATAAAACTCAAATTTTCGGTGTCTATCATAATCTTGCGTTCCTTCTGATAAAACTTCCACAATGAGTAAAGGATTGGTTATCAACGTTTTGTAATGAGCAAAAAGGATGGGAGATTCAGCAACTGCTGAAACATCGGCGTATAAAGATTTATCCAATTCTGGAATGTAAATTTCTGCATCACTCGTATAAGCAATGAAACGTTCAGTTTTTCTGTATAAACAGAAGTTTAAGAACGTCAAGAAGTTGCCGCTAATTTGCGCGTGTGGGGGTGTTCCTCCTGCCATTTCTACGATTTTACCATTGTGAAATTCATGTTTTACCGTTGAGGTTTCCTCCCGTTCGACGTACTCGGCGAGTGTCAAACGGTGGTTAGAAACGGCTTCGCCTTTTGGCGTTTTGATGTCTTTCAGAATAGGCTGGACTTGTTGCGCTGTCATTTTTTTAATTTTATGCAAAAATAAGTGTTTTACGGCAAAATAAATAACGTTTTGAAAATGGGGGAAACATATTTTTTCAACAAATGAATAACGTTTCATATCTTTTTCAATTTGAAGGAATGAAAAAAGCGGTATTCAGCTAACATTGTGGCTTTTATACTGAGGGGTCCTTCAAATTATTTTTTTCGTACGTCTTATGCCATATCTCGGTTTTTGCTTTAATTTTGTCGGTCATTTCATCAAAAACTAATGGGCTTATGAATCAAATAATCGTTCTTGTTTTGCTTTTAAATTGCGAGGAAATGGTGGGGCAGAAGCTGTTGTCGATGCCTGCGAATGCACAAGCTGGAAAGTGTTACAAGCAATGTTTGAGATACGACTCAACAGTTGTCAATGCAGACCCTTATGCGGCGATTCCGCCTTTGGGTTGGGAGGAAGTATTCTTGCGAAATACAGAAGTACGGCAGCGTTTTGAGATAGAAGCACCGCGTTTTGATACGGTTTTGCTTAAAATTCCCGTGGATAAGGTGACGCAAATGGCACAATTGCCTGATGAATATGGATTGGTTACTGAAAAAATTAAAGTTCAAGAAGGTGCGTACAAATGGGTGAAAAAGCTTACTTCTAAGGAAGAACTTAGAACTAACACTTCAAATTGCATCGCTGTTTGTCTTGTAGAAATACCTACGGAATATAAGACTATTCAAAAATTAGTCTTAAAAGCATCCGCACATCAACGACGTTATGACAATTTAGATTCGATTATATTTAAACAAACCATAGAAACAAAAGCATCGGTAAAAACGGTAATTCAGATTCCCCCTCAGTATGAACAGGTTTTTAAAAAACTAAATCCTAATGCGTCTTACTCAGCATGGAAAGAATTTCTTTCATGTGATGATTGTGGTATGAATCAAGTACGAGAGATTCAAGAAGCCCTAAAAAAACGAGGTTATGATGTGGGTGAATCAGACAATATTATGGGAGCGAAAACGAAAGCAGCTTGTATTCGTTTTCAAAGGGATAATAATTTAGAAACGGGCAATCTGAACATAGCGACATTAAGAGCATTAGAGTTTTTCAAAGATGAGGATTGAAAGACCCCTCAGTATAAGTACCTATTTTCTCTAAAACTTTTCGATTCTGAAAAAAAAAAGATAAAAAAATAATTAAAAGTTTGGTTGTTCAAAATAGCGTGTTACCTTTGCGTCGCTTTAACCAAAAGGGTTATAGTTAATATTGAAAAAAGATTTAAAAAGGGTCATGAATCAGAAAATTCGTATCAAACTCCAATCGTACGATCACAATTTGGTAGATAAATCTACTGAAAAGATTGTAAAAACAGTCCGCGCCACGAACGCGGCAGTAGTTGGTCCGATTCCGCTGCCCACCGAAAAGCAAATTTATACCGTGTTGCGCTCGCCACACGTGAATAAAAAAGCTCGGGAGCA
>JAYUKJ010000918.1:0-7295 GCA_043764555.1 Saprospiraceae bacterium
TGATTTACTTTTAGACAACACCGCCGAGCTAATCGCAAAACCAACTTCAACGCGCTTGTCCGTTTTGGCGTTGCCCAACGGGCGAAACGGCAAAACTTCCTTCATTTTATCGGGAATCGTGTTGGTTTTGTCGGTGTCCAAGACCGTATTTTCCCAAAGCCCACCCTTTTTAGTGTCTTGCACCAAAAGCGTTTTCACCTCCACCACTTGCGCCTGATTGAGCGTCAACGGGCGTTCCAAGCTGTAAAACATATCCTTTCCGTCGGGCGCTTTTCCCGCGCGGAAGAGCGTGCCGACGGGCAACGTTTGCTGATAAACGTTGAGTGCCAATTGAAAAACCAAGTGGGCGTGGTCGGGTATTTCACCGCGATTTTGGAGGTGGAGAATGTCGTTGTAATAGTAATCCAAATGCTTTTCGGGCAGCGCGTTGAGTTGGTCTTGCAAGTGTTTAAACAGGTGCAAAAAGCTCATAAACAAGGCGATGTGCGGCGAATGTTGCCGCTGATTTGGGTCATTCTGCGTGGTTTTAAGGTATTTTTCGGCTTGCTTACGGATGCGCTCATGCGCCGACCCGACGCGTTTAAATATTCTTTTAAGGTCTTGCCAAGTCGCTAAATAATCGGCGCGCGGGTCAATGAAATTGATGTTTTGGTCAAACTCATATTGCGTAATGTTCCACTCTGTGGCGAACGGGTGACGGTTTTGAGTCGAGATAAAAGCGGCATAATCGACTGCGCAATTCGGTTTGTCAGACAATTCTTTTGCGTAAGCGATGAGGTCGCGCAACGGTTGCCGCAAGGTGTTTCGGACAATCGCCGTGATGTCTTTTTGCAAATCGGGAAAGCCATCCGCGCGCTGTCCCCAAGTTGCCACATCAATGGCCAATGCGCGCGTCGTTTCGACCAAACCGAACAAAGCGGCGGACCGTTTATCGACCGTCGGATTGATGTCGGACGGCTTTTCGTGTTCGTTTAGGAAGGCTAATTCGTAGTTTTTGAATTGTTTTTTGGACCCCTCAGTATTCGCCGCCGCAACGGTCGCCAAGAAGAACAAATAGTCACTTTCCCAGAAGCACGACCAGTCACCATCGGGCGCATTGTCGCTGTCCCAATATTTGATAACCTTGCCAAAACGCGCCGCAAACACCATCAAATCCGCCATTTCACGGTTGTCGAGTGCCACATTCGACGGCATTAAGGCTTTCAAAAGGCGGTCGGTGCGTCCCGCGCCTGCGTGGATGAATGGGTGTTTGCAATCAATTGTCATTTGCTTCTTGTTAATTTTCAAGGTTAAAAAAGGATGTCAATGCTTGTTCCAACTTTCCAAAAGTTAAAAACTCTTGGAAAGTTGGAACTTGAAAAAAGCATTATGTCGTCGTCGGAAAAGCGCTTATATCGACGTTTGTTCCTTCGTTCAAATAGAAAGGATAGACAATGTTGTCGCGTCGATTGGTCGCTCTCACCTCAAAATCCACGCGAATCGTTATCATACCCGTCGTCAAATTGCGCGTGTCCATCGTCACTTGTAGCAAATTGACGCGCGGCTCGTAGGCTTTAATCGAGCTGCTCACGTGGTCTTTGACGAAGCTCAAAAACGTCGTCGTGATGCTTTCAAACAACAGCATATCCAAGTTGCACCCGTAATTTGATTGCATCACGCGCTCCCGTAAACGGGTTTGCAACAGCACGTGCAAACTCTCTCGAATGTCTTCCTCCGCTTCCACGGTACGCGCAACGCACGGGTTTTTGGTAAAAGTCGGCGGGAATGCCCAGCCGCGTCCCATGAATGATTTATCCATTGTCTTCCTGTTTTCAAGTCTTCAATTATTCAAAAAAGCGATTTATGCTGAGGGATCCTGTAACTGCGAATTCATTCGCAGAATAATGGAGCATTCGAGTAAGAAATATCTTCTAAATACGCTTAACTTTTCTGCGAATGAATTCGCAGTTACGGGTGCGAATGAATTCGCAAATACAATACAGTACAGTACAGTTACCGTTATTTCAACCACCAATCATCACCGTCGGCAAACCTTGGTCAATCATGCCGCCGTGCGCCGTGGAATCGCCCATGCGCGCAGCGCCTTTATTGTTTATCAAAACCGTTGCCGAGCCGACAAGCACCTTGTTCGGCGAATCCAAACAGATGCACGTGTCGCCCATAATGACCGCGGGATTGCCACTAATCAAAACGTTAGAAACCGTCGGCGTAATCAATCCGCCCGCCGACGCGTGCGGCGTAAACGGTGTTGCGGGCATCGCAAGCGGACAGAAATGATGCAATTTTGCGGCTGGCGGCATGGTTTTTTTATTTTTAATGATTAAAACTATTCTCAAAAGGACCCCTCAGTATAAATGCCCTTTTGACGGTTTTTTTGACCGCTAAATTGATTTCTAAAGATTTTAATTATCTTTCTTGACTACCAAAATATTTTTTTGATTAGTCATTTACTGATGCTATGCACGGGTGCGTACCACTTTAATATTTATAGAAACCACCAAGCAATGTTTTGTAAGGTGCGTAGCACCGAAATATCGTTCGTTTATGGTTACGGTGCTACGCACTTTGATGAAGATGTGCGTCAATCATTCTACAAATATTGTGGTGCTACGCACTTTCTACATAACACCAGCCATTTAGTCTTTTTGACTACCAAGACAGTCTTTTTGATTACCAAGGCAGTCTTTTTGACTACCAAGGGAGTCTTTTTGATTACCAAGGGAGTCTTTTTGATTACCAAGGGAGTCTTTTTGACTACCAAGGGAGTCTTTTTGATTACCAAAGGAGTCTTTTTGACTACCAAGGGAGTCTTTTTGACTACCAAGGGAGTCTTTTTGACTACCAAGGCAGTCTTTTTGATTACCAACGCAGTCTTTTTGATTACCAACGCAGTCTTTTTGACTACCAAGGGAGTCTTTTTTAATGATTTTTAATTCAGCTTAATCAACGTTCCTTTCACCGTCACGTTCCCACTTCCCGCGTCAATCGTGATGCCTTGCGCCGTAAATTCGATTTTAGCGCCGCGTTGGTCTTCGATGCTGATTTTTTGGTCGTTGTCATTGACCACGATTTTATTGCCGCCGTCGGTTTCAATCGTCACGCTTTTTTCTTCGTCATTAAAAACCAACTTCATGCCTTCTCGACAATAAATCCCTTTTTCGGGATTTGCGTCGGCGGCTTCGACGGGCGGTGCGGCGTTTTGACTGTGAAAAGACCCTAAAATCACGGCATTGCGCGGGTCGTCGTTCAAAAATCCCAAAACAACTTCATCGTCCAATTCGGGACGAAAAACAATACCGCGCGCGTCTCCCGCCGTGACGTTGGCGAGGCGCGCCCAAATGCCGTCCGATGTACCGCCCGACACTTGCCCCAAATACGGAATGACGACTTGAATCCGCCCTTGATTGTCGGGGTCTTCGAGCTTCGTGACCTTGCCGATGTGCAAGCCGTTGATGTGTGGCACGAGTCCTGCGGCGGGCAAATCGGCGATGTCGGGCGTCTGTTGCGTATAAAATTTTGGCGACAAACCGAACTCAATATGCGTCGTCCAACTACCCCTCACTATCTCGTGCTGTACGGCCGAAACGAAGGCTTTTCCGTTGAATCGCGCGCCAAAACCGTCAAATCTAATCCAGTTCATCAGTTTGATTTCATCGGTTCCAAGCACACTTACGCGCCCCCGAATCTTTGCCAAACGGCTTTTAAGCAATGCCGCATCCGCCCAAGTTTGCATCTCAATCGATTCCGCGTCACTTGGTTGATAGAGGTTTTCGGCGTCGGTATGCAAGGCGTTTGCGACGCTCGACGCGTCTAAATTGCCTTGCTCGGTTGCCCCGTTTGGCTCGGCGGCTTGGTCGTCAACGACGGCTTGCTCGGCCGAATCCCAATGGTGCGCCTTCACGTTTTTAAAACTATTCTCAGCTTTTATATCGGCTTCAAATTCAAGTATTTTACCCGATGCATAAGACAGCGTGCGGCTTGATTCCGCGCCAAAATCGGGTGCTTTAGCGGTAAACGTACCGTTGTCTGTCCACACCAACAAGCCTTGACTGTCGGCGCGGGCCAACATAAAATCCCAGTCGGTGCAATGGTTTTGAACCAACGATTTGTGGTGCAAAGACGTCGAATCAATGTTTGTCTCTATGCCGTAACCGTTCAACATTTGGGTCAATACGTCGCCGTCGGTTTGGTCATAAAAATAGGCGCTGCGGCGCGTAACGGTCGTTTTTACTGAGGGGTCTTTTATTTCGATAATCAATTCAGGATGCCGACCGCGCAAAACACGGACGTTGTGCCGCGTGACGATGCCTTTAAAAATGGTTTCTTCGATGGACTGATAGCCCACTTTTATCTCTATTTCGTTGCCAATGACAAACCAATCGGCATCACTCACGGGCATCGCTTGATTGGGAATATCGCCGTCGGCAATGTTCACAATGGCGAAAGCGACTTTATTAATGGCTTTTTGAATCGAAATACCCGTCACGCCGATGCGCGTTGTCACGTCGTCACCGTTGCTGATTATTTTGAAGGTCACGAGGCTTGAGGCGCGGTCGTTCAAAGTCATTGAGCTGGATATTTCTGAAAGTAATGACATATAATTGAGGTTTTTTCTTAATTTTTGACTTTATACTGAGGGGTCCTTTTCACAATCAATTACCGTTCAATCGGCGGAAAAAACACTTCGGTTCCCGTCTCCAAAGTCCTAAAATGCGTCAGATTATTCGCTTGCGCCACTTGCCAATGAAAAGAAGCGTCTTTATAAATATTTTCGCACAATAAAGGCAGTGTGTCGGTCGCTTTGACGGTGCGGCGGTGCGTCAAATCGGGCGAAGAGAGTAAAGCGCCACCAACGCGCGCGCCAATGCCACCCGCTACCCCCGCCGCTGTATTACGCGCACTTGACCGAACATCGACCGAGCCGTGTTCGCCAAATTGCAGTTGCACTTCAGCCCGTAAAGGCGCACCATCGGGACTAAAAAGGGTGTAAGTGACCTGTAAATCGTCCAATTTTCCCCGAAAAGGCGGTACATCTCCCCAAGTAATGACCACAACTGGTGGCTCGTGGTGGTCAGGATTAAAATCATAGACCACCTTTTTCAACTCTTTGATGCGGCGGGTTACGTAACCCGTATCACTTACGCCGCCCAAGCCAACCGAGCGCGAAGCAAAGTCAACGGCACTCGTCGCCACCGAAGCAAGGGCGCTGCCCACATCGGTTATACTGGCAGGAATAACACCCGTTCCGTCCAGCGTGAACGTGACGGTCAAGTTCTCACCCTGCACATAATCGAAGTTTTTTGTTCCCTCGGGCCGTCCAATTATAGGAGGTTCGTAGTAAACAACATTGTATTTTTTTTGGTACTTATCGGGGTTGATTTGTACTTCAAATATTTTTGAATCACCGATGGCATTGTTAGCAAAATTAGACAACGCCGACGAGCTACCGCTAACACTACTCGTATTGCTGTCGTTGTCTTGGACTTGCGTTATCCGCAATTTATTAATCGTGTGCGTTAAACCATTAACGATACCTCCTGCGCTGATTGCCATTGTTTGATTGCATTTTTAAGCACCAACGGAAGAAGTCCGCGCTGCCATTTGAAAAAAATTACCGCTCTTTTTGCTTTTCCAAAAGCTGCATCACTTGGCTCACGCAAGCCTGTATGAGTGCGTCATTGCCGCCGATACTGAGGGGTCCTTGATGAGACTTCGACGTATGCGGGCGAGGCGTGTTGGATGCATTACTGGGCGAAACGGTCGCGCGAATGACTAATTCTCTGATTTCTACGGGCATTTTTAAGTCGTTTTACGAACGTATTAGCTTGTCCACCGATTACGCAGATTAACGCGGATTTTGATTTAAACGCGAATAATTCACGTCGTTTTCTGTTTAAACACCGCTATAATCCGTGAAAATCGGTGAAAATCGGTGAAAATCGGTGGACAAACCTCACAATGATTTAATATTGAAATACTCATAATTCAGTTCCAATGTCTCAATCGCAACCGCGTTTTGTTCCGCATTAAAATTGGACATCGACAGCTTCGTTGGGTACGCATTCACAACTTCCCACGTCAAGAGCGGTGCCGACGCGCCCGCTTCATTCAGCAGATGAATGTAGAGCGTAATCGGGCTGAATTGGAACTGGCTAATCGAATCGCTCACCCATTTTAGCAGCGCCGACTCCTTCGACAGTCCGCGTTTCAAGACGAGTTTTTCGTAGCTCACGCGGACGGGAACTTTGTGCGTAAAGCGGTTCTCGCCACCTTCAAGGATGTTCGCCGTTTCCACCGTCGCCGACAGACCGCTCACTTCCTGAAAACTCGCGTCAAGATTCCCCGAACTGTTCGGTAATCCCTGAAATTCTACGTTAAAATAGAAACTCACGGGCGGATAAAAAGTCTCCGTTGCGTTTGCTGATGCTGCCATGTCTTATTTTTTTATCGTATTTAACGTCGGCGAGGTTTAAAACCTCGCCGATGTTCTACTTCCCTACCCGCGTTTGATAGTAATCCCTTCATGCACCACTTCGATGCTTTCGACGGCTACTTCGCTCGCGTCGGACTTCAAATCAGGCGACGTGACTTTAATCGGCCACGCGTTTTTGATGTTCCAAGTGACGACGGGTTTGTCCTGCTCGTCTTGCAGCGTGACGACAATCGTGCGGCGAACGATGGTGTTCAAACTCACCGTATTCCACCAATCAAAGAAGTCGTTGCGGTTCTTAAACACGCCCCGTTTCATGGTGATATTCGAGAATTTCTGCATTCCAGGCATCTTGACCTTGTGAAATTCCTTATTGTTGCCGTGGCGATATTCGATTAAGTCGGTTTCAACATTTAAACCCGTGACTTCCGAAAACGCAATTTCGGCACCTTCCCACGTAACTCGGAAAAAGAAACGCGGCATTGGGTAGATGGCATCTAATTCTGCTGGCATGGTGTATTTTTTTTATTGATGAATTAATTTTCTTTTCAAATTCCAAATTCCAAATTCCAAGGATTCCAAATTCCAAAGATTCCAAATTCCAAGGATTCCAAATTCCAAGGATTCCAAATTCCAAGGATTCCAAATTCCAAATTCCAAAGATTCAAAATTCCAGAGATTCAAAAATCTAAAGATTCCAAATTTCACGATTGGAATCCTTGGAATTTGGAATCCTTGGAATTTGGAATTTGGATTAAGCCTCCGCGAGTTTGTGCATGAATTCCAAAATAATGAACTCCGCAGGGCGCACAACGGCCATCCCGATTTGGACAATCATCCGCCCTTCCAAGACGTCAAAAGCCGA
>JAYUKJ010000919.1:0-2184 GCA_043764555.1 Saprospiraceae bacterium
TTAAAAATTTTCTAACAATTTCTAAACGTCTTCTGAAAGATGAGAAAAAGGAAACCGAAACTTCGGGTCATAGCGGCAGACCCGCGTTATAACGACCCGATTGTTACGCAATTCGTCAATAATTTGATGTGGGAAGGTAAAAAATCAGTGGCTTTCACGATTTTCTACGACGCCCTTGATACGATTAAGGAAAAAACGGGTGAAAACGAACACAATTTGTTCAAAAAAGCACTCCAAAACGCCATGCCACAGGTAGAAGTTCGCAGCCGACGTATTGGTGGTGCAACGTTCCAAATTCCTACGGAAATTCGTCCAAAGCGCAAAATCGCAATTGGTATGAAATGGTTGATTAGTTTCGCCCGCAAGCGTAGCGGTAAAGGTATGGCTGAAAAATTATCGGCTGAACTTCTCGCAGCAAGCAAAGGTGAAGGCGCTACCATCAAGCGTAAAGAAGAAATGCACCGTATGGCAGAAGCTAACCGTGCTTTCGCTCATTACAAAGCGTAATTATTTGTAAATATTTGATTGCCAAGCAATTGGCAGACATATAGATAAAAGAACCTCTTGCGGATGACGATTAGCAAGGGGTTTCTTTTTGCTCAAAATACTGAGGGGTCTTTTTCCAGTTGTGGAAAAAGACCCCTCAGTATTTTTTCAAATCACGTGCGTTGCGTTCAAGATTTGACAATTTTTTAGAAGCTGTCAAATCTATAATCGAGCGCGTCAAACGCTTCAATCCACCATTTTTAACTCTTCTTTTACGGGCGCGTACTTCTTTTTCAAGGCGTCAATCATCGCTTCCACGGTTCGGGCCAAATCGAATTGCGGCGCCCAATGCCAATCTTTTTTGGCTTGTGAATCGTCGATGCTTTCGGGCCAAGAATCCGCGATGCGTTGTCGAAGTTCCGTTTTAGCGGATGATTTTTTGAACGTCGGCACGTGTTTTTGGATTTCTGTTTCCAATTCCGAAGGCGTAAAACTCATACCCGCCAAATTATAGCTGCTGCGAATCGAAATTTTTTCCGAAGGCGCTTCCATCAATTCCACAACTGCGCGCACCGCATCATCAATAAATATCATGGGTAAACGGGCATTTGAGCGTAAAAAACAATCGTAAGGCTTGTTTTGAACCGCATTGTGGAGCATATCCGTTGCAAAATCCGTTGTCGAGCCGCCCGTTTTTCCTTTCAAACTGATGATGCCCGGAAACCGCAAGCCACGCACATCAATATTGTAGCGATTGTGGTAATAGCTGCACCAGTTTTCACCCGCCACTTTCGACATGCCGAACACCGTTTCGGGCGTCCGAATCGTGTCTTGCGGTGTCAAAACGCGGGGCGTGTTTGAACCAAAAACGGCAATCGAAGACGGGAAAAATACTTTCCGAATCTTATGACTCCGCGCCACATCCAGGACATTGAACAAACCGTTCATATTGCCATTCCACGTGTCGAGCGGATTGATTTCACCTTTGGCCGACAACATAGCTGCTAAATGATAGATATGCGTAATCCTGTAACGTTCAATAACATATGTTAATTTAGCACCGTCCGAAGCGTCCAAAATTTCAAATGGCAGATAATTATTGCCATCAATCGGCAAGTGAATATCGGACGCAATCACGTTGTCGTGTCCGTGAATTTCGCGTAAAGTGCGCGTCAAAACGGAACCAAGTTGTCCGTTGGCACCGATAACTAAGATTTTGTCTTTAGGCATATTTTGAGTAATTTTCAGGTTAACACATTCTTTTTTGTTTAACACATAGGCACATAGGACACATAGTTTTTTTTTTACGTAAAAAGAAAAATTTATGTGTCCTATGTGCCTATGTGTTAAACAAAAAAAAATGTGTTTTATGTGTTATGTAAAAAAAGGTTCAGAAATTAGGTAAATTATCCAAGAAAACGACCCCCTCAGTATCATAGTCCATTTGGCAACAAAAAGTGGAAATGCCGTTTGTGACCAACAGAAAAGGGACGCGAAAAACCAAATTATACCGCGCAATTTGTTCAAAAGTTGTTTGGTCAATCGGTACCGTCGCGGCTTTGCATTCCACCAAAAGGAACGGCTGGAACTGGTTGTCAAAAACCAAAATATCGCATCTTTTGCGCCGTTCGTTGACCGTTAAGCCCATTTCCACGCGCATTTTGGGGAGCGGACAGTTTTTTTCGGCAATCAAATAAT
>JAYUKJ010000920.1:0-2180 GCA_043764555.1 Saprospiraceae bacterium
GCGTTGAATCAGATGCACAATTAATTTCAGACAGACGGCCAAAACGCCCGCGGAAATGCCCACGAGGGTTGCCGAAAATACCAAGTATTGTTGCGCCGAAAGGCGGGCTTTGAGCCGTTGAAATAGCGTTAATAGTTGTTTCATACGTTACAATTTGAGCGCGTTTTGATTGGTTGAAAGCGTTAAAACGGGTTTTATACTGAGGGGTCCTTTTTTCAAAAGAAAAAGGCTTTCCATGATGCAACAAGGAAAGCCTTTTTTAGGGAAACACGCTTTTTTTATTCAAAAATAGACGAAACGGGCATTGAAAAATGCGCTAAAACCGATGATTTTAACGCGTCTTTCATGGTTAAAGTGCGCACGTGGTGCAATTCGTCATCAATTAATTCATATTGTCGCACCGTTTTTTGAATGGGGTAAACAACCCAATATTCTCGAACGCCGCTTGCTTCGTACAGATACTTTTTATAAATCATCTCAGCCGATGTGTTGCTGCCTGATTTTATTTCAACCACTAAATCAGGCGCACCTTCCACGATGCGTTGAATGATGTTTAAGCGTTCCGTTCCAATGAATAATAAATCGGGTTGAACGACGTCATTAGGCGTAAAACGCACGTCCATCGGTGCCGCCAACAAGCGTCCCAATTGGTTGTGTTTAACGAAATAGCCTATTTCTGTATGCAAATTACTACTTGCAATTTGGTGGGGAGCGAGTGGTGAAGGTATGAAGATAATTTTACCATTGTGTAACTCATAGTTGCCACTATCGGGCGGTGTAAGCCGAGCGTAGTCATTGTAAGTCAATAACTTAGGTTGCGGAAGCTGCTTTGTTTTTGCTTGTTGTTCGGCGATTGCGGTGGTTGACATTCTCTTAATTTTCTACAAAAATAGGTTATTTTTTTGAAAAAAAACTAAAAAAACGTAAAAATACGGACTTGTCCCGATTCTTCTTCGGGAGGAGTCCGTATTTGGTGAAAATTAATTAAACTTTTTAGTGGGTTAGCTGCAACCTAAAGCGTTATTTGTGCATCTTATTGGTTGTGGCAAATTTTAATTCGCGACTATTTCATCAATTTTAAAATGTAAAAAAATGAAAATTTCAAATACGCTTAAAGCTATTTTAATGGCTTCGATGCCCTTGTTTTTAATGGCTTTTAACGCGATTGGCGGCTCATTCGCGCGTCGTGATTCATCATTCATCACGCATCATTCATCATCAGACAACAGGCTTACAATCATCACCGATGAGTCGTGGGAAGTGAGTCGTGGGCAACCTAAATTTGGCGTCTATCCCCTCAGTATTGACGCAATTTCGGCGGCAAAAGTGGGTTTTCAGGGCGGAAATGCGCAAGCTGTGGTGGCTAATTTTTACGGTGAATCGACCATTATTGAAGGCGCGAAACCGATTTGGTTGACCAAACGCGCGAGCGATAAGTTCGAGTCGCGGCAGTTCAAAAAGGTCTTTATGTTGCGCAACAATGTGGTGCAAAATGCGGCTTTTAAAATCAATTGCGACGACGCGGCAAGGGTGTATATTAATGGGCAATTAATTGGAAAAGAATTGAATGGAGATTTAACAACGGGGTATTTTAAGTCCACCAATTATAAGCAATTAACGGCTTATTTTTATAACCAAATTTTCACTTATGACGTTAAGCCGTACTTGATTGCGGGCGCTTTAAATACCATCCTTATTGAGGTCGCTTCGGAGGCGGTCGAGGGCGGTCACGCGTATGTATCGGCGCGCTTAGACATCGATTTTATTGAAAATACAATTGCCCTTAAATCGGACGTGAAACCCGTTGTAAAACCCATAATTAAACCTGAAAAAAAGCCTTCAATTGTTCCTAAAAAATCGGCGGAGAAAGTCGTCGTCGTTAGTCCCGAAAAAGTAGATATAAAAACAGACCCCTCAGTAAAAATCGTTGAAAATCAACTTGTTATACCCGCAAGGCCTATTTTTTCCATGGAGCCGACCGTGTTTAAAACCAGTAATGATGTGAACGTTGACAAGTTGAGAATCGGGGATATTTTTGAATTGGGCAACATTTATTTTAAAGCCGACGACTACCAATTGAACGGTGAATCGCAAGGAACATTGTTGGAATTAGCGGCTTTTTTGAAAGCAAATAACGGCGTTAAAATAGAAATTGGCGGACACACCAATTTGGTTCCAAC
>JAYUKJ010000921.1:0-7247 GCA_043764555.1 Saprospiraceae bacterium
TTTTTAATGTCAACTTTCCAAAAGTTACAAACTTTTGGAAAGTTTTTTCGCTAATAAAAGTTAAATCTATAGTCCAATTTTGAAGTAAAACGCGAATGTAAACGTCTCCACGTGTTTTTCTTTCCCCTTTCGCCTTTTTTTGACAAGAGAACATCTAATTTTGCGGCGCGAAAAGAGAATTCCAAATTTCAAGGATTCCAAATTCCAAGTTTTAGGCTTGAAATTTGGAATTCTTGAAATCAGGAATCTGTGAAATTTGGAATCCTTGAAATTTGAAATAATAATTTTATGAAAAAAAGAACAGAAATAGCCCAAATACTGAGGGGGCCTCAAACGGAGGAAAAAGTAACAGTCATGGGTTGGGTACGCTCGGTGCGCAACAGCCGTTTTGTCGCTTTGAACGACGGCTCATGCTTGGCAACTTTGCAGGTCGTCGTCAATCCTGAAACGATGAACGCGGACACGTTGAGCCGCATTACGGTTGGGGCGTCGGTGTGTTTTGAAGGCGCGCTCGTGGCGTCGCAAGGTGCTGGACAAGCCGTTGAATTGATTGCGGAAACGGTCGAAATCTATGGTGATTGCGACCCTTCGACGTATCCTTTTCAGGCAAAAAACCGCCCAAGTCTCGAACTTTTACGCAAAAATGCGCATTTACGCATTCGGACGAACATATTCGGCGCGGTCTTCCGCATTCGTCACGCGCTGCAATTTGCGATTCATAAATTTTATAACGACAAAGGTTTTTTCAATTTGCATTCGCCGATTATCACGGCGAGCGACGCCGAAGGCGCGGGCGAAATGTTCCACGTAACGACTTTGGACATGGAAAAACCGCCGCGTACTGAAACGGGAGAAGTGGATTATTCAAAAGATTTCTTCGAACGCCCCGCCAATTTGACCGTTTCGGGACAGTTGGAAGGCGAGTTGTTTGCGATGGGTTTAAGCAAAGTTTACACATTTGGACCGACTTTCCGCGCGGAAAACTCGAATACGCCGTACCATTTAGCCGAGTTTTGGATGATTGAACCCGAAGTGGCGTTTGCTGATTTGACGGACAACATGGATTTGGCGGAAGAGATGTTGAAATATTGCACCAAATACGCTTTGGATAACTGCCGCGAAGACCTTCAATTCTTAGCCGAACGTTTTGCAAATGAGGAAAAAGAAAAGCCGCAAGCCGAGCGTCAAGATTTGGGATTGATTGAAAAACTGGAATTTGTTTTGGCAAACCCGTTTGAGCGTTTGGATTACACGCAAGCAATTGACATTTTGAAGGACTCAAAGCCTTACAAAAAAGGTCAATTTAAGTTCCCCGTGGATTGGGGGATTGATTTGCAAAAAGAACACGAGCGGTATTTGGTGGAAAAACACTTCAAAAAACCCGTCATTCTCATCAATTATCCGAAAGACATTAAGGCGTTTTATATGCGTCAGAATGAAGACGGCAAAACGGTGGCGGCAATGGACGTTTTGTTCCCTTACGTGGGTGAAATTATTGGCGGCTCGCAACGCGAAGAACGCCTCGACAAACTCGCGCAACGGATGCAGGAAATGCACATTCCCGAAAAGGAAATGTTCTGGTTTTTGGACACCCGCCGCTTCGGCACTTGCCCGCACGCGGGTTTTGGTTTAGGCTTCGAGCGCATGATGTTGTTCATTACGGGCATGACGAACATTCGTGATGTGATTCCTTTTCCACGTTATCCCGGGAACGCTGAATTCTAAGTTTTTATCATTTTTACGTAAAAAAGCCGCGTTTGAGTTGTCAAATGCGGCTTTTTTATGTAAAAATATGTAAAAATACATAAAAATATGTAAAATACTGAGGGGTATAAGTCTATAAATAACGCCTTGCAAATACATGATTTTAAAGGTGTTATGAAAAAAATAGACCCCTCAGTATGTTGCCCAAATTACGCTTCCAACTCAACAATTAAATCGTCTTGCGTCACCAAAGTCCGTTCGGCCAAATGAATTTTTTTCACTTTGCCCGACATCGGCGACGTAATTGTGGATTCCATTTTCATCGCTTCGATGATAAATAACGGCGTGTTTGACGTGACCAAATCACCTTCTTTTACCATAATTCGGCTCACGGAACCTTGCAACGGCGCGCCAATGTCAAATTTTGACGCGACTTTTTTATGCTTCGCAACCTTCGTTTCCACTTTTTTATCCTTCACGACAATCGAGCGCGTTTGACCATTCAGCAGGAAAAATACCGTCCGTTCGCCCGCTTCGTTCGGCTCACTTACGTTCAAAAACTTGATTAAAATGGACTTTCCACGTTGAATTTCGACCAAAATCTCTTCGTTGTGTTTCAATCCATAGAAAAATGTCGGCGTCGGCAAATGTCGAACGGCGCCAAATTCTTCAAAATGGGTATTAAAATCTTCAAAGACTTTTGGGTACAATTGCCAACTGATAAAATCCAAATCGTGGACATTTTCGCCAAATCGTTCGTAAAAAACCGCTTTTTCTTTCTCAAAATCAATCGGCGGCAAATAGTCATTCGGGTTTTGCGCGTTCGGCGCTTCACCGCGCAAGATGATGCTTTGAATTTTTGCGGGAAAACCGTCGGGATTCAGACCCAAATCGCCGCGCATCATCTCTTTCACCGATTCGGGAAATGCCAAATTAGGACCCCTCAGTATGACGTCGTTTTCGGTCAAATTATTAGCGGTCATAAACAGCGCCATGTCGCCCACAACCTTCGACGACGGCGTGACTTTCACGATGTCGCCAAACATTTTGTTGACGATTTGGTAGTTGCTTTTGACCGTTTCAAACTGCGCTTCCAAGCCCAAAGAGCGCGCTTGCGGGCGCAAATTCGAGTATTGTCCACCGGGGATTTCGTGGCTGTAAACCTCCGCCGTTCCCGCTTTGAGTTCACTTTCAAAGGGGTAATAAAACTCGCGAACGTCTTCCCAATAATTTGAAAATTCGTTCAAAATCGGCAAATTCATCGAATTTTCACGCGAATGTCCTTGCATCATCGCCACCAATGAATTAAAATTTGGCTGAGAAGTCAATCCCGAAACCGACGCCATCGCCACGTCAACCACGTCAACGCCCGCTTCGATTGCCTTCAAATAAGTGGCCGATTGAATCGAACTCGTGTCGTGCGTGTGCAAATGCAAAGGAATCGAAATGTGTTGTTTCAACTCCCCAATCAAGACTTCAGCGCCAAACGGCTTCAACAAACCCGCCATGTCTTTGATGCCCAAAATATGCGCACCTTCGCCTTCGAGGCGCTTCGCCATCTCGATATAATACGCCAAATTAAATTTGGGACGCGACGCGTCCATGATGTCGCCCGTGTAACAAATGCACGCTTCCGCTAATCTGTCGGTGTTGTTCCGAACGGTGCGAATCGACGTTAGCATGGATTCTACGTTGTTAAAAGAGTCGAAAATGCGGAAAATATCTATGCCTTTTTCAGCAGCTTGCTCAATAAAATGTTCGATTAAATTGTCGGGATAAGCCTTGTAACCAACGCCGTTTGAGCCGCGGAGTAGCATTTGAAACAAGACATTTGGCATCAGATTTCGCAGTATTTCGAGCCTTTTCCACGGACATTCCTTCAAAAAGCGCAACGAAACGTCGAAAGTCGCGCCGCCCCACATTTCTAAAGAAAATAATTTGTCACCGAAATGATACGCGTAACTTTCCGCAATTTGCTTCATGTCTTGCGTCCGCACGCGGGTTGCGAGGAGCGACTGATGCGCATCCCGAAAGGTCGTATCGGTGTAGTGAATCCGTTTTTCGGCTTTCAGCCATTGCGCAAATTGTTCGGGTCCGAGTTCGTTCAAAATATTGCGCGTTCCCTTAGGAAAATCGGGGTTGTTGAAGGATTGCGCGGCATTTATTTTCTTAGAATTATTAAGGTTAACGTCCGATTTGAAAGCGCTTATCGCACTGTGATACATCGACACATTATTTAAACCTGAATTAAATCCCACGTCCGACGTCGTATTTGGAGCAATTTTTAATTCTTCATTTTTAATTTTCAATTCAGAAAGGGACCCCTCAGTATAAGCCGCTTTTTGAGCGTTTTTTAACGCTAAAAAAGCGGGAACCTTAGGATTTCTAAACAACTTGTTGCGCTTTTGATCAACAAATGGCACGTCTGAATTGCCATTTACGATGGTTTCCGCGATAAATTTGACCAACTTCGTTCCTCGGTCTTGACGGCGTGGCATTTTCAAAAGCTGCGGATTGTCGCCGATAAAATTGACGGTACATTTGCCTTTTCGGAAGGTTTCGTCTTTCAACACATTCTCCATAAAGCCAATATTTGTCTTCACGCCACGAATCCTAAATTCCGCCAATGCGCGCGTCAAACGGTCGGAAGCGCCCTCAAAAGTCCGTCCCCAAGCCGTGACTTTCACGAGCATCGAGTCGAAAAAAGGCGAAATTTGAGCGCCCGCGTAAGCCGAACCAGCATCGAGTCGAATGCCAAAACCACCCGGTGACCGATAGGCTAAAAGGGTGCCGTAATCAGGCTTAAAACCACTCGCAGGGTCTTCGGTCGTGATGCGGCATTGAATCGCAAAACCTTGACACTCAATGACTTCTTGCGGAAAAACCTTCAACACTTTATGGTCCAACGCGTAGCCTTCGGAAACCAAAATCTGCGCCCGCACCAAGTCAATGCCCGTGATTTCTTCGGTAATCGTATGCTCCACTTGAATGCGCGGATTGACCTCGATAAAATAAATATTTTCCTGCCTATCCACCAAAAATTCGACCGTTCCCGCGCAATAATAGCCGACGTGGGAACAGATTTTTTTGGCATATTCGTAGAGTTTTTCACGCGTTTCGAGCTTCAAACCTTGACTCGGCGCCACTTCCACAACCTTCTGAAACCGCCGTTGCACGGAGCAATCGCGTTCAAAAAGATGGACAATATTGCCATGTCGGTCGCCCAAAATCTGCACTTCGATGTGCTTGGGGTATTCAATAAATTTTTCAAAAAAACACGTGCCATCGCCGAACGCCGTAATCGCTTCGCCGCTCGCCTCTTTGTATAATTTCATCAAATCTTTGGCTTCGCGAACCACGCGCATTCCACGCCCGCCGCCGCCCGCAACCGCTTTGACCATCACAGGATAACCAATCGCTTCGGCCTTCGCCAAAAGGGACCCCTCAGTATCCGAGGCTTCCAAACGCGCATCGGGAATCATGGGAATACCCGCCGCCAAAGCTACGTTTTTAGCCGCCACTTTGTCGCCCAATTGCTCCATAGTTTCGGGCGACGGTCCAACGAAAGCAATCCCTTCTTCGCCACATCTGCGCGCAAAAGTGACGTTTTCGGACAAAAATCCGTAGCCGGGATGAATGGCATCAACACCATTTTCCTTCGCCACGCGGAGGATTTCTTCGACGTCCAAATACGGTTTTAAGGGTTGGTCATTGGCGCCAATTTGGTAAGATTCGTCGGCTTTGTAGCGGTGAAGTGAGTAGCGGTCTTCGTAAGTGAACATGGCTACGGTCGGAATTTTCAGCTCAGTCGCTGCTCGAAGGACGCGAATCGCGATTTCTCCGCGGTTCGCAACCATGAGTTTTTTAAACCTTTTGTGGCTCTCTTGCATGATTTAAATTTGATATTTAATAGATAAATTAATTGGATAAGTGTGGCAAAGATACGCATTTTGGAAAAATACGGCGAGGTATAAAATGCAAAAAACCGCTGTCCGATAAAATTCGGTGTGGCGGCTTTTGCTTTACCAAGAGCTTTTGGAAAGATAGACCCCCTCAGTATAAATGCGATTTTTTACTTATAAAGTGGCAAACCAAACTGAAAAGCCGTCCAACCATCTTCGCTTGACACATTAATATGGCATTGGTGCAAATGCACAATTTTTTGCGCAATTGCCAAGCCCAATCCTGTGCTATTTTCTTCGGTGGACGTTTTGAAATAACGGTCAAAAAGATGCGGTAATACTGAAGGGTCAATTGTTTCAGACGTGTTGGAAATGCGTATAACCAATTTAGGTTCAATAACTTCTACATTCAAACGAATAATACTTTGATGAACAAGACCCATTTTTGAAGGCGCATTGTGCCGCACTGCATTGTCCAATAAATTCTGAAAAACGCGGTCCACTAATTTCAAATCGGCGCGTACCCACGGCGTATTTTCTGATATATTCGTTTCAATGTTTATTCCTTTTTCGGCGCAAATCACGGCGTATTTAGCCATCACATCGTGCAGTAATTCGGCAATTGGGAACGGCTCAACGTTGAGCGTAATCGCGTTTGATTCTAATTTTGATAACTCAAAGAGGTCTTCAATCATCTTTTTCAGGCGAACGGATTCGCTTTGGGCAATCATCAAAAAACGTTCGCGTTCGTCCATTTTTATGGTGTGGCGCCGCATAAAAAGGGTTTCCAAATAACCCGATAAATTGGTCAATGGTGTGCGTAAATCATGCGATATATTAGCAATCATCTCTCTGCGTAAAGTGTCTATTTCCGTGAGTTTATCGTTGCTTTGTGCCAATTCTTGACTCATTTTAAGGTTCGTATCGTAGGCGTCTTCAAGGCGCTTTTTCATCTTTTCTTCTCGAAATAAAAGCCGTCGCAAAGCCAAGATTAAAAAGAAAATAATGGGCAAAATGATGCACAAAGCAATCGCCAAATTCCGCAAAGCCAAATTCCGCGCTTTGAGCGCAAAAGCATCAAAACTTTCGTCCACCATCACCACGCCGACGGGACGCCCGCGGCTGTCGCGAATCGGTGCAAACGCCGTAAGCCACATCCCAAATTGGTCCATGTACATCGGAATTTTGCCCCCCTCAGTATATTGCTCTTGCAGAATCGAATGAAACGAATTGTAAATATGTCTAAAGTAAGGTGTCTCATTGGAAGTGGCCACAAATTCAAAAACCCGTTTTGTTGAATCAAAAATCATCGTGTAAGTGGGCGTTTCAAGCATATTTGCTTCAAAATTGCGGCGCAAAATGTAGTGAATTTGGAAATAATCCGTGTCTTGGGCATTGAAAAGTACGGCATCTTTTGCCGCATAACGCGCCGTGACGCGTTGATGGGCATCGCCGTTTATTTGCAAAGCAAGGGAATTTGCAATGCCTTCAAGCCGAAAAAGACTGCGTTCTTCGTACTGTTCAGATTGCCGCCGATAGTTCCAAACCGTGAAATAGACCGTTATCAGCAAGTAACCGACGGCGACGAGTAGGAAAATGCGGCTCGTTGGTTTTTTTAGAAATTTGAACGTCATGTTGTAA